>JAHFCR010000012.1 GCA_023249405.1 Peptococcaceae bacterium | reverse complement strand
GGCCGAGGCATTGGCGGCCGGCATCGGCGAGTCTTTCGGCGCGCCCCTATGGCACGAAAATTAATTCGGATCAACATTCTCCCAGCGACCAGATAAACACGATCAGGAGATTGCCCCCCCCGACATCCCCCATGGCCACTATATGAATGCCGCTTACCGGAGGGCGGATCCCCCCAATCGGGTGATCACAAATTTATTCCCCGGCTTATCCCTCAAACTCAACTCCAGTCCTCCTTTATAGAAGCAAAATATAATATAATTTCATAGTACGGTTTTTTTACCCCTAACTGAGGCAGGCGATACCGTGGAACAGCATAAATTATTCTGGCAGCTGGTCGGCTACCTATACATGGCCCAGCTTCTTTCCATCGCCCTGACTCCCCTGGTGTTGTTCAGCAGTGGTCTGGCCATCCTTTGGCCGCTGTTGTTCGTTATCGTCCATGTATGGCTCGGCTGGCTGGGTGCCGCCAGAATTGCGGAAAGGCCTGTTCTCCAGGCAGCAGCAGCAGGCGCCCTGGCTCAGTTGCCCGGAATCATCAGCGCCCTGGTGATCGTCAAAGGGATCGCCAACGGCTACACCACACCTGATGCCTTCGATTTTACCATCCAGATCTGGTACTCGGCCTTTGCCCGGTTGTCCGCCGTATTGCCACACGTTCAGTATGGCTACATTCCCCTCTATTTCGTGGTAACGCTGATCCTGCCCTTTGTCAGCCTCCTGCTGCCAGCCTGCGGCGCCTTACTTCTCAATGCCGGCACCCGTGGCCAGGCCAGACCTAACCGGTGATCATCTTTTTGCCGCTGGCCAGGACAAACTTCCACATGCTCTGGTACTTCTGAAAAATATCCTGCAGGGCGTTCACCAGCCGGTCCAACTGTTCCCGGGTGATGATCAGCGGGGGTTCGATGCGGATCACGTTGGGATTGTTCAGGGTATAAGCAGTGATGATCTGGTAGTTGTTGATCAATTCTCCAGCGATCAGGGCCGCCATGTACTCCTCAGCGATCTGATTGATCTTGCCTCCGGTAACCTTGTTTAAAATTCCCCGGGCCAGCGGGTTGAACTCGATCCCGATCAGCAATCCCCTGCCCCGCACCTCCTTGATAAAGCCAGGGAAACGCTCCTGCAGTTCTTGCAACCGACGCATTATGTAATCGCCCTGTAACCGCGCCTGGCCGGCCAGATCATCCTCCACGAGCATCCGGATGGCGGTGATGCCAACTGCGGCAGCCCGGGTGTTGCCGCCGAAGGTGGATGTATGCAGGGCGCACTTGTCAAAGCCGCCGAAGGCCTTATCCCAGATCTCTGCTGTCGTTGTAAAGGCAGATATCGGCATCACGCCGCCCCCAAGAGACTTGCCGGTACAGATGATATCCGGAACGATCCCTTCTTGCTCGCAGGCAAAGATCGTTCCGGTGCGTCCGAAGCCCGTCTGGATCTCGTCGACGATCAGCAGCGTTCCGTATTGCCTACATAATTGTCGCGTCTTTTCCAGGTAGCCGGGTGGCAGGATGCGCACCCCTCCCTCGCTTTGGATCGCCTCCAGGATCACGGCGGCTGTCTCACCCCTTTCAAGCTCCTGCTCCATGGCTGCCTGGTCGCCGAATGGAACCATGATACAACCGGGAACCATCGGAGCAAATGGGGTCTGGTACTTGGAGCGTCCGGTTACGGAGAGGGCCCCCATGGTCTTGCCGTGAAAGGAGCCCTCCAGATAAATGACCCGCTTCTTCTTGGTAGCCGCCTTGGCCATCTTGAGAGCGCCCTCGACTGCCTCCGCTCCACTGTTGCCGAAGAAGCTGTGCCGTAATTCACCCGGCATGATCGCCGCCAGGTTGTTAGCCAGCACGGCGCTCAGAGTGCCCAGGGATGCCTGGAGCAGATTGGGGGCGCCGCTCACCCGCTCCAGAGCGGCATTCAGACGGGGATCGTTATGGCCAAAGTTGAGAGCGCCATAACCGCCCAAGAAGTCCAAATATTCCACGCCGCTGTCATCCCATACCTTAACCCCTTCCGCCCGGACATACCGCTTGTCAAACTTTAACAGTCCGATCATGCTGGCTAAACTCGGATTCATATAGCGCTTGTACAACTCCTGGATCTCTCGCGAGTTTAGGCTCAGGCCCTCTTCCAGCCCAATCAACCCATGGTCTTTCAACAACCTCACATCCCATCTATATGACTACTTTTAAGGATACATCACGATAGAAACCAAAAGCAACTGAGTTTAGCATTATCGTGCACATATTTGAGCACATAGGCATAGGATCTTTATTTCACATATTTTGACGGAAGGTTTTCAGGACGAAATAGAGAAAATAAGTATAACCATGTCATAGGAGGTATTGCCCAACCCATGAAACCGCGTTTTCTTCTCATCTCTTTTTTAGTGCTGCTTCTAATCCTGTTCATAGCCGGTTGCCACCGCGAAGCCGGCAACAAACCCGGTCAGACCGTCATGCCCTCTACCGGGACCATATTGCAAAAACCGGTGACGACACCAGAATCGTTCCAGGATCTCTACCAACAATGGACACCCAGGCTCGAAGCCATAACCAGTAAAACAGAGAGCGCCTACAACGATTTGTATGACAAAAAAATCAACCAGGGCGAATTCAATAATCAGATAGACTCGGTCTACACAGAGATGAAAGCATTGAACCTGGAAACAGATTCCAAGGCTGATTTCCAGCTCAGCGGCAATGACAAAAAGAAGGTCAACTACGCGGCGATCACCAGGGCCTATCAGCAGGCCAGCAAGGGCTTGAATGATTTTCTCTATTATGCCCCGCACCTTAGCGGTGATGCTCTCAAGGCAAAACACGATGAATTGATTGCGAATAAATATCAGTCCAACCTTGCTGAGCTAAAAAAACTCCTCAATATATAAATGATTTGCATAAATAATTCCAGAAATTATTCTCTATTACCGGAAGGGGAACGTCGTCTTATGTCGAATTAACATTAAATTAACATTTCAATGGAGGGGTGTGCTTTAATGAAAAGATCTTTTATCATCATCGTTGTTGCTGCGGCTCTAGTGTTGGCGCTCTCGGGCATTGCCTGGGCAGCCGGCGCGACCACAGCGACCACAGGCCAGGCGAGTGCGGTAGCTGTCGATCAGAGCGTTTACAGCGTAAGCAGCCAGGTGTACTTTGTAATCGGCCAGAGTTCGTACAGTGTTAACGGTGTGGTCTACAAGACCGATGCTGCTCCCTTTATCGACAACGGAAGAACGTTTGTGCCGGTACGCTATCTCGGTGATTCTATCGGCGCAAAGACTGATTGGGATGGAGCAACAGACACTGCAACACTGACGAAAGGCGACGTAGTCGTAAAGCTTACCATCGATAGCAAGAGCATACTCGTCAATGATAAGGCAAGCACGATTGATGTCGCCCCGGTCATCAAGGATGGGCGTACATATATACCGGCCCGCTACGTAGCTGAAGCTTTTAGCTACACTGTCGGCTGGGATCCGGCCTCTCAGACCGTGAGCATTAAATAATTCCAGATTTTTATAGCGGTACGTATAAAGCGGGATGGGCTTGAATCCATCCCGCTTTATACGTACCTGTTCTCCTTGAACTGCAGTAGCCGATGAGATAAACCGGCAACCGCCACCGGGGTCCTCCTATTTTAAAATCAACAAAGCAAGACCCCGGGCCGAAACCCGGGGGTTAAAAGGGTAAAGATAATACAGAGGGGGCTTCGATAAATATAACACCGCAACCTTAAGCCAAGCTGAAAATAAGATTAAGATTGCATTAAAAATGAAACCCAGGCCTATACCCTGGGTGTTTGATCATGGAGGTGTTTAGGGATATATTTTCAAAAGTTTTAGTTGATTCCAAGGATCAGCAGAATCAGGATCAGAAAAAGAATGAAAACCAGCATCGTGCTGCCGCCGCCGATACCGCCGATACCGCCGCCGAGTCCAACGCCTTCGCCTTTTGCGCCCATGTTATTTCCTCCTTTGTTAATGGAATTTTATCACTCTCATATTATGCTGCTAGATGGAATAGGTTACTAAAACAAATATAACCCCGGCAGCAGCCATGGCTGCTGCCGGGGTGAAAATGGTATAGCAAGCAAAGCAACCGCCAAAAAAGGCTTCCGGCAATCGGAAGCCTTGATTTATCTGGTGGACGTGAAGGGACTCGAACCCACGACCTCCTGGATGCGAACCAGGCGCTCTCCCAACTGAGCTACACGCCCATCAAGTTCTCTTCAATATTACCCTGCTCCGTTGTTCCTGTCAAGGAGAGAGGCGTTTACGCTCAGAAGGACGGTCCCCTATCCCGACTGATGCAATTTCACCATTAAAATGGTACCTTGCGTATCTCCTCAACAATTTTTTCTCTGATACCCTGGCGAACAATTCCTTCTATAGTTTTAAAATCAAGCTGAGGAAATGCATCCATCAGTTCTCTTCCTATGACGGTACCCTCTCTTAGCAGTCCGGCTTTTTCCAATAATTCAATGGTGCGGGTGTCTGTCTTGCCCAGTTGGATATATTCATCATATAGTCTCAGCAATTCCACCCAAAAGTCACGCTTGAGCTCTTCTTTTTGCTCCATTAATAATCCCTTCTATACTATTTTTACTCATTTCATATCTCTAAACATATGCTTACGTAATCCTTCATAAACTATGATCGCCACTGAATTGGCCAGGTTTAAACAGCGTACCTCTCCCTTCATAGGGATTCTCATGCACCGGTCTTCGTTTGCAGCGATCACTTCTGACGGCAGCCCTGCTGTTTCCCGCCCAAAAATGATATAATCGCCGGCCTGGTAGCTAAAATCGGTATAATACCGGCTGCCCTTGGTGGTTACGTAGTAATACTCGCCGCCTTGCTGAGCATAAAATTCCTGCAAAGAATCGTATCTATATACCTGTAACAGGTGCCAGTAATCTAGACCGGCTCTCTTCAAATAACGGCTCTGCAAGGAAAAACCCATCGGCCCCACAAGATGCAGGGCGCATCCGGTCACAGCGCAGAGTCTGGCGATATTCCCGGTGTTTTGTGGTATTTCCGGTTGGTACAACACGATATTGAACATAACTTTACCCCGGGACAAATTATAACGCCAAAGATGGGCGCTGTCTATAACAGAGACGTTGAGCGAGGCACTAATGTATAAATATACCGCATTGTATATTTATACATTATCTATGTGTATAAATAAAAAAGGGTGCATTATTATTCATAAATGCACCCGAAAGCCTGTAAGCATCATGTTCTAGTGCTGGTCACCATTACTGCCAGCCAATCGCGATATATCCGCCGTTTTCGAACAGTTAAAATCTCTATTACCCGCAGTCAAAAGCTGCCATTAGAAAACAGGTTGCCACCTCCCCCATCACCCGGTAGCCCGGCAGATTGGGGTGAACTCCGTCCACATAGAGTTTATCATTCATTTTTCCTGTCTCCGGATCTATGAAAGCCCTTCGGAAGTCCAACAACAGTGCCCCGCAAGCGGCTGAGATCTGGCAATATTCCTGGCAAAGCCGTTCTAACTTGGGGTCAGCCCAGGTATCGTCGATTGGAATAGGAAGGCCGATCACCGGCACGATATGGTGATCAGCCGCGTATCCAAGCATCTTCCGCAGAGATAATACGGTCATCGGAATGGTAATATCCCCGCAAAAGGCATCGTTGGTGCCGCCAAGAATGATCACTGCCTGAGGCTTCTTCCCCAAAACATCCCTGTCAAACCTGGCCGCCATGCCTTCCATGATATCGCCGTTGATTCCAGCATTGCCAAGATCGAAGTTATCGTTTTTTGCCGCATGCGTTACCCAAGACGCCTGTGGCCCATATGGAAAACCATAAGTCAGGCTGTCTCCAAGACAAACGATCTTCTTTCTCTTCATACAAACTCCCCTATTCTCAACTGCTTACACTCACTGACCAGAGCTCGGGATGCGGCTAACCGTTCTTCAGCGCCAAGTTCTCCAGACTAATCAGTTGATCCCTGTGTCCGATGCAGATCAGAACATCCCGCGCCTTGATGAGATCGCTATCGTTCGGTATGCCGGAAATATCTCCATTTCGCATGATGGCAATCACCAGAGCGCCTGTTCGGTCTTTGATCGCAGCCTGGCCCATCGTCTGATTGCAGAGGCTGGATGTATCCGCGACGGTGATCTCCTCGATCTCGATGTCATTGCCACTTCTGTGCATGATCGTGTCTACGAACTCGACAGTAGCAGGTCTCAAAATCGAGACGGCCATTCGCCGGCCTCCGAGCAGTTCCGGCGCTACCACCCTGTCAGCCCCGGCTCGCAGCAATTTGCTTTCGGAATCTCTCCGGTTGGCCCGGGCCACCACAATGATATCGGGATTCAACTCCTTGGCAGTAAGCGTGATAAAAACGTTGTCGGCATCGGATGGCAGTGAGGCTATCAGGCCCCTCGCCCTGAGAACACCTGCCTCAAGCAGCACTTCATCGTCGGTGGCATCTCCTTCGACAATGAGCAAATCACGCTCTCTGAGTTCCTCGATGGCAATCTGGTCGCTCTCAATGACCACAAACGGTACCTGATCCTGCTTCAGGTTATGGATGACCTCCGACCCGACACGGCCAGCCCCGCAGATCAGGATATGATGCTCCAGCTTGGCAACCTTTCTTTCCATACTGTGCCTCCCTAACAGATCGCTCAACCGGCCCTCGATGAGCATGGCCATACCTTCACCAACCGCATAAAGAACCAGGCCGATCCCCACTAGCAGCATAAACATCATGAAGATCTTGCCGCCGGTAGTTACGGGAGCAAAATCGCCATAACCTGTCGTGGTCAGGGACTCAACAATGAACCAGAGGGCGTTGAGCAAGGAAAAGCCCTCGAAATATCTGATCCCCACGACACCGATGATTACTACCAGGATAACACCGGCAAGCAGGCGCATCCACCGCTGGATCTTGATCTTGGAAAGCCTCATTAAAGAACTACCTTGCTCCTTCTTTTTTCAGCAGCCAGGCCTCATTAACGAGCCGGGCCACCAGATCCGAAAAAGAGATACCCACCGCTTTGGCCGAATCCGGGAACAGGCTGGTCTCCGTCAGACCGGGGATCGTATTGACCTCTAGCACGTATGGAACCTGCTCAGCGCTCAAAATAAAATCAACTCTGGCAAACTGGCGGCAGTTCAGAGCCTGATATGCACGCAGCGCTATCCGCTCGATTTTGAGAGCGATCTCCGGAGCGACCCGGGCCGGAATGATATGATGACTCAAACTCAGGTTGTACTTGGCCTCGTAATCATAAAAACCAGTGTCCGAAATGATCTCAATTAAGGGGAGCACCTCGGGGTTCCTGGTACCCAGCACTGAAGCTGTTACCTCCATGCCTTCGATGAACTGTTCCACGAGCAGCTCATCATCAAACTGGATAGCCAGTTCGAGGGCCTGCTCCAATTCAGCCCTATTGCCCGCTCTAGAGATGCCGATGGTCGATCCCTGGCGGGACGGCTTCACGATGACTGGGTAAGAGAGCAGCTCGGCCAACTCATCGCGGGCACGTTCCCTATCAACAATATCCTCTTTCCTGAAGCTCCGATAGGCCGGAGTGGTAATTCCCTCCGCCGTAAACACCTTTTTGGACATCACCTTGTCCATAGCTAGAGCACTGGCCAGAACTCCCGAGCCTGTATAAGCATACCCGAGCATTTCCAACAGGCCCTGGATCGTCCCGTCCTCCCCATATTTTCCGTGCAGGGCAATGAAGACCACGTCCGGGTTAAACTCTTCCAGATTGATAATAAACCTGTCGGCTGCGTCAAACTCTCTCGCTTCGAAATCTTTCTCGCGCAGCGCTTTTGAAATCTGGCCGCCGGTACGCAGGGATATCTCCCTTTCGGAGGAGTTTCCTCCCATCATCACGGCAACCCTCTTAGGCCTATTTTCCATTACCGGTTCACCTCGTCAATGAAATCAATATCCACTAGAAATCACTTATTGCCAGGTCAATATTACTATAACTCTTTTTTTCAAAGAAACCCCGGAAAATTTTAAACCCTTTACACGGGATGTTTTTCTAAGTATAATTATAAACGCTTATAGGGGAGTAGCTCAATTGGTAGAGTAGCGGACTCCAAATCCGTTGGTTGCGGGTTCAATTCCTGCCTCCCCTGCCAAAGAAATGTAAACCCCACAAGAGATGTGGGGTTTTTGAATTATACAGCGAGTGGATAAAAACGGTTGTTGGGGAAGGCAACGCTGCAAGTTTTTGCGGTCAGCCAGTGCAGTACCGGTGCACGCGCCGGGGTGGTTTTAAGCGCTGCAGCAGCAGATTTTTTTTGCGGGAAAATGTATATTTAACTGCTATTCCATCCAAGTCACTTTGCTGTCCAGGTCTTTTCTGACCGGAGCAGTAGCTTCCATATCCGGGTAGCCCAGGGGAGTGAGGGCAACAACCTCCTTGTCGGAAGGTATCCCCAGAATGTTACGAACCATCTCTTCTTCAAGCAGTGGCCCCATTGCCCAACAGGTCCCCAGGCCCTCGACGCAAGCAGCCAGCAAGAGGTTCTCGAAGGCAGCGCTGACGCTTTCCACGTGCATCTTTTGGACGAAGGGATCATCAGCTTTCAGTGTCAGAGCAACGATCACATGTGGCGCCCAATTGAAATTACGGGCGTTCACCATGGCTTTCTTACGCTGTTCCTCGGTCCAATCGGGCACCATCTTTTCCATGGCCTTCGCATAAGATTCTCCCAGTTGCTCTTTTTTACTTCCCGAAACCACGATGAACTCCCACTGCTGCTGGTTCCCACCCGAAGGCGCCCAGCAGGCAGCATCCAAAACCTTCAAGATCACATCCCGGGGCACTGCCTCTGTCTTGTACTTGCGGATCGATCGTCGCTTCTTCACTACATCGTAAAACTCCACAGAAATCACATCCTCGTGTCAATGATCCTTGCATATTAAAGAGTCCAGAATCACATCATATTGATAATGTGGGCGCGAAGCCCATTTTCTCCCTTACGAACCGCCAGATCGGCATACCTGGCGGTTTATTTTTCATTTGGCTAGAGCCTGAATACCAGAAATCTGTTTGGCATGGATATTGCATTATATTGTTTATGTAACCTCCCTTTTTAAATATAGAAACCCCCTTTAGTTCTCTTTTTTCCCGCCAGGCCAGCAGCCTGGCGACTTTCTTTTGTTTATCTTTTTGATATTTTTATTATCATTTAGGTACATCGTCCATCCTGACTTCCACCTGCCGCCTCCCCCACTCCCTGGCAGCCTTCTCGCTCTCCAGGTATAATACATCCACCCAGTTGCCCTCGATTAGTCTGCCGGTATCCTTAGGAATCGCCTGCCTAGAGGTATCACCCAAGGATCCACCGTCACCGTCCCCCGCTGCGGCCAGGTCCTGTTTCAGTGCGGTAGCCAATGTAGGCATAGGCTGTGGCAGTCATAACCAGGACTTGTTTCCGGTTTTGCCTGACGACTGGCGAAATAACGGTAGACAGTGGCGACGCATGAACTTGATCATTAATTGTCTCCTTCTACTTTACTCAATGTACCACGCTGTTGGTTATTATTACAAACATGATTAATTAAAGGAATAGAATCGGATGATTAAGAAGAATCAATTTAGTATTTATCATAATTATCTTTTGCATTCATTTCACGACGCTTTGTCGCCCATGATGCCTATCAATCCGCGAAGCAGCACGGCTCCAAGCGTGCGGGATGTGACTGTCAACGCATAAATAAAAAAAGTAAAACCCCAGACCGAAGCCCGGGGATTAAAAAAAATATAGAGGGGGTTTCAATGAATATAACACCGTAACCTTAAACCAAGCTTAAAACAAGGTTAAGATTACGTAAAAAGACTCGCAGGCCCGGCGGGCCTGCGATGACCGCATTGATCAAGCAGATCTGGCACTAGATGCGTAGGCTTCTATCCTGCTATAATGGTTATTAATGTTTGCGCGTAGATATAAATAGAAGCGCAAGCATGATGTTAAAGAATGGATTAGCTTATTAATGAATATAAGAAGTTTAATCTCAGGCAAGAGGGTCATTTCCGGGAGCCAGGCATTTTTGTTGCTGGTAATAACCGCCGTTTTTTGGAGTTCATCCGGTTTTTTGATCAAAATGATTGTATGGAATCCGATCGCTATTGCGGGTGCCCGGAGCGCGATTGCCGCAGTCGCTATCTGGCCTTTTATCGGAAAGACCAGAATGAAACCTTCTCCTCCGCTTGTTTACGGCATTATCATGTATACTGCGACCGTCATCATTTTTGTGGCCAGCACAAAGCTTACCACTGCTGCGAACGCAATAATTCTACAGTACACAGCCCCGATATATATAGCAATTTTCGGGGCCTGGATTCTCAAGGAAAAAACTGGGGTGCTAGACTGGATTATAGTAGTTGCCGTCTTGGGCGGCATGGCGCTATTTTTTCTTGATGACATCTCGAAAGGCAATATGCTCGGAAATATACTTGCCATCATTGGCGGCATAAGTTACGCCTTCGAGATTATAGCCATGCGTAAGCTTAAAGGAGGCTGTCCGCTCGAAATCGTATTCTGGGGAAATATACTTACAGCCGTTATTGGCTTGCCGTTCATGACTTTATCCAGGCCATCCCCCTCTAGCTTGCTGGTTTTGATAGTGCTGGGAGTATTTCAGTTGGGTATACCATTCATCCTTTATTCCATTGCCATCAAAAACATCTCTGCCCTTGAGGCCATCCTCGTTTCCGCTATCGAACCGATCCTCAATCCCATCTGGGTCCTGCTTTTCATCGGAGAATTCCCAAGCAGATGGGCATTTATCGGAGGAACAGTCGTACTCCTATCCATTTCCCTGCACGGTATCATCGCGGCGCTGAAAAACAGCGGCTCAAAAGAATATATTGACAGCATTTAGCGTATGTATATAATTATTATATAATTACTAAGATTTAAATAAAAAGGGGGGGTGCTTATTGCAATACGTAAATTTAAGCGTGGAGTATTACAAAACGTAAATCAACATGGCTAATCATCAAGTACTTCCTATTGCCTAGGCCTAGGCTGAAATCTTTAAATGTGGTGAGACGATGTATGAGACTATACTCCTTTACCTGCATCAAAATGCCAGCAATTATATGGTGCTGGTGTTGCAGCACCTCAGAATAAGTGGATTATCCGTCGGTTTTGCCATCTTGATCGGGGTTTCTCTCGGCATATACTCTGCAAATTCCAGCCGGCTTTACAACACATTTTCCGGATTTTTCGGCCTGCTGCGCGTGGTTCCCAGCTTGGCAATACTAGTAGTGTGCATCCCGGTTTTTGGGGTCGGTGTGGTTCCTGCAACCATTGCCCTGACAGTGCTGGCCATTCCTCCCGTGATGATCAATACGGCTCTTGGCCTGAGAGGGGTCCCGGATTCAGTGATAGAAACTGCCGTCGGCATGGGGATGGATAGCTGCCTGATCTTTCTGAAGATAAAGTTGCCGCTGGCCATGCCGCTGATCATAACGGGCATCAGGACAGCAGCCGTTGAGGTAATAGCAAGCGCTACACTGGCTTCATATATCGGCGCTGGAGGCCTCGGAGACATTATCTTTACCGGACTCGGGCTATACAGGATGGATCTGCTCGTTCTTGGCGGGATTTCAGTGGCAGCCCTGTCGCTGCTTACCGACCTGGTGCTCTCATCGCTGGAATTCTCCGTTACCAGGTATCAGCGCTCTTAAAAATAAATTATGGGGAGGGGTTTGATTTATGAAGAAAACGATAACATCATTGTTGGCGGTGTCACTGATTCTGTCATTCCTGCTGGCGCTTTCCGGCTGCAGCCCTAAGGGTTCTGCGGGTACTCAGGGTAATCAAAACGCAGCCGCCCAGCCGATCAAGATCGGTTCCAAAGACTTCACCGAGAATCTTGTGGTGGCAGAAATTTATGCGCTGGCGCTGGAGGACAACGGCTTCACAGTCGACCGGAAACTCAATCTCGGCAGCTCAGTCGTGCATACGGCGATCACCAGCAGTCAGATAGACCTCTATCCGGAATATACGGGAACCGGCCTGCTCACCATATTAAAGCACTCGCTGGTAACAGATCCGGACCAGGTCTATCAGATTGTCAAGTCGGAATATCAGAAACAGTTCAATATCGCCTGGCTAAATTATTCTCCGGCGAATGACTCTCAGGGGTTGGTGATCAATACTGCCATAGCCAACAAACTGGGCATCAAAACGATCTCCGATCTGCAAAAGAATGCCGGCCAGATACGTTTTGCCTCCCAGGGCGAATTTGACCAGCGTGACGACGGACTGCCGGCGCTGGTAAAAGCCTACGGACCCTTCAATTTCAAATCGAAGGCCATCTACGATAACGGACTCAAATACAATATTCTTTCCAGCGACAAGGCCGATCTGGCGGTGGCTTACACCACCGAGGGCCCGCTGGTCGATCCCAAGTTCACTGTGCTGGTGGATGACAAGCATGTCTGGCCGCCCTACAACCTGGCGCCGATCATCCGTCAGGATGTCCTGGACAAGAACCCCAGGATAGCTGATATTTTGAACAAGGTCTCCGCCACCATCGATACGGCGACCATCACCCGCCTTAATGCCGAAGTAGACGTTAACAAACGCGAATTTAAAGATGTCGCCAAAGAATACTACGACTCCATCAAGCAGAAGGTCAAGAGTTGAGCTGAATGAACCTGGCGCTGGAATTCAAGTCGGTAAGAAAGCGTTTTGCTAAAACCGGATACGATGCCGTTTCCGATGTCTCCATCGATATCTGCGACGGGGAGATAGTCACCATTCTCGGCACATCCGGTTGCGGTAAAACGACGCTTCTCAAAATGGTCAATCGCCTCTATGAGCCAGACAGCGGCGAGATCCTGTTTTACGGCCACCCGATCAAGGATATGAACCCGATAGACTTACGGCGCAAGATAGGCTATGTGATCCAGCAGGTAGGACTGTTTCCGCATATGACCATCGCCGAAAACATCGCCACCGTTCCTAAAATACTTGGCTGGGACCGGCAGAGAATAGCGGATCGGGTGCAAGAGATGTTGGAGCTTGTGGCATTACCCCCTGCGGAATTTAGCAAGCGCTACCCGCAGCAGCTCTCGGGCGGTCAGCAGCAGAGGGTGGGCCTGGCCCGGGCAATTGCAGCCGATCCCGCCCTGATGCTGCTCGATGAGCCTTTTGGGGCCATCGATGCGATCACCAGGCGCAACCTGCAGGGTGAACTGTTGAAAATACACCGGAGATTCGGGAAGACCTTTCTCTTTGTCACCCATGATATCCACGAAGCCTTTCAACTCGCCAGCAGGGTGTTGATCATGGACAAAGGAAAGGTCCAGCAATTTGCCACTCCTTCAGAGATACGCTCCAACCCGGTTAATGAATTTGTAAGACAGTTGGTATCGCCGGCGCAGGATGAGCAACTGTTATGTAGTCCTGGAGGGAGCAGATCGTGATCAAGTTTCTTTTAAGATATCCCCAAGAAATTTACGAACCCCTGTTGCAGCATCTGCAGATCACCGCCATCACCTTGGTGATCTCTTGTCTGTTGGCAATAGCGATCTCCATGATCATCATGCGATCGCGGGTGCTGTCGCAGATCACGGTGGGCCTTTTCGGGGTGATCTACGCAATCCCCAGCCTGGCGCTTTTTGCGCTGCTGATTCCCCTGCTCGGACTGGGGACCAATACGGCGATATTTGTCCTGGTGCTCTACAATCAGTTTATTCTGGTAAGAAATATCCTGGCCGGTTTTCGCTCGGCGGATCCATCTGTGATCGAGTCCGCACAGGGCATGGGCATGTCCGACCTGCAATTATTTTTTAGAATACGCCTGCCGCTAGCCAGCCCGATCATTCTTGCGGGTGTGAAAATAGCGGTGGTGTCTACTATTGGAATTGCCACCATCGCGGCCACCATCAACGCGGGAGGGCTTGGCGCCCTGCTCTTCGACGGTCTGAGAACACAGAATAACGCCAAGATCCTCTGGGGCACCTTGCTGGCCTCACTGCTGGCGATCTCGGCAAACTTCTTGCTAGGTTTTTTTGAAAAGAAAGCGTACAACCTGGTAAAAGGGATAAGATGAGCCAGTCAAGGCGCTGCGCCAAGCCTGGAATAGCGGCATTGCTGCTGGTTAACCCCGCCTGTAGAGCATAATGGAGCGGCCCGCACTGAGCAAGACATGCCATAATTAAGCCCCGGTCTGGAACCGGGGCTTAATTATTGACTATTTGGCTAATTGAGTCCGAGGATCAGCAGAATCAGGATCAAGAAGAGGGTGAAAGCAAACATGGGGAACCATGGCCCGATTCCAGTCCCCACTCCAGCGCCAGCGCCCATTCTAATTCCTCCCATCGTTAAAATGATAGAGTTCACCTCAGAAGGTTACTACATAAATATGATAATTTAACCAGATTGGTTACCGGCATTAGAAAAGAAAACCCGTGGCATACGGCCTTGGCAAGATCAAGATACCAGAAATATGCATTGTTGCCGTCCTTCAAGCATCCAACAGCTTGCCAAGAGCATATGTTTGTAATATACTGTACCAAACGTTTGTTTGGTGGTGGCAAGCATGGAGCGGGTGATTCTGCTGGCCGATATGAACTCCTTTTTTGCAAGCGTGCACCAGGCGACAGACCCGCATCTGCGGGGAAAACCCGTGGTGGTGATCGGGGACCCGGAGCAGCGGCGCGGGATCGTTCTATCTGCAAGCTACGAGGCTAAAAGAGTGGGTGTCAAGACCGGTATGATCCTGAGAGATGCCCGGCAGCTCTGCCCCCGCGGCTTTTTCATCAAATCCCAGTACCACCTCTACGTCAGCTTCTCCAGCCGGTTTTTGAGCATCATGCGGGATTTCACACCGCTGGTGGAGCCCTTCTCCATCGACGAGGCCTTCCTGGACGTCACCGGCAGCCAGAAGCTCTTCGGTTCCCCGGTGGCCATCGCCCGGCAGTTGAAGCAGCGCATTCGCCGGGAGGTCGGCCTGACCTGCAGTGTGGGGGTGGCGCCCAACAAGCTGTTGGCCAAGATGGGCGCTGATCTGCAAAAACCCGACGGGTTGACGGTGATCCGGCGCCAGGATCTCCCCTCCGTCCTCTGGCCGCTGCCGGCCCGGGAACTGTTCGGGATCGGCCCCCGGTATGAACGGCACCTGCGCAGGCTGAATATTTTCACTATCGGAGACCTGGCCCGGTTTCCGGCGGAGATTCTGAAGCGCAAGTTCGGAGTGAATGGGGAGATCCTGTGGCTCAGCGCCAACGGTATTGACTCCAGTCCGGTTGAGCCGGGGGGCCTGGGCCGGGTCAAGAGCATGGGCCACCAGATCACTCTGCCCCATGACTGCAAGGGAGACAGCCTCAGGGCAGTAATTTTAGAACTGGCCGACCTGGTGGCCTATCGCGTCCGCAGTGAGGGCTACATGGGCAAGACTGCCGTTCTATGTTTGAAGGACCCGGCTTTCTTCTGGCTGTCCCGGATGCAGACCCTGCCGGAATACACCGATCTGGGCTCAGAGATCGCCAGGGCCGCTCTGAGCCTCATGGCAGAGCATTGGTTCCCCAACTGGCCGGTACGGATGGCGGGAGTGACCCTGGCCAATCTCGTCCCCCACCGGATCGAACAGCCGGCCCTATTCGGAGACAGGGAGAAATCGAGAAGCATAGAACAGGCATGTGACCTGGTGCGCAACCGGTTTGGCAGAAAAACCGTTTTCCGGGCGTCTTCCCTGATCGAAGGGGGGTGGGATCATGCGCGGTAACAAGCTCTGGGATGGCCACCGGATCGTGCTGCCGGAGATGCGGGAGAAAGCGGTGCACCGGTGCCGGGAGTGCCGGTTTCTGGCGGTGATCGTGGGACAGGAGGAGACTCGCTCCGGATGTGTTGCCGGCATCGCCAGTTTTGGCGGACTGCAGCGGCGGGTGCCGGAGCGGATCCCGCTGCGGGAACTGCTGCATCAGGTCGGCAGGAGCGGCCTGCAAGATATTTTAACCGGGTTCAACCCGGATGCCCAGGCCTGTGGACGGTTTCTGCCGCGCCTGAACAAGAGCGGCAAAAAGCCGTAGCCCTTGATCCGCTACGGCTGCTGTCTTCTTAAAAAGGAGGCCTGTCTATTTTTCTCTTTCCTTTTCCAATTCTGCCTTGCGCTTTTCAATGATCTCCTCGGCCAGCCTGGTGGGTACCTCATCATACTGGGCAAAATTCATCTTAAAATAGCCTCGCCCCTGGGTGATCGATTTCAGAACGATGGCGTAGTCCGCCAGTTCAGACAGCGGCGCCGTCGCTCGGATTACCTGGAGGCCGCCCTCCCGGGATTCCATCCCCAGGATCCGGCCGCGCTTGCTGTTGAAGTCTCCCATGATATCCCCCATAAACTGCTCCGGAACCGTCACCTCAACGCTCATCACCGGCTCCAGCAGGACCGGGCTGGCCTTCTCCATGCCGTTCCGGAAGCTCAGGATGGCCGCCAGCTTGAAGGCCAGTTCTGAGGAGTCCACCGGATGGAAGGATCCGTCATACAGGGTTACCTTGATCCCGGTAACCGGATAGCCTGCCAGCACTCCTTCGCTCAAGGCCTCCCGGACGCCTTTCTCTACTGCCGGGTAGTACTGCCTGGGCACGGCGCCGCCAAAGACCTTCTCTGCAAATTCAAATTCACCGTCAGGAAGTGGTTCCAGGGTCATCCAGACGTGGCCGTACTGGCCCCGGCCGCCGGTCTGTTTCTTGTGCTTGCCTTCCGACTGCACCGCGGTCCTGATGGTTTCACGATAAGGAATTTTCGGTTTCTTGGAGGTTACCTCCACGCCAAATTTCTGTTGTAGGCGCTCGAGCACGATCTCCAGGTGGGTGTCCCCCATGCCGGTGAGAATCGTCTCCTTGGTCTCCGAGTTCTTGGAGAGCCTGATCGTCGGGTCGGCCTCCACCAGTTTGGCCATGGCGCTGCCGAGCTTATCCTCATCCCCCTTGCTCTTTGGTTCAATGGCAAAAGCAAGGGTGGGCTCGGGAAAATCGATCCCGGGCAAGATGACCGGCTTGTCCTTGCGGCACAAGGTATCGCCGGTAGCAGCCTCCTGTAGTTTACCCACTGTAGCCAGATCCCCGGCCTTGACTTCAGTAACGTTGTCCTGCTGCTTGCCGCGCATGACGAACAGTTGCCCGACCTTTTCTTCCCTTTCCTTGTTGGCGTCATAGATTGGGCTGTCTGATTTCAGAATGCCCCCAAAGACCCGGAAAAAGCTCAGCTTGCCCACATACGGGTCTGCCGTAGTCTTGTACACCAGCGCCGCTAGCGGTTCCTGCTGCAGGCTAGCCCCTTCTTTGGCCAGATCGGCCGGCGATGGTACCACCTTGGTGATAAAGTCCAGCAGGTGCCTGATGGCGATATTGTTCAGAGAGGACCCGCAGAGCACGGGAACCACACTCTGGGACTGAAAACCTTTTTTTAATCCGGTAAAGATCTCCTCGCCGGTCAGGGTTTCACCGTCCAGATAGCGCATCAGCAGTTCGTCGTCGCCCTCAGCCGCCGCCTCCATCAGGCTCTGTTGCGCCTCTTGAGCCGCATCGGCAAGATCCCCGGGTATCTCCTGCTCCTGGTATGATCCATCTTTGGAGTTGTATTTGTAGGCCTTCATCGCCAACAGATCGACCACACCGGAGAACTGCGCCTCGGAACCGATCGGCAGTTCAATGGGCACGGCGTTGCACTTCAAGACGTCTTTGATCTGCTGCACTACCCGGTCAAAGTTGGCGTTTTCCCGGTCCATTTTATTGATAAAGATCATTTTTGGCAGCTGCACCCGATTGGCTTCCTGCCACCCGATCTCCGTCTGCACCTCTACGCCGGCGACGGCTTCAACAACCGTCATCACAGTGTCTACCACTCGTAAAGCACCCTTGACCTCGCTGAAAAAATCAGCGTATCCGGGAGTGTCCAGGATATTTATCTTGTACTCCTTCCATTCGCAAGGAGCTGTAGCCGTACTGACTGATATCTTTCTCTTGATCTCCTCCGGGAGATAGTCGGTAGTGGCGTTGCCCTCATCCACCCGGCCCAGGCGGGTGGTATGGCCGGCGTTGAACAGCATCGCCTCTACCAGTGACGTCTTCCCCGCGCCCCCATGTCCGATAATGGCCAGGTTGCGCAGACGGTCTGTTTCATAGACTTTCAAAGCAGCTTTCCCTCCTCCTGATTGTCCATAACGCCGAAAACACGCCATACGGGACGTTTTATTGCAAAAAGCTGGAATTATACTGCATCATTATATTATAAACTACCAATGAAGTCAAAAACAACTGCTATTCGCCTCAGACCTTGATGACTCTGCACAGATCTTGAGACGCTCCCCCGATCTGATCTGATCTTGCATATCTGCCAACCTGGCAGGACTTGACATTCATAACATGAGCACTGTCCCTATGCTATGATCTGCCTGTATGAAAATTTGCCGTCAACCCCAAACTAGATCCAGGTGCGCAGAGGGAGGTTCCTATGGGGCGAAAAAACGGTGGCTTGATGTCTGAAGCGCTCAAGTATGAACTGGCTAGGGAGATGGGAGTGCTCGATACGGTGCAACGAGATGGATGGGGAAACGTACCCTCCCGTCAGTGTGGTTCGCTGGTAAGCCTCGCCATTAACAGAGCCGAACGCGGTCTCCAGACAGAGAACCGGTAACGCACATTAAACCGGCGCACCAAACCGGGGGAGGCAATCCCCCGGTTTTCCTTGCCCCCCATGCCCTGCAAATCCGGGTTAACATTCCTTTTTGATCTTGTAGGGCTTGCGTTCATCCTCTTTCAGGTAGAAAGCGCCTACCGGGCAGATCTTCACGCAGGCCTCGCACTGGGTGCATATGGAGTCCGCCAGGAGGCCGTCTTCAAAAGTGGCTACTTTCCTGCCAATTCCCCTTCTGATGAAGCCGATCGCCCCTACTTTAACCTGTTCCTGGTCAGCCCAGATACAGCGCCCGCAGAGCACGCACTTGCTGGAGTCATAACAAAAGACGCCGGGGCTCTCATCGATCTGCGCTTCCTTGACGAGTTGACGCAATCGGGTGAGCTTCAGCTTCAGGCCGCGTTCCTTGGCAATCTTCTGCAGCTCGCAACGCTTATTCTTGGCGCATTTGGCACAGTGCAGGCGATGATTTGACAATAACAGCTCGAATCCGGTCCTTAACAGGCGATCGACCCTGGGAGAGCGCGTCCTTACAACCATCCCCTCGCTCACCGTCTGGGTGCAGGAAGTGACCGGGTTGGGCAGGCCCTCGATCTCCACGAAACAGAGGCGGCAACTGGCTACTGTACGTCTCGCCATCCGGAGATCGCACAGGTGCGGGATATAGATACCGTTATCCAAAGCCACCCACAGCAGCCGCTCCCCTTCTTTGGCCTCCACCTGCTTATCGTCAATGATCAGGGTTATTAGCTTGCTCAACCTCGCTCCCCCTCTCCCCCACCGGTGATTCGGGCGCCGGCGGCGACAGTTTCACCACCGCCTTATACTGCGGCGGACAGGCGACCATGCAACTGTTGCACTTGACGCACTTGTCCGGATAGATCCCTTTCAGCATATCCGGGCGGGTATAGATCGCTTCCACCGGGCAGCTGCCGATACAGACATTACAGAGCTTGCTGCATAGATCAGGTTCTATGTGGTAGCTGATCAGGCTCTTGCACATCAGGGCCGGACAGCGCCCCTCCCTGATGTGCGCCTCGTATTCAGGCCGGAAGTAGCGAATGGTGGTCAGCACCGGGTTGGGGGATGTCTTGCCCAGGCCGCAGAGTGAGCCCAGCTTGATGTCCTCGGCCAGGTCCCACAGCAGGTCAATATCCTGTTCCCGGCCCCGTCCCTCGGTAATCCCGGTCAGAATATCGAGCATCTGCTTCGTTCCCAGGCGGCAGAAGGTGCACTTGCCGCATGATTCCTTCTGGGTGAAGTCCAGGAAAAAGCGGGCGATCTCCACCATGCAGTCGTCTTCGTCAAGCACCACCATGCCGCCCGAGCCCATCATCGCCCCGGCCTGCTGCAGTGAATCAAAATCGATCGTCAGGTCAAGCGATGATTCCGGCAGGCAGCCGCCGGAGGGGCCCCCGATCTGCACCGCCTTGAACTTCTTATCGTCTTTGATGCCGTTGCCCACATCATAGATCAGATGGCGCAAAGAGGTGCCCATGGGCACCTCTGCCAGGCCGGTGCTGACCACCTTGCCGGCCAGGGCAAACACTGCGGTTCCTGGGCTGTTGGGAGTTCCGATACTCGTGAACCAGGAGGCCCCGTTTCTGATAATATGAGGTATATAGGACAGGGTCTTGACGTTGTTAATGACGGTTGGCTTGCCGTGCAACCCTGCAGTAGCCGGGTAGGGCGGACGGTGATTGGGAATGCCCGCATGTCCCTCGATCGAGGTGATCAGGGCAGTCTCCTCACCACAGACGAAAGCGCCCGATCCCTGGAAAAGTCTGATCTCCAGATTGAATCCGCTGTCCAGAACGTTCTGTCCGAGCAACCCCCTGGCTGTTGACTGTTCCAAGGCAGTTTTCAGGCGCTTGATAGCCAACGGATATTCGGACCGGACATAGATGTAACACTGCTTGGCTCCCACCGCATAGGCGGCAATTGCCAGGCCCTCCAGCAACTGATGCGGATTGGATTCCAGCAGCGCCCGGTCCACGAAAGCCCCGGGATCGCCCTCATCGGCATTGCAGATCACATATTTGGGTGCGCCGTGAGCATTTTTACAGGCCTCCCACTTGATACCGGTAGGAAATCCGGCGCCGCCCCGTCCCCGCAGCTTGGATGTTTTGATCTCTTCAATTAGCCAGGCGGGATCGCTGGTCAGGGCTTTTGCCAGGGCGCTGTAACCGTCTCTTGCCAGGTAATGATCGATATCCTCGGGATCGATCAGGCCGCAATCGGCCAGGATGATCCTCTTTTCGTAAATCCCCCGCGGATAGTCGTCAAAGGTCGGAAAAAAATCGTTTGGTTCCAATGCCACCATGGCAAACTCGTAACAGGGGTCGTCGTTGACCAGATAATCGTTGACCAGGCGACGCGCCTTGCCCTCATCAAGCGAACCGTAATAGAGCGGCGGAAAACCTTTTTTAAAGATAGCCGCCAGCGGCTCCGCGTAGCAATGCCCCATGCACCCGGTCTCCCGCAAAACAACATCCAATTGGTGCTTGGCGATCTCATCCTGAAAGGCAGCGAGCACGCTCATGGCCCCCGCCGCCCGGCCGCAGGTAGCGGTCCCTAGCAGAATCACCGGTTTCTCTTTCAGGATCTCGGTTTTTTGCTGGGCTTCTGCCCTCAAGAGCTGGTATGCCTGTTCGATTGCCGGACTGACGCTGTTCATGGCTCCCGCCCTTCTTCCCGCTTTTCTTGCCTCTCTTCTTGCTGCCTCTCTATGTCAAATGTTAGTAAAATGCCGTCCACTCGAATCGGAGATACCCTGGCCTCCACATTGTCGTCGACAACCACCACAGGCGCCAGTGCGCAGCAACCGACACAGGCCACCCGTTCCAGGCTGTATTCCCGGTCCGGGGTGGTTTCTCCCTCCAGAATGGATAAACGCCGTTCGAAGGATTCCAGGATGATGTGCCCTCCCATCATGTGGCAGGCTGTGCCCATGCATACCTTGATCTGGTGTTTGCCTGGCGGATTGAGGCGGAACTGGTTATAGAAAGTCCCCACCCCGAAAACCTCAACCTCAGGCAGTTGCAGCGCTTCGGCAACCTGCCGCATGGCCAGGCTGGGAAGATAGCCCAACCTATTCTGAACTCCCTGCAGAATCGGGATCAGGCTTGCACGTTCGATGCCCAGGTCCTGCAGCACAGTCCCGACCGCGGCGCGTATCAACTCCTGCTCGTCTGCACTCGGATCCATCGCCCATCATCCCCTCCCCTCTTAAAAGCCCACAGATCTTTAAAAGATCTCTATATCTAAATAAAATCTTCGTCATTTCGTGTCTCTTTCCTGCTTAATGGGGACAGCCGGACTGTTACTTCGTAAGAATTCCTGGACAGCGATCAGGTTTTCCTTATTCTTGGCCAGCATCTGTAGAGTTTTAGAGACGTAGTCCGCCTGATAGTGGTCTGCATCCAGTAAAAACAGCACCCGCGCCCAATCCAGGCCGGATTCGGCGCCCGGAATCGGATGATGTCCGGCATCCCGGGTCCTGGCGACCGCCAGGGCCATCTCTTCCCGCAGTTCATCTAAAACCCCGGGTATTTTTATCCTGACGATCGAGGCTTCCTGTTCGATGCCGGGGAAATTCAGGTACAAAAAGACGCAACGCCTGCGCAGAGCTTCTGATAATTCCCTCTCCCCATTACTGGTGATGATCACGACGGGTTTTTGTTCTGCTTTAATCGTACCGATCTCCGGCACCGAAACCTGGAAGTCAGACAACACCTCCAGCAGAAATGCTTCAAAGCCCGGATCTGCCCGGTCGATCTCATCGATCAGCAACACTACCGGTTCCGTTGCGGTAATGGCTTGCAGCAGCGGCCGCTGCAGGATATTGGACAGGGTAAACAGCTCGTCCTCCAAAATAGCCGTTCGAACTGCCAGGTGAATCTTGACTAGCTGCCGCTGCAGGTTCCAGTCATAGAGAGCCTTGCTCTCATCCAGACCTTCGTGGCACTGCAGTCTGATCAGCCTGGCGGTCAGAATCTTGCTCAATACCTTGGCCAGTTCGGTCTTTCCCACCCCTGGCGGTCCACAGACCAGCAGCGGTTTTTCCAGCCGTAATGCCAGATAGGTGACGTTCAGGTCCTCTTCGTCGATCACGAACCCGGCGGCTTCAAAACCCTGGCCCAGTTTTTCCAGCTCTACCTGCATGACATCAGCCCCTAGCAGAGGATCACTTTTTGGTCGCAGCGACGAAGTGCAGTATCCCGAAACAGACAGCAAAAAGCAGAATGAATGCCAATATAGAGATGACAAAGGCCGTCCTGATAAAGGTATCCACAATGGAAGCAGCAAAACTTAAAGAGAAGGGCAGGATCAGGTCACGCCACTGAAATATCCCCCGGCGCAGTTTTGAGAAATTTAAAATCAGGAACAGCACCAGAGTCAGAATCAGAATCTTATATAGAAACACCTACCGTTCCCCCTCAAAGTCCAAGGGCATCTCCTTGAGTAGTTTCAGGACCTGGTAGTTGGTGAGATCTACGTTGATAGGTGTGATGGAGATCATATTTTTACTGATCGCCGCTACATCTGTCTCCATCTCATCCTCTATGTCCACGCTTTCCCCTCCCAGCCAGTAATATTTGCGGCCTCGGGGATCGCTCCTGACCTCGAAAGAGTTGAGATATTTTCTCGAACCCAGCCTGGTGATCTCCACGCCCCGCACCTCCCTTGCTGTCAGCGAGGGAACGTTGACATTGAGCAGCGTGCCGGCGCAAATATGGGATTGCAGCACCTTGGGAATCAAATTTTTAGCAAAGACCGCCGCATACCGGTAATCTGGCTGATCATACTCGGTCACCGATACGGCAAGTGCCGGAAAACCTAAAATAATCCCCTCGAGGGCGCCGGACACGGTGCCCGAATAGAACACATCGATGGCCAGGTTAGGCCCCCGGTTGATGCCGGCAATAACCATGTCCGGCTTTTCTTCCAGTAAACAGTTCACCGCCAGTTTGACACAGTCAGCCGGAGTGCCGTCGACTGACCAGGCCTGCCCATCGAACAGGCCCAGGTGCTCCGCCCGCAACGGCCTATCCATTGTAATGCCATGGCCTGTGGCGCTCCTTTCACGATCTGGGGCCACCACGGTCACTTCAGCGATCTCGCTCAGCGCAGACCATAGTTCGGCGAGCCCCGCTGCATGAATGCCATCATCATTGGTCAACAAGAGTTTCAAGAGAACACCTCTCCCGTAAAAGTACAGTAGCAGGCTGAACTGGTGTTATGTAAAAAAGCGCCCAAAAAAGGCGCTTTCTCATCTCTCCATGTCCGGTTCTGCTCAATCCCGTTTTCCCCTGATCAAGGAGAACGCCTCAGCCCTGGTGGCCTCGTTGCTCTTGAACACACCGCGCACTGCCGATGTCAAGGTCTTGGAGCCGGCTTTTTTGACGCCGCGCATGGTCATGCACATATGCTCCGCCTCAATCACCACGATCACCCCCAAAGGGTCAAGGGCATCCATGATCGAATCAGCGATCTGCGAAGTCATCCGCTCCTGAAGCTGGGGCCGTTTGGCAAACCCCTCAACCACCCGGGCCAGCTTGCTGAGGCCGGTGATCTTGCCCTGACGCGGAATATAGGCGACATGCGCAACTCCATAAAAGGGCAGAAAATGATGCTCACAGATGGAGTAGACGGGGATGTCCTTCACCAGCACCATTTCATCATGATTCTCGGAAAAAGTAACGTTTAGCGCCTCTTTGGGATCATACGACAGCCCGCAGAAGATCTCCTCATACATGCGGGCCACTCTTTCAGGAGTTTTCACCAGACCTTCCCGCTCCGGGTTCTCACCAATTCCTTCTATGATCAATTGCACTCCGTGGATAATCTTGTCGCGATCCATTTCCCCAATAGGCAGCTTCCCCTGCATCCAAAGATCCCTCCATGAACCTCTCCAGCTTCTCTATCTACGCTTACCATAGAGTTTAGCACGTAAAAACAAAAAAATAAAGCCAAAATGTCGGCAGGCCGGATGTCACTTGAAGGAAAATTAACCAGCAGGGACAAGCGCTTTATTATAACAATCCAGCGCCTCGTCAGCGCATCCCCTGGCCAGGTAAGCTGCAGCAAGTCCGCACCAGGCTATACCGTTGCCGGGATCGTGTCCTACCACCTTTTTGAGGCATTCAAATGCCCGATCCCAGCGCTGCTGCCTGAGCAGACATAAGCCTTGATTATAGAGGTAGGACAGATTGTCCGGATCAATCAACAGCGCCTTCTCATAGCAGAGCAACGCCTGCTCGTGGTGGCCCAGGGTCTCCAGACAAAAAGCCACGTTGTTAAGCAGGACATGGTCTTTCTCGTCAATTTGCAGCGCCCGATCAAAGTATCTCAGAGCCTGATTGCTGGCGCCAATTTCCACCAGTACTGTAGCGGCATTGCACAGTATCGCCAGCGATTCATCACCGCACTTGGACAGGGCTATTTTAAAGGCTGTGGAGGCCTCCCGCTGGCGTCCCAGCCGGGACAGGCAGAAGCCCTTGTTATTCCATAAAACAGGGGATTCCAGACCGTACCTCAGAGCCTTGGTAAAGTAACTCAGGGCCTCTTCAAATTTATGCAGTGCGCACAGGCACAATGCCCTGATAATGTCGATCTCCCGATGTCGAGGGCTTAACAGCGCCGCCTGCCGCAAACACGCAAGAGCTGCCTCATAATGTCCCAGCTTATATTGGCAGTAACCTTTATAAGTCAGGGCATAGGCGTCTTGCGGATCGCACCCGAGTGCCCGCTCAAAGCAATGATTGGCTTCTGCCAGGCTCTCCTGCTGGATCAGCGCTTCTCCCCTTACCAGCCAGTAATCGGCTGAATCCACCTCCTTTTCCGACTGGCTTTCCATAGTCTGGCAGGAGGCGCCTGCCATAGCCATATGGGGGCTTTCTATCCAGTAGAGCCGATGCAGATCGATCCCGCCTATTCTTCTGCCACCCTTTTTAAGCCCCAAACCTTGAGCAACGTGGCCCCACAAAGCGGCGAGACGATCAACCAGGGAGAACCTTTTCAGCCTTAAAACCATCTCATCATCCCTCCATATATTAACAGTTATCAATTAGTTCTCCGGTATTGTCTAATAGTCCTGCTATTATTTACCATCTTATTTCTACCCAGTCTACCATTATGTAAATATTTAACAGTTTATGTAAATAAAAAATCACCCTGCCGCAAAGGCAGGGTGTTCATGCAACGCCTACTTTTAAATTAGTCCTGTCGCTGACAATCTTCACAGGACCCGTAAAATTTTAACTGGTGGTCAGCAATCTTAAAGCCGGTTTTTTTGGAGACCCATGTCTCCAAGCTTTCCAGCAGATCGTCGTCAAACTCGATTACTTTGCCGCAATTGATGCAGATCAGATGATGGTGGCGGTGGACCTCTTCCTTGGCAAACTCATACCGCGTACAGCCATCTCCAAATTCGATCTCGTGCAATATTTCCAGTTTGGCGCAGATCTCCAGAGTACGGTAGATGGTGGCCAGCCCGATCTCCGGATGTTGCTCCCTGACAATGGCATACACTTCCTCGGCACTCAGGTGCTGACTATGATTGTCGAGCAGTGCCTGCAAAATTATTTGGCGTTGCGGTGTTATTTTATAAGCTTTTTGCTGCAGCTTCTCACACAGAGAATTAAAAGTTGGATTGTACAATGCTTGACCCCCATCCTCGTGTGCTCAAATACTCCCAGGCATTATTGAGACTCTGTTCTACAGCTCTTTCAAGTCTTTGATCTGGCCGAACATTAATCGCTTTTTCAGTGTTTAGACAAAATATTTAGCACTACTTGATTATAATCCTTTAATCATCTTAGTGCCAGTCAGCGATAGCAATATTAGGCATATAATTCTTTTTCTACTAATAAAGTAAAGGTGGATAACTCTCTTATTCAAAGGA
Source organism: Peptococcaceae bacterium (assembly GCA_023249405.1). Classification (GTDB taxonomy): domain Bacteria; phylum Bacillota; class DSM-12270; order Thermacetogeniales; family Thermacetogeniaceae; genus Palsa-1188. The sequence continues at coordinate 44,551 of JAHFCR010000012.1, read as the reverse complement.
GTGATGGAAGTGATTGCAGAGAGAAATATACTATTCAGGCTGATCACGCACCCAGTAGTCCAAGGTACGGTTATTGCCCTGGCTATCAGCCTGCTGGGCACCTTTTTGCTCTCCCTGATCTTCTATGCAACGTCTCTTTCCGAAGCCTACATCCAGCCCGCAGGCAACGTCCTGTATCTGGCAGGCGCCTTTTTTGGAGGCTTTGCGGGAGCTAAAAAAGCGGGTCGAAAGGGAATGCAGTTCGGGGTGGGAACAGGGTTATGTTATTTTATAGCGTTCACCATCATTGTTCTGGTCTTGGCTCCAGCAACTTTTACCGGATTGGCCTTTGCCTTTAAAGGGCTCTATGCCCTGATCGTTGCTGCAGTGGGAGGCGTCTTCGGTATTGCCTTTGCGGAATAAAGGAAACTCACTTCAGGCGAGGTCTAACCCCAGCTGAAGTTTGGCTGAACTTATCCCGTCCGGGTGCCGGGCACCCGCATAACGCCGCTTACATCCCACTTGAACAGGGGGATTCTAGCGGATGTTAGCCATCGGATAAAAAAAAGGCAGTTGCGACTGCCTTCCTACTTGATGAACTTTCTCAGAATCTCACGTAAAAAGACTGGCAACCGGAAATAGTAGACTCGCATTGCAGTCACCTCGCGATAAACTATTCTTAACTAATTATATTCAGGGTTATGCGAAAGGTGTCTGTTTACACCGGATGATCCAGCTGTTTCCTGAGTTCGAATACCACTGTCCCGGCAATAACGGCGTAATCTTCCAAGGGCAGGTAATTTGGCGCGGACTCGTCAAAAAGGATATTCCCGTTAGGCTCAAACTCCTCATCACCTTCCCAGATCACATAGGTTACCGGTACCATTGGAAAGACCGGGATCGCCACACTGGCATCTCCCAGACTTTCTACATCCCCTCCCAGAGCCAGGCCTGCCCTGATCAGACCCTGCGGATCCTGGCCGAACATTTTCACCAACGGGCGAATTGCCCTGTTATGAAAAGGGTTGATATAAATCTGGCCACCGGGAATTTCTTTAAAGGAGATCAATTTATGGTGCAGTGGCACTCCTTCTGCACGTGCCAGGTAGTGCAAGATCAGGATTTTATTTATAATAGGCACTTCAATGCCCCCGGGCAGGCTTACTCCGCCAGTCGGATATTTAACCAGGTGCTCCTTATTTAAAAAAGGGACAACAAACTCCTGCGTTCTGCCATCATACTGCACTGCCGCCAGTTCGGCGATTTTTTGCGGTTCGCCCTCGCCAAGCTTTTCTTGAGCCAACCCCAGGGTCACATCCCAGTTCATATAGCTCTGATTGGCAAATCTATCTTTCGATACTGTTTCCACGAAGTTTTTACCTCCGACTCGTTTTTAAGTATTATTCGATGACGGAAGGCTAGCATCCTGCATGGATCAATATAAAGATGTCACAATATCTAAGCATTGCCGCTGTCGCGTGTCGTTTGACAATTATCCAGGCGGGGATTACAATATCCATGTAAACGCGCCCGTAGCTCAGGGGATAGAGCGCTGGCCTCCGGAGCCAGGTGCGCAGGTTCGATTCCTGCCGGGCGCGCCATTTTTATTTAAAGCACAAACATAGCCCCAGCTTTCCTCAAACACTCTTCATACCTGTCTTTTTATCCCTAACTGAGCATTAAAATAAAATTTGTTTGAGCCATCACTTTGACGCGCTCAATGATGCACCCTCAAGCTATACACCTTCTGGGTACCGGCCAAGATCGCGACATCTCTTCTACTTTTTTAGATCAAGGCTTGATACTGCTACTATTTTTCAATAATTGAAGCTCTTCATTTTGCGCTCAGGATTCCAGCCGAACAGCGAGCACAGAGTAAGAGCAAACCGCACCAACCTGTTGGAGATCTTTTTTTCCAGGATACTGTTCTGAAGAGTAAGTTTCTCAATTTTTTTCTGCAGCGATACGTTGGTTGTATTTAGCATATCCAATTCCAACTCCAGATTTTCGTTAACGCGCTGGATATCTTGGTGGGATTTTTTAAGATCTGTCATCTCCTTGCCCATCCGCATAATTTCCTGATGCTTTGCCTTGACCTCGTTCCGCAAGCTTTCCAGGGAACGGGCATATTTTTTCTCCAGTTCCAAACGTTCCGGACCTGACTGGTTCAGTTCACGATCAAGCCCTTTGACCTTCTCCTCCAGCAAGATAATAGTATCACGCAACTGGTTGTTGCTGCGTTGGGCATCCTTATTTTCTTTATTCATCAGAATATTCTCTTGAGTTCTGGATTTTAACTGGCTGGTCAGGTTGCGCAGGTCCTCCTCGTTCTGAGTCAACCGGTCATGCAGCCCGGCCATCTCCTTGGTGTAATCTTCGATTTTTCCAAGGTACTGCCTTCTTTCGCCCTCTAATTGGTGCAGGTTGGCCTCCATGGTTTTAATCAAAATATCTAGTTCGTGTGTTTTGCGTTCCTTTTCCTCCAAAGCCCTTAATGTGTCTTCAAGCTGCTTGCGCTGGTTATTGATCAGTCTGTTTTTCTCCGTGCTTTCATTTTCCAACTGATTAATTCTGTCTTTCAGTAGTTTGATTTTTTTAGATTCATCCACACCCAGGTCATGATCATCCGGAATTTCCCAAAATGATTCATCTTCTTTGCCCTGAATAAAATTGGCGGCAAAATCGTCCAGAACTTTCCGTTCCGGTTTTACCTTGCTCACAAAAGCACACCCCCTTGTTGGTTATTAATTGGGGTATGCATTCGGTAAGATCATCCTGGTATCCTTTAGATATTATGGTTTATAATGTCGATTTTAATTTATTTTAACATTTTTTAAAAACAAAATCAGGGAAATTTCCCCCTGATATTTAAATTCTAACCGATCGGTTTCTTGGGTTTATTGTACTCTCCAGCTTCATACTGTACTTTGGACAGGCAGAGATCGCAGATATAGATAGCCTTGGGGTTCTTCACAATTTTCTCATAGTCCTTGTGGACGTCGGAAATTGCCTCTTTTCTGCCGCATAGCGAGCAGCGAACCTCCAAATATACCCCTCCTATCCTAGCTTCAAGATCCTTTCGAGCGTTTGAATAAACCGCAGGTTCTGGTCAGCAGTTCCGATCGTAACTCTGATGTAGTTTGGCAAGCCAAATATGTCTCCAGTGCGTACAATTACACCCTCTTTAAGCAGTACCGGAAATATCTTCCGCGAATCAACGCCGATATCGACAAAAACGAAGTTGGCCTGGGTGCGAACATACTTTAGCCCGAGCCGATCGAAGGCTTCATAAAGAAAACTGATACCGGCCGCCACCAGTTCCCTGCTCCGGCGCAGGTGTTCAAAATCGTGCAAGGCCGCCCTGGCCGCGATCTGAGCCAGGCAATTGACGTTGAATGGCTCTTTCACCCGATTGATCAGGGCAATAATCTCGGGGCTGGAGATGCCGTAGCCGATTCTTAATCCTGCCAAACCATAGATCTTGGCGAAGGTTCTGAGAGAGATCAGTTTGATCCCCTTTTTCACGTAAGCCAGGGAATCAGGATAGGCCGGATCGGTAGCATATTCATGGTATGCCTCATCTATAACCACCAGCACGCGTTCCGGAACCTTAGCAAGAAAAGCATCCAGATCATCCCCGGTAACTATGTTGCCCGTCGGATTGTTGGGGTTACAGATGAAAATGATCTTGGTTCGATCGCTGATCCTGTCCGCCATTGCCCGCAGGTCATGGCCAAAGTCACCGGTCACCGGAACCGCCACCGGAATCGCATCCATCACCCTGCAGACAAACTCGTATTCTGAAAATGTGGGCTGGGCAAAAATAATCTCATCGCCCGGGTTGAGAAAGGTTTCTGCCAACAGTTTCAGGACCTCGTCAGAGCCATTGCCGATGATTAGCTGGTCCTCGGTGCAGCCCAAATTAGCCGCCAGTTCCTGCTTTAAATAATAGCAGTTGCCGTCCGGATAGATATGCACCGTGTCGATGGAGTCTTTCAATGCCTGTAGAGCCAAGGGCGAGGGCCCCAATGGGTTCTCGTTGGAAGCCATCTTGATCACGCTGGTGATGCCGTATTCCCGTTCTACTTCCTCGATCGGCTTGCCTGGGATATACGGATTTATGGAAAATACCGTCTTTCTTGCCAGACCTTCAATTTCGCTCACTCTTATGCCTCCCTGTTAGCATGGACTATCTTTGTTAAATCTGCATACCGGACGTAAAAGCCTGTTCGTTGAGCGATCGATATTTGGGCTGTATGCACTCTTCGATAGCCAGTTGCCAATGTTCACTCGATATATCCAGATGCTGCGCCAGACAGCCCAGCAGGATCATATTCACTACCCGGGAATTTCCCATTTGCTGCGCCTTGGCCAAAGCCTTCAGCAACAACAGGCGAGGAGTGCTGCGCCCGAAACTGTCTGCTGTAATTTCGGGGTAAATGATCTGTCCCAGCAGAACCGGAAGCGGAGGAATTTCCTGATCGTTGATGATCAGCAGCCCATTCTTACTCAGATAGGGAATACATCGCACTGCTTCAAGTTTTTCAAACCCGAGCACATAATCAGCCTGTCCAATGCTGATCATGGGTGAGTAGACAGCATTGCCGTACCTCAAATGAGTGATCACCGAGCCGCCCCTCTGGGCCATGCCATGTGTTTCCGATATCTTAACCTGGTGACCGGCTTTGAGGGCGGCGCTCGAAAGCACGCGTGAGGCCAAAAGAATCCCCTGCCCGCCCACGCCGGTGATAATAATGCTAATATTATCATTCATTCTCTGCAGTCTCCCCCTTTACCTGCGGACAGACCTGTTCGCAAACCGCACAATTATTGCATAATTCTTCGTCTCTCCGTACCCGATCTCCTGCCAGGTAGAGGGCCGGGCACCCCAGTCGCAGACATTTCTTACAACCTGTACATTGATCCTGATGCGTGATCTCATTCAGTAAACGTTCCTTGCTGATCATCACGCAAGGCCGGCTGGTGATGATTACCGACAGCTCTTCCCGGTCCATCTCCTCCCGGATAGCCTGCTCAGTAGCCTTGAGATCGTAAGGATCAATAGTACGCACACTCCTGACTCCCAGGCTCCGGACCAGAGCCGCAAGATCCAGCTTGGGCGCTTCCCGTCCACTCAGGGTCAGACCTGTTGCCGGGTGATCCTGGTGTCCGGTCATGGCCGTGGTGCGGTTGTCCAGAATGATGATCGTGCCCGTGCTTTTATTATAGATATGATCGATCAGCCCCGTAATACCTGAATGAACAAAGGTAGAATCGCCGATCACCGCCACCAGCCGGCGTGCAAATTCGCTGCCCCGGGCTTTTTCCATACCCAGACTGGCTCCGATGCTCGCTCCCATGCAGAGGCAGGCATCCATCGCTTCAAAGGGCGGCATCGCTCCCAGGGTATAGCAGCCAATATCTCCGGTAACCCTTGCTTTCAGCTTATGCAATACATAAAATACACTCCGGTGCGGACAGCCGGGACACATGATTGGCGGCCTCCCGGGAAGACCGTCCGGGATCTGGTAATTAGCCTCAAAGCGGGAAGCGCCTCGTACGCCCTGTTCGATCAAAACCGGGTCAAGTTCACCAACCCTGGGGAATAAAGATTTTCCCTCCACGGCTATACCGGCTGCCTTTATCTGGTCCTCCAGGAATGGCTCCAGTTCCTCCACCACGATCAGGCGTTCCACCTGGCTGGCAAAATCCGAGATCAGCTGTATGGGCAGGGGATAAGTCAACCCTAGCTTAAGGTAGGACGCATCATCTCCGAGCGCTTCCCTGGCAAAATTGAAAATAACGCCGCTGGCAATGATGCCAATGCTCCGGTTGCCCCATACAGTCTGGTTAAGGCCGGAGGTCTCGGCGTATTCCTGCAGGCGGAGCCTACGTTCCTCTACTGCCAGGTGCCGTTTTCGGGCGTAACCCGGCAACATCACGAATTTGGAAATATTTTTTTGGAAATCCCTCGCTACCGGACCGGACGAATCTTCTCCGAGCAGCACCGGCGTTCTAGTATGGGAGAGCCTGGTGGTCAGTCGAAACAGCACCGGGGTATCGAATTGCTCGCTGATCAGGTAGGCCTCCTTTAAATAATCTTTAGCCTCTTGGCTATCCCCCGGCTCCAGCATCGGGATCTTGGCAAAGCGGGCATAGAAGCGGTTATCCTGTTCATTTTGAGAACTATACATGCCGGGATCGTCTGCCGATATCACCACCAGACCCCCGTTGACGCCAGTATAGCTCATGGTCATAAAGGGATCCGCCGCCACATTGAGGCCGACATGCTTCATGGTCACCAGGGCGCGGGCTCCCGCCAGAGATGCCCCGAAGCCCACCTCTAGAGCCACTTTTTCATTGGGCGCCCATTCGGCATAGATTCCCGGATAGTTAACAAAGTTCTCCAGTATCTCCGTGCTGGGAGTACCAGGATATCCGGCGCCCACTCCCACTCCGGACTCAAAAGCGCCGCGGGCTATGGCCTCGTTTCCGGTAAGCAGTACCTTTTGCATGATGATTCTCCTCGAGTGTTATTTGCTTTTATCCATTTTGCAAAAACTTTTTCTGATGTCAAAACACCACCGGAACTATTACACTTGCTTGACCTTCGCCTGTTTTTTCAAGTGCCTGATATCCTTGGCCACAGTGAGCCGGTAAATACGGCACATCTGTACGATCCGGGAGGTGGTGCGCTCTCCCAGGTATTCGTCGAGTTCAGACATTTTAAGGTTTGTAGTAATGATCACCGGCAGCTGGTAGTTCAGCCGATAATTGAGAAGGGAATACAGCTTATTGCAAGTCCAGGGGGTATAGTTGTGAGCGCCCAAGTCGTCAAGAATTAGAACATCGGCCTGACGAATGCTTCCCAGCAGGGCCACATCATCAGCATCGTGGGAATCTTTGTAGTTGTGCAGCAAAGCTGCCCTTAGCTCATCTAAAAAATCCGGCACGACCAGAAATTGCGCCGTTACTCCCTGTGCCAGCAAGTCATTGGCAATGGCTGCAGCAAGGTGTGTCTTTCCTGCGCCCACATCTCCAGTAAGCATTATCCCCTGCGTTGATCTGTTAAGAAGGTAGTCGTGAGCAAATTGGCGCGCTTCCTGCAGGGCAGCCAGGGCTCTTTCCCGATGCCGCCCATCATAATAATCGATCCTGAAACCTTCAAGTGTGCAATCCCTCAACTCAGGCGCCATTTCCTCCTGTTGCTGCAGCCTCAACGCCTGGCGCTGGCAATCACAGATCCAGGCCACATCTCCCGAGGAAATGATGCCCGTATCTCCGCATCTGGCGCAACGTACAGTTTTACCTGCATCATCCTGTAGCGCTGTCTGCTTCTGCGCTCTAATGCTCTGTTGCAACTTGATAATTTGCGCTTCCATTCCAGTCATCATCATCAACCCGTCATGATATGTAGAGATCCTTGTATTTATCTTCCTTATCCTTGATCCTGGCCTCCCGGTCCGACTGGCCCTTCTCTTTATTCAACAGACGTGAAGAAAGAAACTGCTCCTCGTGTTTATCGACTTCCTGGGTAGTGCGCAAATTTTTTTTAGACCACTGGCCAAGGATCCGGTCTATGTATGTCAGGTTGAGAACCCCCCGCAGCACAGCCCTTTTCAAGGCTTCTAGAATAATTGATTCTGAATACCCCTTGTCCCTATGCCAACTGAAGATGGTAGCACATTCAATCTGCGACAGCGGCCTACCGAACTCCCGCTCAAAAGGCTGAAGCAGAGTATCAAAGCGCTGCGACTGTATTTCGCCAACGGATACCTGCTCGGCGGAAGCAGCCGCTTCCTGATGAGCGTCCTGCATGATGTTTTCAATTGCCCAAATGTCAGATATTTTTTCAAATAAACCGCAGAGATCATAACCCTTTTCCGATATGAGACCCCTTGCAGTCATGGACTCAATAGATGTTTTAACACCTTTTTCGGGCATATTTAGCAAGCAGGCAAAGTCCTTGCTTTGCAATTCACTCTTGCCCTGCTGCTGAAAATAGAAACAGGCCACCAGAACCAGAATATCATTGCTGCTCAAGTTTAAACGGGAGCTATACTTCAGGATGAGATTGGGCAGCAAGGTAAACCCTGTGGAACATAATTCATTACAGAAGCGAAAAGGAAAACTGTTACAGACTTCCATTGGCACCATCCTTCAACGGGCTAGCGATTAATATAATATTAGCCACATCATGTTAAATACCTGCCGGCTGACAGCCGGGATTGAGCAATTAGTTAAAAAGAATAAAATTCTTTAAGTCGGGGAAAGAAAAAGAGGCACCTACTGGCGGTCAGTCATCAGGAGGAAAAGGTCTCTGCCCTTCTAGCACAATAAAAGAAAAAAGAGACCCAGGGCCTCTTTAGATAATATATATGCTTATTATTTATAATCAAATGTTTATGGTTGCTGCCTTTGGCAATTTGTAACGCCTTACAAAAGTATCGATCCGTTCCAGGGCTTCTTCGAGCCGATCCCTGGATGTGGCATAACAACATCTGATAAAGCCTTCTCCGCTCTCTCCAAAGGCATCGCCAGGCACTACCGCCACCTTGTCCTCGAAAAGCAGGCGCTCGCTGAACTCGGCCGAACTCATACCCGTGTGTTTGATGCTCGGAAAGGCATAAAAAGCACCTTGCGGCTCAAAACAAGGAAGCCCGATCTCCCGCAATCCGTCTACCAAGAGCCTGCGACGACGGTTGTAGTCTCCTACCATCTCCCTGATAAATCCATAGCCATTTGTCAAACCGTGGAGCACGGCTTGCTGGCTGATAGACGGGGCGCACAGCATGGTGTATTGATGTATTTTCAGCATGGCATCGATCAATTCCTCCGGCCCTGCTGCAAAGCCCAGTCGCCAGCCAGTCATGGCAAACATCTTGGAGAAACCGTTGAGGATGATGGTCCGGTCTTTCATGCCAGGGATGTTGGCGATGGAAACATGCTCGGTATCGTATGTCAGCTCGGCATAGGCCTCATCAGAGATTACTAGCAGGTCGTAAGCCTCGGCGACCTGGGCAATCTCCTCCAGATCAGCGCGCCTCATGATAGCGCCGGTGGGATTATTGGGATATGAAAGCAATATTGCCTTTGTCCTCTCTGTGATCCTGGTGATCAGGTGTTTCTTTCGCAGGCGAAATTCATCCTCCGCCTTGGTGGTGACCAGCACCGGTTTTCCTCCCGCCAGAGTGACGCAGGGTTCATAAGAGACGTAGCAAGGTTCACCGATCAAGATCTCGTCTCCTGGATTGATGATCGCTCTAAAGGCTAGATCAACAGCCTCACTGACCCCGACAGTGATCAAGATATCCGATTCCTGATAATGAAGATCTAGCCTGTCGTGCAGGTAGACTGCTATGGCGCTGCGAAGCTCCGGCATGCCGCAATTTGATGTGTATTTGGTAAAATTGTTGTTCAATGCCTCTACGCAGGCATCCTTGATCACGCCTGGAGTGGCATAATCAGGTTCGCCTATCCCCAACGAGATAATCCCCTCGGTCTGGGCAATAAGATCAAAAAATTTTCGTATCCCCGAATATGGCATACCCTGTACCGTGCCGGAGAGATATTTACCATATGATCCTGCTTCCTGTCTGATCCCGTTTTGCATTTTTATTACCCCCTGTCTAATTCTCACGTTTTTTACCAATACAAAAAACCCGTCCTCAAGGGACGGGTTTCTACTCCCGCGGTACCACCCTGGTTGACCATTGCTGGTCCAACTCCGGTCCCCTATATCGGCGGGGTTCCGTCCTCACCTACTCAAATATTCTCTCTTGAATATCTTTTCGGCAGGCATCTCAGGGGTGGCTTTCAGCGATTTGCCCTACCGGTCTTCCACCTTGCAACCGGTTCTCTGAACAGCAGATATCTCCTACTCTTCCCCTTCATCGATATTAACTTTTTTAATTACCTATTAGAATAGCAATATTCGATACTATTGTCAATAGGCTTATAACATTTATCTAATCAGTCTAAATAGCCAGCTGCCTTTTGATCTGTCTGGCAATCTCACGATAACCGGCTCTGCCGCTGTCTACAGAGACCACCCTAATCCCATCCTTGCGGCGTAAATACTCTTTGATAGCCTTTTCTTCGCCTTGTCGATAGCCGTTTTCTGTCACTGCTATCTTCTGTGAGGGGAGATAATAGTCATAATAAAGACCGTCCTGGCGGTGATTTTTTAAAACTGTCTCATTTCTGAAGAGGAGATCGAGAGCACGCTCTATCTGGTCCCGGTTAGGCAGGGTTTCAATCCCAACCTGGCAATCGCTGTATTCCACTGTAAGGTTATCAGTGCTTGCTTTAGCGCTAACTTGTGCGCGCACTTGTTGAAACATTGCTTCCAACAGTGGCTGCAGGTCAAAACTGTCCAATATTCTCTGATCGGGCATTCTCTGAGCGACCATCTCTTCGATTGCGATATTTAAATACTCGTTCTGCGGCCCGATGATCTGTTCCAATAGGCCAAATAGTTCTGCGATGACCTGGCAGCCCTCTTCAAAATCCCTTTCTGCCTCCTGCGGTTTTTTTATAGCCACTGCAATAACAATTTCTATCAGTCGATCGATTCTTGCCAGTATCTGTTGCCCAATTGCCCTTTCGTTTTGAAGAGACAATGTTTTCACCTGCCTTGAGGAAATCTTCATAAATCTTTATGCCAGAAAGACTTAGCTTATACCATAACAATAACCCCGGGCAGGACACCCCGGGGTTATTTTACGTTTTATTTGCCCAAACTGTTTTAGCCTAACTGAAGATGTAGTTGCGTGCCATACCCGCAGCCGCCTTGGCATGTCCAATAGTCTGAGGAATGTCCTTTGGACCCTGGCAGACACCTGCCAGATAAATGCCGGGTTGGCTGGTAGCCATGGATTCCACGTCAGAACTGCCGGCCAGAAAACCATATTCGTCCAGATTAATGCCCAGTTTCTGGGCTAGATCGCCATTACCGGCAGCAGGCGTGATCGCCAGCGAGAGAACGATCAGGTCATACTTATCCTCGACTTGCTGGCCATTCAAGGAATCACTGAAGCGAACGGTCAGGCGATCATAAGGAAATCCGTAAATCTTTGATGGAATCGCCCTGATGAACTTGACCTTGTCGGATTCTCTTAGTTCCTTGTCAAAATCGCCAAATCCTTTCCCGAAGCTTTGAAAGTCCATGTAGAATATATCCAACTCGACTTCCGGAAGTTCGCTACGGATTAGTTTGGCCAGTTTGGCCGCATACATGCAGCAGACCCGGGAGCAGTAACCATGTCCGATAGAAAGATCCCGGCTACCGACGCATTGAATGAAGCCGATCTTTTTTACATCCGGCCCAAAGGCTGCAGTAAGAGTTCCCTTCTCCTTCAGAGCCCTCTCCAACTCTAATCCAGAGATGACGTTCTTCTCCAAACCATAGGCAAACTCGCTTCTTCTGCCCAGATCGTACGGATCAAAACCGGTAGCCACGATCACGGCCTGAAACTCCAACGCCAGATCCTGTCCGCCGATAGCGACTGTAGCCTTATATCCCTTGCCGTTCTTTTTAAACTCCTTGATCAAAGCGTTGTTGAGAACCTGGATCAGAGGCTCCTGAGCTACCTTCTCCTTTTGCTGGAGAACCAGGCAGGCGGCGCACCGGTTGCATTCATCGGTAGCCTTGCAGCAATACTCTGCCGCTCTGCCTCCGATATCCGCTTCCTTTTCCACCAGGAAAACCTCTACTCCCTGTGCAGCCAGATCAAGGGCGCTGGTCATGCCGGCGGCGCCGCCACCAATCACGAGTACCTTTTTTCTTTCCAAATTATACCCTCCAATCAGGTCTAGCTGCAGTTTCAGTTCCTAGCCAAATACCCATCAACCTTTGCTTTTGCCCACATAGCCTTGATCTCATCAGTGATCGGCGCAGGGTTGTCGGCAAATGGAGCGAATGGTCTGGGCAGAAGGCCGGCCTTCTCCACGACCAGCGGCACAACTTCCTCCCAGGCCACGGCCATTACGTGCACCCCGGACACTCCTTCAATCTGCTGGCACTGCTTGATATAATCCACCGTCAGATCTAATGCCGCTATTTTCCCATTCTCGGCCTTTTCCAAGCGCTGGCAGAAATCCTCCGAGACCAGCATGCCAGGCACGCCGTGCTGCATGTAGCGCGCCATTTTCGCTGACTTGACCGGCATCAGACCGGGGCTGATATAGATTCGCTTGTGCAGGCCGCGCTCCCTGACTCTCTCCATGAACAGCACAAAACGCTCCATGTCCAGGATGCACTGGGTCTGTACAAAATCGGCGCCGGCCTCGATCTTCTTTTCCAGACGAACAGCCCGGAACTCAAAGGGGTCACCGAAGGGGTTCTCGGCACAGCCAATGAAGAACTTGGGGTTGTTCTTGCACTCGGCGCCGCACTCGAAGCAGCCGTCGTCACGCAACCGTTTCACCATGTTGATCAGTTGGATGGAGTCTAGATCGTAGACGCCCTTGCAGCCGGGGTGGTTGCCAAACGATTGGTGGTCTCCGGAGAGGCACAGCACGTTACGCACCCCGAGGGCATAGGCGCCCAGCAGGTCGCTCTGCATAGCCAGGCGGTTGCGGTCACGGCAGACCATCTGCAGGTTAGGCTCCAGGCCCATCTGTATCAATTTTACAGCCGCCGCCCAACTGGAAAGACGGGTCATAGCGGTCTGGTTATCAGTCAGGTTGATGGAGTCGACCCTGCCCTTCATGGCATTGCCGAACAGCTCCACGTGGTGGAAGCTCGATTCCATGGGCGGTCCGACCTCACCGGTGCAGACAAATTGGCCGGATACGTAAGTCTTCTCTAAAGCACTGCCTGACTTCAGGGTCACTTCGGGTTTATCATTAGCTTCTGTCAAGGGTCAGATCCTCCCTTACGTAAGTTCTCGGTCCCTTGGCGCGCAGCCAGTTCTTGGACGGGATGATTTCCTTCATCTTATCCAACTGGCCGAGTGCCGACAGGCGGTCGTAGATCAACTGCCAGCCGCATGGAATATCCTCTTTAGCAGGGGTTGACACTTCGCACTTCCCGTACTGGGAACCGCCGCAGGGTCCGTTCAGCAGGCTCTTGGAGCAGCGGGTTATGGGGCAGATGCCGCCGGTCTTGTCCAGCACGCAGTCGCCACAGGCCATGCATCTCTCTTCCCATTTGCCGACATCGATATTGGCGCCCAGCATCAGGGTGTTAACGCCGGGGAAGATCGGTGTAGCCGGGTATTTCTCGCCCAAGTACTGAATTCCGATACCACAGGCTAGAGACACGATCGCGTCGACCTGTTCAACATTTTCGAGGAACTTGGCATTATATTCGGCGTCGCACTGCCGCTCCTCTGTTTGCTCAAGTATTTCAATCGGGTTGCCGTCTTTGCTGCGCGCCATGCGGATCTGTGAAGCCAGAATGCCGACTTCCTTCTCTCCGCCAGTCAGACACACAGTGACACATCCGCGACATCCTGCTATCAGCACTTTTTTAAATGGTGCTACCATTTCCAGAATCTTTTCTACGGGTTTTCCTTCAGCAACGATCATTTATTTTACCACCTTCCCAGGGTTTGTTCCAGATTGGCGAATTTTCTCCGCCATCTCTTTAACCGCTGCATTGAACTGGTTGCCCTGATTTGCAGCCACGTGCACGAATTCGATACGATCGCCGAGCCCAACCTGGTTAAGAAGAGCCTGGGCTCTTTCCTTCCGCTGCTCGGCACGATTGTTGCCCCAGACGTATTTGCAATTTTCCTTGTGACAAACCAGCAGCATCACACCGTCAGCCCCATTTTCCAGGGCTTTAAGCAGGTAGATGACGTCAATCTTACCGGAACAGGGAACCTCTACGATTTGCAGAGCTTTCTGCAACTGAGGATCCAGGGTCTTGGCAAACTCTGATGCCAGAAAACCTGAATTTTCACAGGCGTAAGCCACGATCTTAGCCGGCTGCTTGACTTCGAAAAGGACCTCCTGATCGGAGTATAGCGGCAACTGGATTGCCTTGCCCGGGCACTCTCCGGCGCATATGCCACACCTCTGGCACGCCAGCGGATTCATACGGGCTGCGGAATTGTACATGTTGTCGTACTCGTCTCCATGGACGATCTCGATGGCGTGGTGAGGGCAACAACGATAGCACGTCAGGCAAACCGCGCATTTCTTTGCCTCGACCCGCGGCTGCAGGGACGGCACTTGCGCCTTCCCCTTGGCAAAAGCAGATACCTCCGCCACTACAGCTTCAATTTCATTGTAGAGATCTGTGCCATGGATCGGCCCGTGGCAACTTCCGACAAAGAGGATATAGGCACGGTTTGATTTTATCGGCAGAAAGTGAACATTATCCTTCTGGAACCAGCCTCCGGGTCCCGTTCTGATATCCAAAATCTCGGCTAATTCCTGAGTTGCTGCTACGGGAACGAAGTCCTCCGCCAACACCAGGTAATCTGCAGCTACTCTGGTAGCTTCTATCGGGAGAAACGGCTCCCGATACTGGAAGGTTGCTCCGTCGGAAGCGCTATTGATCTGAAACTCTCCGTCATATTTCAAGAAATTGACGCCCTTTTTGCGGGCCAGTTCGTATTCCTGCTCCAGGCCGTCTGCGCAGACCTTCATATCATCATAGATCACGTCGACTTCCGATGCGCCCTTGCCCTTAAGGTCTAATGACGACTTCAACACTGCGGCAAAGGAGAGCAACGAGTCCGCATCAGCCTTTCCCAGCACAAAAGAGATCTTTTTGCCAGCATAATTTTTGTCTGCATTGATGAACTGGGAAAGAGAAAGAGTGCGCTCGTCAAGATTGACTCCGCCATACTTCGCCGCGTCATACTGAGGCTGAGCCCCCAGAGCCAGCACGATAGCGCCAAAACTATGCTTGCTGGTTTTGCCGTTCTCCAGGAGACGAACGGTAAAATTACCTGGAAAACCATCCACCCCGACTACTTTTTTTGTTTCATGGTCAATCCGGACTACCGGCTGGTTCTTGGAGATCGCCTTTGCTACTGCTGCCGCTTCGCTTCCGGAGCCAATCACCAAAACATCCGGTGTCACTGCCAGTTCCTCATAACCGATCTGCTCCCGCAAATGCAACTTTCCAAGCCTGCTATTGATCGCCGAGACGGCAGCCTCCACCGAATTAACCGCAGATAGATCTAGAAACTCTACACTATAACGGTTTATGCCTTTCTCTTCCGCTAATTGTACAAACTTGCGGGTAATGAACGGATCGTTACAACCGACGATGAGCAAGCGGTTTAACGAGTATTTATCGATCTCGGCAGCGACCTTCTCCTGCTCAGCCGTGCCACAGACAACGTCTGCTTCTCTGATGTACTCAAATTCTGCCTGGCTCTGGATGGCAGTCTTTACCTTGCTCAAATCAACATTTTTGGAAACTTTACCGTCACAGTCACATAGGTAAATTCCAATTCTTATATTTGTTATAGTCATTAGGTTTCCCCCTAAAGTAAAACTTCGAAACCACACTCCCCAATACGCTCTCTCATCTTAATTTTTAGTAAGGTCCCGCCGTCAGACGGCGGGACCTTACTATGTTTTTGCCTTTCTACCTCTGCCTGAATACCTTCACATAGGAATCGCAGTAAATCGCATGGTTCAGCAGCATATCAGCAGTAGCAATAGCCTCAACCATGGTAGTGTCACTGACATCGATGATAGCCGAATCGAGTCCGGCGCAGATTGCCATAACCACGTAGGTCCTGTTGACGAGCGACCGGTCCGGGGTGCCCTGAGAGACGTTGCTCAGTCCCAGGGTCGTATGCGGCGCCGGATCGCAGAGCGTTCTAATCTGGCGCAGGGCTTCCAACACCTCGGGGGCATGGGGCTGGGCTACGTTGCAGGGCAGGATCAGCGGGTCGATAAACAGACTGTCGGTAGGCACGCCGAACTCATCGGCTGAAGCTACCAGTTCCATGGCATGGGCAACTCTGGCGTCTGCATTTAAGGGAATACCTGACTTGTCCATGGTCAGAGCGACGATACCTGCGCCATACTTGGCTGCCATTGGAAATACACGCTCGATCTTCGTCCGCTCATTCGGGCAGGAGTTAATCAACGCTCCTGGCTTGCCGATGGCTATCAGTCCGGCCTCGATGGCGTCGTAGTTGGTGGAGTCCAGAGCTATGGGGACATCGGTAACCTCTGAGATAATCTTGGCCATCCACTCCATCGACTTGAGACGGTCAGCCGCAGTCGGGCCGACGTTGAGGTCGATATAGGCTGCACCGGCCTGGGTCTGCTTGACTGCCCAGTCTTGGATCGGCTTCGGATCAAATTTGGCTACCGCCTCGCCGATGTCCTTGAACATACCGTTGATACGTTCACCAATCATATAAAAAGCCATCTGCTTACCTCCTCTTTGTGCATTATTTTTATTTTTTTATATTTGATTCTTAGTATTTGTTCGGCACCATCAGGGCATCGATCTGTTTCTTGACGAGCTTGACAGCCTCGGGATGCCTCATGAGCACCAGATCGCCACCGGCCTGCAGCAGAGCGGCGGCAGTCATGGCTTCCCACATGATGCCACGGTCCCTCTGATCACCCCAGCCCGGGCCTGCATCCTCGCCGACCGCATTCGGTTCCTTCTTGCTCCAGGCTTCGGGACCAGCCAGGCAGATCACCGGCGGGGTCATCATCTTGTCGCCGATGAGTGCGCCCCAGCGTGCTCGCTCCATGGTGGAGTAAGAGTATTCGATGCCGTAGCCGAGGCTGCTGGTCATCGGGTCGTTGATCACCTTGTCGATAGGAACGCCCATCTCAGTGATCATGATGTTCAACTGCTTCAGGATGTTGATATCCACCGGGGAACGGCCGATGATGCAGTGCCTGCCCATCATGGCAGCAGCAGCGATACCCCGATAATTGTCCTTTTCCGCCACACCCAGGGCGATGTTCTCTCCGGCTGCAGCCTCTGCCACTGCCTGCAAGACATCGTTGTCCTTGTCCGGCTGGCCGGGGCCCTCAACGATCAGCGGGGCGCCGGTGGCGGCCAGCACGTCCTTCACTAGCTTGGCGCATTCCTCAGGACTCTTGGAGTTCTCTAACTCCGGGTCCGCGCCCTGCAACCGCAGGTAGATCACTTCGGCGCCGTACTCCTCTGCCTTTTTCGCCCAGGCAACCGGGTCGTTCCAGACATCGCCGTAATACTGCTCAAAGCATGGGTTCCACTCAGGCTTGATATCCCAGACTTCCATGGCGATCACCGGACGGTTGGGAATCTCGCCCTCATAGAACAGGAACGGCAGGGTCGAACTCCCGCCCATCTTCACCGTATAAGCCCTCGTGCCACCCTGTTCTTTGGTAGCACCGAGTATCACTTCCTGACCCTTGCCAGTAAACTTATCCTTGTAAATTTCAACCGGCATAATATACTCTCCTTTCTCAGTTAAAATCGTAGTTTTTCATATAGTTTTCTTGATGCGCTCACTGCAATGCTGTCACCCGGGAGATCCAGCAGCGCTTTTCCTTGCAGATCATAGTCCGCCAGCACCGGATCATTGGGAACAGTTCCCAACAACTTGAGGCCACTAGCCGCGATCTCACTCTCCAGCGGAGAGGCATCGGCGATCCTGGTAATGATCAGGTAGGCATCGCCGATCGCTATCTTCAGCGTTTTAGCCAGATCATGGATCCTGCTTGCAGTGCGCACCCCTTTGGCGGTGGCATCGGAAACAACCAGCAGGATATCGATGTTTTCGATCGTCTTCCGGCTGATATGCTCCATCCCTGCCTCATTGTCAATGACCATGTAGTCGTAATTATGCTCCAGAGAATCAAGGTGCCGTTTCAGGATCTCGCTGGGGAAGCAGTAACAGCCGGGCCCATGTGGTCCTCCCATCACCAGCAGATCGTAGTCCCTGGTCTCCGTCAGCGCCTGATGCAGTTTCAGTTCGATGAATACATCCTTGGTCATGCCGGTCGGAACATTATTTTTCTTGACATCAGCCAGTATATTGGAAATGGTGTCCTCCACCTGTACTCCCAGGGCCTCGTTCAGGGTGGAGTTGAAATCGGCATCCACCGCCAGAATGGCCCCTTTCTTGGATTCCACCAGGTACCGCACCAGCAGTGCCGCCAGAGTGGTTTTTCCTGTTCCGCCCTTACCAGCCAGTGCAATATGCTTGGACATATCGGCCACCTCTTCTGTTCGCAGTAAAGCTGGCAGTTACATAGCACCAAGGCCTGTATCCATGCTTGTCAATTATGACAGGCGCAGCTTGGCGAAGGAACCGATACTGGTGCAATCACGCGGCCCCACCAGCACTTCCCATCCGGAGAGTTCCTCGATCTTGCCCTTGATAGCCGCCACGCCGCCCGGGATAATAATCTTCTTATGGTTGACCTTCTGGTTGATGTCAGAATCTTTCAGCCAGGGACCGATAGCCTCGCCGATGAACTTGCCACCGGCCCAGGCAGTCATGACCGACAGGCCGTCAGTATCAAAGGCAATCAGGTAACTCGGAATCCTGGTGCCCTCGACCTCGCCAGCTACCGAGTAGAAAGTCAGGGAGAAGTTGGTCGTGATATAAACCGGAGAGTCGGCATTTACCGCCCCATAAGGATAGACGCCGGGCTGCACCGCGATCGGCTTCTGCGGGTCGGTATAGAGGTTCGCTCTCCAGCTAAATAGTGACGTTAAGTATTCGGTCTTGACGGTCTTCAGCACCACAATGCTGGCATACTTGGAGATGAAAGCCTGCGCCTCCAGCACTTCCATGGCCGGGTCAGACTCGGTCGTGAAGGCGATGGTCGGATAGCCGAACGGCCGGAACCGCTTCTTGACAGAACTGTTGCGGATCTGGGTCTGATCGGCGATCACCTGTGATATCTGGCGGGCTCCGGAATCGATTACCAATTCCTTGTAACCGACCTTGGCGACCAGTTCGGCCAGACTCGAGAGATCTTCGCCCTTGACCGCCAGCGGAGCGGCGACTTTCTTGGCCACTTCCACCATCTTCTCGTAGTTGGCAGCGGTTGCCGCATACAGCAGCGGCTTCCGGGCCGCGATGGCGCTGGCTGCCGCTTCCATGCAGGTGGGGCACTCGGAAATCAGGATGATGGCTTTGTCTGTCTTCCCGGCAACTGCTTCGGCTGCCGCCCTGAAGGTATCGGCGCTGCCAGAGGCGTTGGCGACAGCGACACCGTCCAGCTCGTACTTCTGGCCTACACGCTCGACGCTAATGCCATTGATCTCTTCGACCTTGGCGGCCAGATTGGCATCATTGTCGGCCACCTCGATGAAAATTCCGGTCGGATGATAGAAAGTCTTGTCATGACGGAAGATTACCTGCTCGTCGCCGATTTCCAGCACCTTGTCCCCCGAACCAAACTTGACGAGTTTGATCGGTGGCGCAGTTGCCGAATCCAGGGCTTCCCTAGCCTCATCGGATACGTAGGGGCACTGGCTCAGCGTGGCCTTGCCGGCAGCCAGAGCCATGGCGAAGGCCAGGCATGTCGGTACGCCACATTCTCCACAGTTGGTCTTCGGAAGCAGTTTGAAGATTGCAAGTCCTGTTAAACCCATTGTCACTTCTCCTTTCTTGATCTTGTTTGTTTAAAGAACCCCTGCCGGGCGCCGCCCTCTTTCGCCTTGAAGATAGGCGGCGCCTGTTTTAGGGTACTTTTTAAGTTACATCAAGGGATCCATCGTCAACGCCGGATGTCCCTTTTCTTCCAGGTACGGCTGGATCTCGTCCGCCGTGATGCCGATGGTCTCGTCGGCGATCATGTCGGCGAAGTTGTCGCCAAAGCCCTCTTCCTTGCCGCGTTCATTGAGTTGATCACGCAGCTGATCCTTCAATTCCTTTGGCATCCAGATAATGCGTCCAAGGCCACCGTCGGCCGGTAGAAACTTCTTGCTGATCAGGTAGAGGCGACCCATGCCCAGGAAGCCCGGAGTCTGGTTGCCGCCGCCGACCATGCCGGCTAAGCTGGAGAAGGTCATGCCGACCGGAGTCATGGATTTGCTTTCACGGGTGGTGATCATGAAGCCATTCAGCTCCGGAACCATGGCCAGGATGCACTCGCAGCAACCGCAGGTGGTCATCGGGCGGTCCAGGCAGGTGTACATGCAGACCGATTCGGTCTTGCCCTGGGTTCTGGCCGCAGCGGTCTCGTTGATGGAAGACCACTCTCCTACGTGTTCATCGATAATGTATTCACTAGTGATCGGCACCGGCTGGCAGACGCCGGTCGGGTCGATCTCATAGGAGGCCTTGGCATCCAGCCAGCTCACGGCGCCGCAGAGCCCTGTGCGCTCCGGCGCCACAAAGCAGATGTGGGTCGGGGCGAAGGACTGGCAGAGGGTACAGGTGTAAAATTCGTCCACCGCATCGTCGCGCAGGCTCGTCAGCCGGGCATCACGCTTCTCGTATGCTGCTTTGGCCTCAGCAAGTCCTGTTTGCACCGCAGCCTCATCGGTCGTCAGGGTTACCTGCAGCCGGTCGATGATGGCGGCGTATTCCTTCTTGTAGTATGCATAGAACAGGGTGCCCAGATCATGCAGTTTGAAGCCCTTCTCGATAGCGGCCTTGCTGAAGCGCATCCAGTTCTGGTCGCGCTGACCCATATGCCAGACGCCCTCGCCATAGTTCATGAAGTAGTGGACCCGGCGTTCCAGCACGGGTTCGAAGTCGCTCTGGAACTTGCGGCCATAGACCGTGAGCTTGATGCCCATCGGATAGGCCTTGCCTTCTTCCATCTGGTCGACATCAGGACCGATGATCTCGATCTTGCCGTCGGTCACGTCATCCGCATCTGCCATCTTTACCAGCTCGTAGGCCGGGGAACGACCGCCGCCGAACTCCACGAACATGTCGGCCTTGCGGATCGATTCGCCCTCGAAGGCGGCGCCGTGGTTGATCGGAACATTGACTTCAATGGCCGTGATCTTGATACCGCGGACCTCGATGCCGATCTGGATCGCCTCGTCGTAATCAGGCACTGAGAAGTACCAGTCTTTCCAGGTCTCATCCTCGGCCAGTGGCTGGTCGACGATCACCGGGTAGCCCAGGTAGATGACAGCAAAGGAGGCGGCGACCTTGACGATATCCCTTTCGCCTACCAGCAGACAGACCACCAGGATGCGGTCACGCTGGTAGTTCCGGTGCATGAAGGTGTTGCCCGGCGCAATGCCGGGGAACATCAGGGATGCCCGGAGGGCGTAGTTGGCGGCATGGATCACCTGGGTGAAGTTGCCGAGGCAGTATACAGGCCAGGCATCGATGTCGAACTTGTAGCCCTTCTCCATCAACTGTTCGATCACTTCGTCCACCAGGAAGATCATGAAGCCCTTCTGCACGAGCTTGTTGACGATCCGGAAGGCATCGTCCGAGGTCCGGAAACGGCCCAAGATCACGAATTCACCCGGGATCGTCCAGTCCACGTGTTTGATGCCCCACTTGCGGACGTACATGTCAGGTATGAACCCGATCCAGGGCTTGGGCAGCTTCTCGGTTTTGCCGGTTGACCATCTGACAGCCTCGATGATCTCGGCTGCATAGATGACCGCCTCGCCCCAGAGCATCGCGTTCTCAAGGGTAGCCTGCTGGTGGACCTGGTTGCGCTTCTCGTTCAACAGCGGCACCATATCGCCCAGCTTGCTGATCTCGTATCCGCCCAGAGCCCGGATGGCCGGTACGAAGTAGGCGGTTTCCGGGTATTGCACTTTGTGATCGGGGCCGTACACCTTGATCGCCTTGTTGAGCAATATTTCAGCGTAGCTGAGGGCTACGATCGTTCCCTCATAGCCTTGCCTGAATAGCTTTTTCGGTTCCTTGCCCGGTTCGATCGAACCTGCGTAAATATCTTCAAATTTCTCTCTGTCTACGCGCCATGCTGTGGACATGCTTTTTCCCCCTTTCCTTTAGTTCTTAATTAAAAGACCCCAGCTAGCTCGGTCTCGTACTCTGCGGCGACCTTCTTATGGATGCCGAGCTTCCAAGTGCGGTAGTCCAAGGCAGCCACCAGCTTGTCGACGGCGACCTTGGCGTCCGTTTCGAAGATGAAGTTGCCGCCGAAGACGTCGTGGGCGATGCAGGTGACCACGCTCCAGACCAGGCTGCTGCCCTCCAGTGGTGGGAATGGACCGACATGGGTCGGAATACCGTTGAGGATCACCCAGGTACCGATGGAAACTGCTTTCTCGCTCATGCCCTCCGGGGCGCTGGCGACGAACGGCACCTTCGGTACATCCACACCCATCTCCTCAGCCATCGCCATCCACATGTTGGCAGCGCGACTGTTATCCACGCAGGAGCCCATGTGGAAGGCCAGCGGCAGCTTGCCGGGCAGTTTGTCCTTGTTGGCCTCGTAGAGCCGGTCGATGAAAGCCTTCAGGCCGGGGCCGGCATACTGCTCCACGGCATCGTAGGTTAACATGCCGAACTTGGCGGCGGCCTGCATCACACAGCCGGTGCCGACCAGGAACACGTTCTTGGCAGCCAGACCCTTGATCACCTCGGTGTGTAGCTGGTCATGGACGACCGCCAGGTTGTTGCAGCCAGCCAGCAGGCAGACGCCGGCAAGCTCGCCGCTCTCGATGGCATCCGTCAGGACTTTGATCGGCTTTTCCGGGTTGATGGCGGCAAACAGGTCCATCATGGCCTCCAGGCTGAAGCCGGCCATGGTCTTACTCTTATACTGGGGAATCTGCACCGGCGCCCCACTGGCCTTGCGAACCTTGAAGGTCTCGATGGCTAGCCGGATAACGGCTTTGGCGCTCTCCATCGCCCTGGTGTCGTCAAAGGCGAAGTGGTAGGAGCCGGGGATCTTGGAGATCGGCATGGTGGTAACCAGCTTGGTGTTGAAGCACTCGGCGGCGTTGCGCAGGCCGGGCATGATGCATTGGACGTCAACCACCATCACATCGACGGCCCCGGTGGCGATGACCAGCTCGGCGCCCATGTAGTTGTTGGCGATGGGGATGCCGGACCGCATCAGGACTTCGTTGCCGGTGCAGCAGATGCCGGCGATGACGATGCCCTTGCCGCCTGCCGCCTTGACCTCGTCCAGGATGTCCTGCTCCTTGCTGGCATAGACCACCATCTGGCTGAGCAGCGGGTTGTGGCCGTGGACGATGATATTTACTTTATCTGCATCAAGCACGCCCATGTTGGCCTCGCTCAAAACCGGCTTCGGGGTGCCGAACAGGATGTCGGACAGGTCGGTGGCCAGTTGCATGCCGGTCTGGTCGGCTAGCGCAGCCTTGAGGCCGCCGAAGATCAGGTTGACCGGGTCGGCGTCCACGCCGATATGGGTGCGGTGCATGACCTCGACCACGGCGCGGTCGATGGCGGTCGGAACGACATCTATCTCCATCCATTTCTGCTTGCGTGCCTCGATGGCGCTGGACCACAGGAAGGTGGTCGGCGAATCGTCCTGTTTACCGAAATCCTCCAGGGCGACCTCGGCGACTTCCTTGGCCAGTTCGTTGACAGACTTGCCATCCACGCTTAGGCCGATGCGCTTGGCAACACGCTGAAGCTTATCCGGGTCGGTAACTTTGTAGTCTGGGGCGTGCCCCTCGGCTGCTGCGTGCAGCACGTGAGCGATGTGCCGCCCGTGGTCGGAGTGGGCGGAAGCGCCGCCGGCCATCATCCTGATGGCGTTACGGGCGACGATGGTGTAATCCTTGGCGCCGCAGATGCCCATGCTGCCCGGGCCTTCCTCGGCTTTGATGCGGCAGGGGCCCTGGAAACAGATCCGGCAACAGATGCCCGTTGATCCAAAGGCGCACTGCGGTTGTTGCGCAACCCAGCGGTCGAAGGTGGTGATGATGTTCTTTTCCTTGGCCACATCGAGCATTTCCAGAATTGCCGGGTCGATGGTGCGCTTGACGTTCTTGGCGTCTTTGATTCTATCTTTGCGCGCTACCGACGGCTTGGAGTTCTGAAGAGAAGTATCACTAAATCTCGGCATACATTTAACCTCCCTTTTATTAAAGATTTACAGCATAAACCTGCTTCCTTGCTGCCGGGGTGTTGATTTGCCGTTCACGGCACTGCCCGTTCTAAGGAAGCATCGAATTACCTTGTTGGACTCTTTGCCTCACCTACCTCCCGTAAAATCTGATCGAAGACCTTGCTGACTGATTTTAATAAAACCTCTTCCAAGCCTTGGGGATCCTCCATCATGGCTCTTTCCCACAGTGTTTCGTCAAACTCCAGGAATCCTAGCAGTTCACCCGGTTCGAAAGATGTGTTTAAAAACTCTTTTTCTTTGGCGCTACGAACCTTATTGCCGATCACCTTAACCCTGGGCACTTCCAGTTCCCCAGCCAGCTTTTTAATCACATGTGCGGTGCCCACGCTCACCCGGGTGGGTTCGGTGACGATCAGCAACATGTCAACGCCCCGGGCCGTGCCGCGCGTCAACTGTTCGATTCCTGCGCCCATATCTAAGATTACGATATCGCGATTCCCAAGGAGAAGAGAATTGATGGCAGCGTTGAGAAATGCATTTTCAGGACAATAGCAATTGCTGCTCGCACGCTTGACAGCACCCATGCGCAGCAGCTTTATGTTACCGATGTTGATCGCAAACCCTTCCAGGATGTCATCAACCTCGGGGTTAAGAATGTAAACCAGACCGCCGCCCCCGGTCCGCTCGCTGATCAACTCTTTCATTTCCAACATTGGCGGCTGGGCCGCAAGCTGTTCCTCGGGTACGCCCAGAGTAGTACCGAGGCTGATATCGGGGTCCGCGTCAACTGCGTATACTGTATATCCGCGTTCTGCAAATAGCTTCGCTAATCCAGCTGCAAGAGTGGTCTTGCCAACCCCACCCTTTCCAGTGATGGCGATTTTCACAATAACACTCCCCCGCCTAAAGTGACTTGCTTGGAACCAGGCACTCTACCTGACATCTCAGTGGATCGGGACTCTCTTTGTTCGCTTTGATTTTACTCAAGAAACTCCTCCTTTAGACCGGATTCCATTTTTACACACACTTAAACTGCCCCATAAGGCCGTCTTATAAATATGTTCTACAATTGCTCATCAAATCCTCTTCCACAATACGATAATTTTAAACTTTTGCTCCTCAAACTTATATGTCAACTATAACAACCTGTGATTTCTACACCAGCAGAATAATTCCTGCATTAGGCCCCAATATTTTTGTTTCTAAATAGGGAACAAACAGGAAAGTGAAAGAATGGTTGCTAATGGCGCGGCCAGAAAAGAATCACCAGGATCAGCAGAATAGAAAAAAGAAAGGCCAGCCCAAAGATAATTTCAGAGAAACTGGTGTTCAGCAAAAAAGGGGCTTTTTGCAGGCTTAATAAAAAAGCTCCCGTGATTAACAGGCTGGAAAAGATAATGCTCAGGGACAACTTGTTGATCGTTGCGCGCAGTTGACTGGTTGCCATAGGCAGGTTGCGGTGCTCTATTTCCAGGCAGATCTGCCCGCGATTGATCTTATCGGCCACCTCCACCGCCAGGTCCGGCAATCTCGACAATGTTGCCGCCTGGCTTTTGATCCGCCCCCAGAACCGCTTCTGCAAACGCCTCGGGTCAAAGCGGCGCCAGATAATCTGTTTGGCAAAAGGCTCGGCAATCTCCACCAGGCTCATCTCCGGCGCCAGGTTCCGGATCACTCCTTCAAGGGTGATCATGGCCTTGGCGGCCATAAAGAAATCAGGCGGCACTTGGATGCTATAGCGCATGGCCACATCCATCAATTCCTGCACGGATGTTCCGACGCTGATCTCCTTGAATGGCAGGCCGTAATATTTCCGCTCCAGCCTGCTGATATCCAACTTCATACGCTTGATATTGGTGTGGCCCCTGGGGTTGCCGATCTGCAGCAAAACGGCAACAATACCCTCCACGTCATGACGTACCAGGGCTAGCAGCAGATCGGTGATCCGATCGCGCAGCTCCTCATCGATCCGCCCTACCTGGCCGAAATCCATAAACACCACCCTGTTTCCCGGCAGTACGGCCAGGTTCCCGGGGTGGGGGTCGCTGTGAAAGAAGCCGTCCAGGTAGATCTGCTTGATCAGAAGATCGGCCAGGGTTTTGGCGATCGCCAGGGGATCAAACCCCGCCCTGATCAGTTCCTGGCGGTTGGCGATCTTGAATCCGTGCACATACTCCATCACCAGGAAGTGCTTGGTAGTATAATCCCAGTAAACCTCTGGAACGCATATTCGTTCGTCATCTAAAAAGTTTTTCCGGATGATCTCTGCATTGCGTCCCTCCAGGGTAAAATCTAGTTCCTCCAGCAGAGAGGCTCCTATCTCTTCAACCATCTCGGTGATTTTGTAGATCTCCCCCAGCGAGGTTCTTTTTTCGATCAGTCCACCGACATCGTGCAATATTTCCAGGTCTAACCTGATCAGGCGCTCGATCCCCGGCCTCTGCACCTTCACCACCACTTCCTGGCCATTCTTCAGCCTGGCCTGATGCACCTGCCCGATGGAGGCCGATGCTATCGCCTCCTGATTGAATGATTCAAACAGATCGGCAAGAGTAATTCCCTGCTCTGCACAGAACAAGGCCTCCACGTCCGCAAAAGGGATGGGAGGCACGTTATCCTGGAGCTTCGCAAATTCCTGCAGGTAGGCTTCGGGGAAAATGTCGGCCCTGGTGCTCAGCAGCTGGCCCAGCTTGATAAAGCTGGGCCCCAATTCCCTCAGCACCTGGACAATTCGCCGCGGCAGGCTCATCAGCTCTTCTTCCTCCGGCATCTCGTGTCTTGCCAACCGGCTGTATAACGGAATCCCTGGCAGATCCAGCTTATTGATAATAAAGCTGAATCCATTCCTGATCAGCACATTGATGATCTGCCGGTAGCGTTGCCAGTGATGGTAGCGGGAGATAAGTCCCCTGTTTCCCAATGCTATGGCGGCGACCCCTTTCCAGAATGAACAGCATATTTTGTAAGCTATTTCCGCCCCAGCCCGAATCCCATCCTCTTCCTCCAATCTTCCCCTTTTGAAGACAACATATAACATAGCGGATAGCTTGCTTATACCAGTGCCCTTCAGCTATTTCAGTCAAACTCCCGGCTCGTGTCTCTCGGCACGGATTCTCACCTTTTCCCTGCCCGCGCTCCGAGGGCCACCCAGCCTATGGCGGCAGCAACCGCTGCCAGGAGTACAACATCCGATATGAGCGGAGGCCACCACCCCAACTGGGTAAAAATAAAATCGGCGCCAAAGGCTGTCAGGAAATACCCGAAAGCAGTCTTGATCCTCTGCTCGCAGACCATCAATCCCACCTTTGAACCCAGGTAGCTGGCAGGGATGACTCCGATGCTCAGACCCAGCGTCAACATCCAGTCGATATGGCCGAGCCGCCAGTGCACCAACGTTCCCGGCAGGGCGTAGAAAGCGACGCAGGCAAGTGAACTGCTGGTGGCTTCATAGGGCGTTAGACCAAGCAGTAGTATAAATGCGGGCACCAGCAAAAGCCCGCCTCCATTTCCCAGCAGACCCGAAAAAATACCGACAACGAAACCGATCAGCAACGCCATTGTATTAAACTGTTTTATTTTAGGATGGGCGACGCATGACCTGCTATCCTTGCGTATCAGTTGAATCCCCGAGATCACAACAAAAAGCCCCGTCAAGATCATCAGCCATTGAACAGCGACTATTCTGGTTCCCAGCGCGCCCAGGACGACACCAGGCACGCCTCCGAGCGCTGTCCATAACACAATCTCCTTGCGGACCAGGCCCTTGCGCCAGTAAGTGTAGCTTCCTGCAACTGCCGTAGGAATTGTCACCGGCAGTGGAGACGCCAAGGCAATCAGAGCAGGAATCGCAAAAAGCATTCTCAAGATGGGAGTGCTGATGCTGCTGCCCCCGATGCCGAACAGGCCGGACATAAAACCGATCAGGGCGCCAATGAGAACGGTTACGCCGAAATGTGTCATAAACACCTCCTTTTCGTCCTGGCCCAAACGACATATGCCAATATTATAAATGTTTAGCAGCGGCTAAACATTTTGAAGTATAATTGAAAACAAAGTTTCTAAGTAAGGTGGAATTGCCTGCAAAAGCCTTATAAACTGCAAAAAGAGGGGCAGGTTTTGAAATGAATGCTTTTCTCGATTGCATTCCCTGCTTATTGAGACAGGCTCTGGATGCCTCGCGCATGGCCGGGGCCGATGAACCTATACAGGAAAACATTATCAGGAGCCTGTTGGACGCATTCTCCCGGACCTCGCTGACTCAGTATCCAGCCCAGCTCGGCTATATGGCCCACAATATCGTCAAGAGGGAAACGAAATGCCCCGATCCATACAATTTAATGAAGATAGAGTACAACCAACTTGCGCAAGAGATGTATCCAGAACTAAAACAAATGGTTCTGAACTCGCCTAATCCCCTGGAAACGGCCGTAAGGCTGGCGATTGCCGGCAACATAATCGATTTCGCCATCCGTGATAGCGCGACAGTTCACACTGCAATCAAGGATGTGCTGACCAAGCCGTTTGCCATCGATCACCTTGAGATATTTGATCATGCCATCGCAGAGTCCAAGAAAATACTTTATATCGGAGACAATGCCGGAGAGATCATCTTTGACAAATTGCTGGTTGAACTTCTTCCCTTAGAGAAGATCACCTATGCCGTCAAGAGCGGGCCCATAATCAACGACGCCACGATGGAGGATGCAATTTTTGCCGGTTTAACCGGGCTGGTGAGAGTGATCAGTACCGGGGCGGATACCCCGGGCACGCTGATGAAACTGTGCTCTTCAGAATTTAAAAATGCCTTTGAGCAGGCAGATCTCGTCATCTCAAAGGGACAAGAAAACTACGAGACACTGCGCAACTCCCATTATAATATTTTTTTCCTCTTGCGGGTAAAGTGCCCTACCATAGCCAGGGATACCGGACAACCGATCGGGAGCATCATTGTCCAGAGAGCATGAACTTATTTTGATTTGGCTATCCGAGAATTATTATGGATGTACTCATTCAGTGCCCTAGGGCTGCCATGCACCAGAAGCATGTGATATCCCGCCTCGATCTGGATCTCTTTGGGTAGGCTGCGTAGAAACTCCTTATTGGCGCCGTGGTATGAGATTTTGTCCAGGACAGGGACTGCTCCCCGTTGATCCTGACCGCATCGTCAGGGAAATCGCAGCCACACACCAGGCGGTCAAAGCCTGCCCCATCATCGTAGTTGCCCATCACCGTGGGTATGCCCTCCCCGTTGATGATCTAGATCGCCTCATTGGGAAAAGGGGCATAGCCCACCAAGTCCCCCAGGCAATACACTCCGTCAACACCGCGCTTACCGATTTCGTCTAGCACGGCCTGTAAAGCCAGGTGATTTCCGTGAATGTCGGCAATCAAGGCATACTTCAACATTCCTTTCCCCTCCGTCAACAATCATATTGAAATAATAATTCTATAATGCTAATATTAGCATATAAGATTGAAACATACAATTAAACAAGGGTAACTATTCTCTTGTGTTTACAGAGCTGTTCCAGTTGCGGAGACGGTTGACGAAGCCTTGATCAGGAGGCGGCTACTGCAGTGAATAAAAATTTGTCAAGTCTGTGCGCTTGCCCGGAAGATGGAGCCTGAAGGAACCTATTTCTGTTTCAAGCATGGCCGAGCAAGGCCGCCGGACGAGACCTCGTGGGACTGGGGCTGTTTCTATTTCACCAAGATTATGCCCGACCAGGATTACACTCCATACCAGTACCTCTTGATCACGGAAACGGAGATGGCTACCAGAAAGTGACACCTGCCTATTTAGCTGTCCTGGCAGGATGGCGTCATAATACCGGGAAAGAAGTCTTGACGAAAGAAGGTTGATACATATGCTGCAGGCGCTTGCGGATCTGCTGGTCTACCGGCTGTTGGTGATCCATCCGGGGACAGAATTGGGCTCTTCTTTGGACTTCTTCTTTTACGACACCGTGAAGATATTTTTGCTGCTCACTGTCATCATCTTTGTTGTGGCCGTGATCCGCAGCTTCTTTCCGCCGGAGCGGGCGCGCCGGCTGCTCGGCAACAAGCGCGAGTACGTGGGGAACCTGTTGGCCTCCCTGCTGGGCATCGTCACCCCGTTCTGCTCCTGTTCGGCGGTCCCCCTGTTCATCGGCTTTATCGAATCGGGGCTGCCGCTGGGGGTGACCTTTTCCTTTCTAATCTCCTCGCCGACGGTCAACGAGGTGGCGCTGATCATGCTCTGGGGCCTGTTCGGCTGGGATATCGCTCTCCTGTACGTTGCCACCGGCGTCATCCTGGCCTTCATCGGCGGCATCGTGATTGGGAAACTGAAACTTGAGCACTTGGTCGAGGATTATGTCTACAAGATAAAGGTAGGAGATAGAGAAGAGGTTGTTCTCACTTGGCGGGAGCGGTTCGAGTACGCCCGGGATTACACTAAGGATATCCTGAAGCGGGTCTGGCTGTTCGTGATCATCGGTATTGGCCTGGGGGCGCTCATCCATGGCTATGCGCCGATCGACTTCATTGTAAAATATGCCGGCCCGGGCAATCCCTTCGCCGTGATCATCGCCGTCCTGATCGCTATCCCCCTATACTCCAACGCAGCCGGCACGATCCCCATCGTGCAGGCCCTGGTGGGCAAAGGGATGCCCCTGGGGACCGCCCTGGCTTTCATGATGGCCGTGGTGGCCATCTCCACGCCGGAGATGATCATCCTGCGCAAGGTGATCAAGCCGAAGATGATCGCCATCTTTGTAGGCATCATCACTGTCGCCATCATCTTCATCGGCTACTTGTTCAATTTTGTCTTTGTCCATCACCTGCTGGGGGCATAAATGAGGGAGGTGTTTAAGATCAACCAAGAACTCTATTTTCATCGTGCCCAGGTGATCAAGGCCCTGGCGCACCCGTTGCGCCTGGCGATCATCGACCTGCTCAGCGCCGACGAGGAGCGTTGTGCCTGCGAACTGGTAGAGTCCCTGAATTGCGACCAGCCTTCTCTTTCGAAGCACCTGGCCATCCTAAAGAATGCCGGGCTGATCGCTACCCGCCGGGAGGGAACGAGAGTGTTGTGCCAGTTGCGCACGCCCTGTATCGTCAATATGTTTTCCTGCATTGACCGGGTGCTGAAAGCAGACCTGGCCAACAAGGAGCAGGAACTGGCGGCTTTGGTATTGCCCGGAGATGAGGCATAAGACTCTTTCAGAGGAGGATGACTTCAATGGATATCGAGGTTTTGGGGACTGGCTGCATCAAGTGCAAGAAGCTTGAGGAAAATGTGAGGAGTGCGGTGGCCGAACTGAGGATCGAGGCGTCGGTCACCAAAGTCGAAGACATTGCCAAAATCATGGAGCATGGCGTGATGAGCACGCCGGGGGTCGTCATCGACGGAGTTGTTAAGAGCGAGGGACGTATTCCCAGCCAGCAGGAGATCAAGAACTGGCTGCAAGGAAAGTAATCAAGAATAACTCTTGAGACTATCCGGAGGAGGAGAAACTAAATGGCCGAAAACTGTCTCTGCAACGGTGGAAAAGCCCTCATCTGCGCCTGTTCGGGTGCTTCCAACGTGGGACAGATCTCGAACAAGGCGGCAATGGTGCTCAGCGGGACGAGAAGCGCCCGGTGATCGTGGGAGCCGATCAGATTACTGTCGGCAAGACTGAAAACATCGATAAAGTCAAAGAGATCCTGGATAACGTGATCAAAATCCTGAACAAGGTCACCCGGGAGCGAGACAACATCACCCCTTCAACCAGACCTCGGCCGCAACTCAGCCCCTACGCCCTATACAAACATCTGCCGCGCACTAACTGCAGGGAGTGCGGTGAGATGACCTGCCTGGCATTTGCCACCGGATTGATCCAGGAGCGGTATGAGATGGCACAGTGCCCGGCCTTGCAAGAACCTTCTCGTGAGCAGGAACGGCAGGTAATTCAGAAATTACTCGATGATTACTTCGGGGGGCAACTGCCTGCCGGGGAGGAGTTAGTATTATGAAAAAGGTGTTCGTCGTCCTGGAACCGGAAGAGATCGTCAGGCTGCAGGGTATCCTCATGGATCATGACGGGGAAGAGGCGTGGCAGTTCCTGCAGTTCACCCTGTGGCCGAAAATCAGGAAGGAGAACAGTTGCCTGGACGGGAAAAAATAGAGAAGGGGCTAATTATGCACGGATGCGAGAACTGCGGACTTTTTGTAGCTCCCGGCAAGGGCTGCTACTGGTTCAAAAAGAAACTCGCCCCAGAAGAAATAGCGGCCAGCAACGATTGCAATTATTTTATCGAGATCTCCTATGAAGAAGGCGTCCCGTTGACTCCGCACCAGCACAGCTTGTTTAAACAACAGGACCTCAACAGCAAAAATATGCAGATTCCCAAATAAAGGCAGGCCGCTTGCCGACCGGCCAGCGCCGGTCAAAATAAAACCCCGATGCGGCAAGATGCACGGGGTTTCACCATCTATCCTCGCGAACCATTTATTTCTAAGCAATTGCATCCTTTTAATACCCGCGCTGTCTTACCCGCCGCAAGAGCAGATATCGATATCGCTGGTAATCAGACTGCCCCTGGCGTAGTCTGAAGCCACAGCGGCCGCGTCTCCCGAAGCTCCGGTGACGATCTTGAAGCCCAGATCCTGAAGGGCGACCATCATGTGGTGACCGATCCCCCCCAGGATGATCGCTTCCACCTCCTCTGCCTTCAATAAGCCGGCCAGCCCCTCGTGGTTATGGCAGAAATCTTCGCTGTTGATGATCTTGGTGCCAACAATCCGGTCCCCTTCCATCCCAAAGATGGCGAACTCCCTGCTCTGGCCGAAGTGCTGGTTTACGCGGCCCCTGTCGTACGGCATAGCGATTTTCATGATTAAGCCTCCCGTTTTGATTGTCTATTTTGCATCTGCCTCTATAGCGGCTACCAGAAACTCACTATAAATGGCATATGCCCTTTTCAAGAATAAACAATACCACACATCGTCAATTATCGCAAGGCGATGCCCAAATATTTTCAGCTTATATTTTTACGTATGCCAGAAACGCAATGACAGCCGCGCAGCTTTGAGGGGAATGTGCTACAAGGGCAGTATATAAATTGCCAGGCGGTTTTTTGATCATGTTAAAAAGAACGCACCCTGATCCTCGTTTAATTACCGGAAGAGTGGGTGCAGTTGGCAAAGATTATTAATTATATCCGTTCCACAATCATCGTCACCGTCATCCTTTAATCTGATTCCGGAGCAGGTACGGTTTTTTTGCATTGCCCGTTGCCTTTTACACACCCGCATGTCTCTACGCGGCCATCTCCGCCGTCAGAGATTCTATGAACCGGTCCCCGACTGCATTTTGGGCAGGAGATCTCCATCCCTCTCTGCCCGTTGCCGAAGGGGATTTCAAATTCATAGCTGCAGAATGTGCACTTGAACCTTCTGACTGACGGCATCTTAAAGTGCCCACCCTCGATGCGCAGAGCCTTGCCATCGACCAGAGCCGTAGCTATTTTTAAGTGCGCCGAATACAACACACGCTGGAATGTAGTCCGGGCGACTTGCATTTTTTCGGCGCATTGCTCCTGGTCCAAACCATCCAGATCCTTCAATCGTATGGCCTCAAGCTCTTCCACCGACAAGGTCACTTCATCCAATTCCAGCAAAGGAATCCCCGCCGGTTTGTAATAGACGGCAGGGGGAAGAAACTCCACCAAGCAAACCTTCTTTTTTCTGGGCATCTATCTCGCCCCACCCTTCACTATAGGCTTATAGTAAATTTAACATATGCTAATTAAAAATAAAGTAACTATTCGGTGATCCCTTCGCTTAGAATTATACGGAAGTTTTTGGTGAGGGGAAATAGGTAAATTTCTTTGACCGGCTTCTGCCGAAATGTGTGACGGTCGAGCTTGCCGCGGCCCCGGGCGTGCCCGACACGGATCCGGTTGACCGCCCGGTAGCATGCGTCCTGAAAGCGGCCCCGCTCCACAAAGGTCCCAAGCCGCACCGGACAATAGCTATATCAAACAATGACTGCTCACGGAACTGGCAGTCAAGCGCTGCCGAAGGCAATGAACGGGTTTTATGAAAAAACAGGAAATATAGCGTCAAAAGCAGAAAAACTTAAGATATGAATACCTGAAAACCTGAGGGGAGCGCTTGGTTAACGATGGAAATCAGACAAGCTAAAACAGAGGATTTTGACAGCATCTGGCTCATTCTTTATGAAATATTTCAAGAAGGAGCTACGTATTCATTTCCTCCGGATACTACCAAGGAGGAAGGGTTTAAAATATGGATGGAAACACCGGCAGCAACTTACGTAGCGATCAGCGATGGAAAGATAGCAGGCACATATTTTATCAAAAAGAATCAACCGGGGCTGGGGGCACATGTCTGCAATGCAGGATATGCTGTCAGTGCGTTATTTCGTGGTCATGGCATTGGAAAGGCCATGTGTGAGCACTCCATCCTTGAAGCGCGCAGGTTAGGATTTAAGGCGATGCAATACAACCTTGTTGTAAGCACCAATACGATAGCAGTTAATCTTTGGCAGGATTGCGGGTTTCAGATCATAGGCACTCTGCCAATGGCCTTTAATCACATGGAAAAGGGATTGGTTGACGCCTACGTTATGTATCAATTGTTGGAAAATAACCGGCCTGGCACCGAGAGATAAATTAAGGATTTAGGCGTAAATGCGGGATGATCGAATAGTTACAAAATAAAACTGAGCAACGTATAGTTGACCTAGCCATTATATTTGTATATATTGATATTATAATAAAGCAGAGGCGGCGACGACAATGATCAACATCGATACTTTTATCACTAATCCGGAACTGTTTTACGAGAAATCAGAACTGCTGAAGGTGATGGCCCACCCCGTGCGCCTGTGCATCATCAGGGGGCTCATGGCCCAGGATGGCTGCAACGTTTCTCACATCCAATCCTGCCTGGATATGCCTCAATCCACAATCTCGCAGCACCTGGCCAAGCTCCGGTCGGTCGGCATTATCGAAGGCAAACGCCACGGCCTGGAGGTGCATTACAGCGTGGTGAACGAGGATGCCCGCAAGATTATCCAGTCACTGTTCTCCTAGCTCAACCCCAGGGGGACCCGATACGATTTTATTCGATATATCGCTATATCCACATAAAACGATTGGGGGTACTAAGAGATGAGCAAAAAGATATTAATTATCGGCGGGGTGGCCGGAGGGGCCAGCTGTGCCGCCAGGTTGCGGCGGTTGGACGAAGAGGCCGAGATCATCCTCTTTGAAAGGGGCCCTTACGTCTCCTTTGCCAACTGCGGCCTGCCCTATCACGTCGGGTCGGTGATTCCCAAGCGGGCCAACCTGCTGGTGGTCACACCGGACCTGCTGCGGCAGCGCTTCCGCATCGACATCCGAACCCTGCAGGAAGTGGTGCAGATCGATCGAGCGAGCCGGGAGGTGCGGGTGAATGACCTGGGCACTGGGCGCACTTACACGGAGGGTTACGATTACCTGGTAATAGCCACCGGCGCGGCACCGGTACAGCCACCTTTCCCGGGAGGCGACCTGCCCGGCGTCTTCACCTTGCGCACGATCCCGGACACCGACTCCATCATATCCTGGATCGATGAACGGCAGATAAAGGATGCCGTGATCATCGGCGCCGGCTATATCGGATTGGAAATGGCCGATAACCTCCAGCAGCGCGGCCTGGCTGTTTCGGTGGTAGAACTGCAGGATCAGGTGCTGGCCGGCACCATGGATTATGAGATGGCCGCCATCGTGCAGGGCTATCTGCGACAGCAGGGGGTCGAACTGTGCCTGGGCGATCGGGTGCAGGAGATCCGTCAAGCAGGAGACCGCCTTTTAATCCGCACTGACCGCCGGAACTTGCCGGCAGGTCTGGTGCTGGTGTCGACCGGGTTGCGCCCGGAGACCGCTCTGGCCCGTGCGTCCGGATTGGAGTTAGGGCCCACCGGAGGCATTAGAACCGATTCTTTCCTGCACACCTCCGATCCCCTGATCTATGCCGTGGGAGACGTTATCGAGGTTACCAATCCGGTCAGCAAATCTCCTGCCCTGATCCCCCTTGCCGGTCCCGCCAACCGCCAGGGACGACTGGCCGCAGACAATATCTGCGGTCGCCAACTCCCCTACCGGGGAACGGTGGGCACTTCCATCATCAAGCTATTCTCTCTGGCGGCAGCGGCCACCGGCCTCAATGCCAGGCAGTTGCAGGAGCGCAGGATCCCTTATCGCAGCATCATCGTGCATCCCCTGGCCCGGGCCAGCTATTACCCCGGAGGCTCACAGATCAGCCTGAAACTGTTGTTCAGCCCTGATGACGGCCGGATACTGGGCACTCAGGTGATCGGACAGGAGGGAGTTGACAAGCGCATCGATGTCCTGGCAACAGCACTGCAGGCGGGACAGACCGTCTACGATCTGGAACAGCTGGAGTTGGCCTATGCCCCGCCATTCTCCTCGGCTCGCGACCCGGTCAACATACTGGGCATGGCCGCAGCCAATATCATGCGCGGCGATGTGGCCGCTGTCGGCTGGGAGGACGTGGAATCATTGATGAAAGATGGCGCCCTGCTTCTGGACGTACGCACGCCCTCTGAGGTGGAGGCGGGAATCATAGCGGGCTCAACGCATATCCCGGTCGACGAACTGCGCCAACGCCTGGGGGAGATTCCAGCCGGACGGCGCCTGGTTGTACATTGCGCCAGTGGGCTCCGTTCCTACATCGCCTGCAGGATCCTGAAGGCGCACGGCTGGAACGAGGTCTACAACCTCAGTGGCGGTTACCGCACCTACCGGACTGCCGTTGCCGAGCGCTCCAGGCTGTCCAAACCAGAGCTTCAAAATATTATGGCGGGAGGTTGAGTATGGTGGTAGAGGCTGATCGCGGCGATGAAGTCAAGGATTTCGGCTTTGAGGAAGACAGCGGTCAAGACAGGGACTGGCGGCCGGAGTTGGAGCAGCGTTTCGGTGACCGGGCAGCGCTTGGTAAGATCGAGCGGCTGCTGTACTCCCACGACGTGGCTGCCCTGCCAGGCGTGGTGAAGATGCTCTATAAGGGAATGCCTGATGCCGTAGTACAGCCGAAAAGCAAGTCGGACCTGATTTTCCTCACAGACCTCTCCCGCCGTTACGGTGTGCCGCTGGTGCCCAGGGGGAGCGGGACCGGCGGTTTTGGCGGGTGTGTGCCGTCCCGGGGCGGCATCGTGGTGGAGTTCAACCAAATGAATAAGATCATTGGTGTAAACCATGACGCCTTCACTGTTACCGTAGAGCCCGGCGTTATCATCAAGGAATTGGACGATTACTTGCGCCGGGAGCACAGCCTGGCCCTACCCATCGTGCCCACCAGCGCCCCCGGCGCCTCCCTGGGCGGCTGGGTGGCCGCCGGTGGCGCCGGCATCGGCAGCAACACCGGGGGCTATGTAGCTGAGAATGTGGTAGCCGTGGACGCCATCGCCCCCACCGGAGCCCCCTTGACAGAGATCGGCCATGTGGCCAGCCTGGAAGGGACTACCGGTTTTATCGCCAGTGCCACCTTTAGACTGGTCCGGGCCGAAGAGGTCAAACCCTTCCTGATCGGTTTCAAGACCATGAACGAGTTGATCGCCGCCCTGGCCACCCTGGGCGGGGCCGGCGTTCCGGTCTGGCACGTCTCCTTTGGCAGTGGCCGCTTCCGGCGGCTCAACGAGGAGGCCGAAGGGCTGCCGTCTTCCGGCTGGCAGGGCCCCGCCCTGTTGCTGGTGCCATTGGAGTCCGAGGCTTCAGCAGTAGAGCAGTTCATCACGACCCGCTTGCCGGGAGCAGGGCAGTTGCTGCCCGCTGCCCAGGCTATGCACACATGGGAGGAGCGCTACTACCCGATGCGCCTGAAACGCCTGGGCCCATCCCTGATCCCCAGCGAGAGCGTCATTCCCCTGCCCGGCCTGAAAGCCGTCCTGGACGAGTTGACCAGCACCTTTGGGGAACTGGCCATGGAGGGCACCATGATCAAAGGCCGGGAGGTGGCCATTCAGAGCTTTGCCCTGGGGGACGAACGGAAACCCATGAGCTTTGCCCTCGATTTCACCAAGTCGCTGCAGGTAATGGATATAGCCTTCAAGCATGGCGGCTTCCCCTATTCACTGGGGATGTTTTTCACCGCCCTAGCCCCGGCCAAGTTCGGAGATGGGCTCTTTCAGGAGCTTAAAAACGTCAAGCATGCCCTGGACCCCAATGACCTGTTCAACCCGGACAAGTCTCTGGCATCCAACAATAAAAGCCTGGCTGCCGCCATGACCGCTGCCAGGATTGGCCGTCCGCTGGCCGAGATGGCCGCAGCGGTACTGCCAAAGATGCGCAAGGCTGAACGTCCGCTTCCAGACCGTCTCGCCGCAGATGCCTTTGCCTGCGTGCAGTGTGGCTACTGCCGCCCTGTCTGCAGTCTCTATGCCGGACGGGGCTGGGAGAGTGCCACACCCAGGGGCAAATTCTACTTTTTAAAAGAATACGCCCAGGGCAACATCAACTTTGATCAGGCGGAGGTGGACACTTTTCTGATGTGTACCACCTGCAAGCGCTGCAACCCGGAATGCCAGGTACGCATCCCGATCCAGGAGGATTTCGATCAGATGCGCGGCTTCCTGGTGATGGAGAAGGAATTTGCCACTTATCCGGCCTTCTACCTGATGAAGGCAGCAGTACGTGCGGAACATAACATCTGGGCGGAGTTGCGGGAACACCGGGCCGACTGGACGCCGCCTGATGTGGCCTATCATGATGCCGGGCCGCTGGCCTACTGGGCCGGCTGCACCGCTTCTTACATCATCCCGGACATCGCCCGGAACGCCTTCCGGATTTTTAAGGAGGGTGGAGTGGAGTTCGCCTACATGGGCAAGGATGAGAACTGCTGCGGCGCCCCCATGTTCATGTCCGGACAGTGGGACGCCTTCGAGGAGATCGTGCGCTACAACATCGCTCAATTTCAGAAGCGGGGAATCAAAACACTGATGGTCTCCTGCCCGGGCTGCTACGTGTTTCTCAACCACTACCACCGGGAGTGGGCCAAAAAACTCGGCCTCGACTACGACATTAAGGTACGGCATATCTCCGAGGTAATCAAGGAACTGATCGACCAGGACCGTTTACAGTTCAAGCATGCGCTGGATCATAAAGCTACCTGGCACGATGCCTGCCACATCGGCAGGCATGGCGGCATCTACGACCCGCCCCGCCAGGTGCTGCAGTCGCTGCCCGGGCTGGAACTGGTAGAGATGCTGCACAACCGGGAGCGCGGCCTGTGCTGCGGCAGCGTGCTGACCAGAATCAAGGAGCCGGTTCCGACCTCCGACCGGATCGCTGCACGGCGTCTGGATGAGGCTACGGCAGCAGGCACAGACCTGATCTACACCACCTGCCCCTGCTGCGAGTTCCAATTCCGGGTCGCCGGCAAGAACCTCGGCCACCCGGTGCGGGTGATCGATTTCAGCAACGCTGTGGTACAGGCGCTGGGTTACGAGGGCCAGGATACCACCCAGGCAGCGTTGGATATCTGGGTGGTCTTCGACAAGATGATCAAACAGATGGCTGTGCAGGGCATCGCCCAGATGATGCGCGACCTGATGCCGGAGATGCTGGCCAATATGCCCGTGTTCATGAATACCGCCATGGGAATGCTCAAGCCGCTGCCGGAGGGCGCCAGGGATGCCATGCTAGCCGCCATGAGGCCGCTGATCCCCAAAATGATGCCTGCCATGATGCCCGGTATCATGCCCAAGGTGTTGCCTGACATCCTGCGCTACATGAGGGAGCAAGTGCCGGAGATGCCACCGGCCATGCGTCAACTGATGCCGCAGTTGCTGCCGGCGGTGATGGCCGACATGATGCCCAAGATGCTGCCCGACGTGCTGCCCATGGTAGTCGACGATATCCTCGCAGGGATAGCGGCCAGCCTCAAGAATAAAACCAAGGCGAGCTAGAATGTCCAGGGGACGGTTCTTTTGCCAGAGCGCAGAGAGCCGTCCCTCTCTCGTCTCTCCTTTTGGGCGGGATTGATAGAGAATATTGCGAATATCGAGCGATCCTCGCTAAACAGGATCATTTCCTTTGATACCCCTTGCTCAGGAGATACAGGAAGAGTGGGGCGCCCATAAATGAGGTGATAGCGCCCACGGGCAGCACCACCGGGGCGATCACCGTCCTGGCCACCGTGTCCGAAACCAGAAGCAGCAGGCTCCCGGCCATCGCTGAAGCGGGAATCAGAAAACGATGGTCGCTGCCGATGATCCTCCTCATCATGTGCGGCGCCACCAGATCGATAAATCCGATGATGCCCAGGAAGGATACGGCCATCGCCGTAACCAGCGAGGCGACGAACATGCCCTCCAGCCGCACTCGCTCCACCTCGACGCCCAACCCCTTGGCGGATTCATCGCCGCTGTCCAGGGCGTTGTAATCCCATCGCCTGATCAGAAAATAGATCAGGGCCGCACCGATCAGGCCGGCCATGATCAGCACTTCCCTCCAGGAGGCCCGGCCCAGATCGCCGAAGGTCCAGAAAACAACGGCTGCCACCCGCACATCAGTGGAAAAGTACTGGATGATCGTGGTGCCAGCCGTGAAAATAGAGCCCAGAGCAACGCCCGCCAGGACGATCGCTTCAGGAGCGACCCCCCCCTGAAACCGGCCAGCAGCATGATGATTATCGTCGCCACCATCGCCCAGGCAAAGGACATGACCGTCACCAGGGACGGGCTATTGATGATCACCGTATCAGTGCCGGTGCTGCCCTGGATACTGCCCGCTCCGAAAACGATGATCGCCATGGAGGCGCCAAAGGCCGCCGCATGCGATATTCCCAGCGTGAAGGGCGACGCCAGGGGATTTCTCATGTTATTCTGCATCACACAGCCCGCGACCGACAATCCGGCCCCGGCGACGATGCCGGCCATAACCCAGCCCTCAGCCGGCTGAGGGCTGGCATTCGACCAAGAATCGGCAATCACATCAGGGTAAAAAAAATGGTGTCATTCTCTTTGAATCCACGCACCAAGCACATATGGCGCAGCACCGCAAATACACCCTCCAGGTCTTCCATCGGCATATCCATATAGGCGGCCACATCCTCGCGCTTCGCCTTGCCCTTGTCCTTCAGATAGTCATACAATTTCCGCTGCACCGGAGTGAGGCCCTGGTTTCCTTTTTGCCCCTGCAGCTCCCGGCTGGCGCGCGCCGCCGATACCGCGCCCGGATCGCAGGGCTTCGGCCTTGCCATGACAGTGATATAACAATCCTCACACAGGTTTCTTCCGGCATGCACAAAAATCTCATCATCAGCAACTTCAGTGTCACACTTGTCACAACGCATGTAAAATCCTCCTCATTCTGATGTTGGCAATGCCTGAAAGTCTTTTAATGACTGCACGACGTAGGATGTGTAGGCAACGGATGGCCCGCCGCCCATCATCACGGCCACGCTGCAGGCCTCCAGGATCTCCGCCGCTGTAGCGCCGAGGTCGAGCGCCCTCCTCACATGATGGGTGATACACGGTTGGCAGCGAATGCTCACGGCAACCGCTACTGCCATCAACTCCTTGGTCTTGGGCGAAATCAGTGTCTGTTGAGAGACATTTTGGGCAAACCCCATAAAACTTTCCAGTACCCCGGGAAGCGCCTCCTGAATGGCAGCCTGGCCGTCATCAAGCAGTTTGAGAATATTTTCGGATGTAGTCTCCAAGCAGATCCCTCCATAATATGGCCTGATCATCGAGTAATATCTTCTGGAGTCACATTATCGTCTATTTTTAATATAAATTCTTCTTAACTTACATTTTATAAGATTTTCATTCGTGGTTCACTGCACATTCTTTTTGACTTTGTGGATTATTTTTAGAAGATCGCTCTCTGCCTCGCCTATCCGGATCTTTTAGGGGCGCTCTCACCGGTAACTGCATGAATGGCATTACCGGACAGGGCGCTATTTTTTCTGTATTCGGTGGGCGTGACGCCAATATATCTTTTAAAAACCCGTGAAAAATAATTGGTATTCTCATAACCTACCTGCCAGGCAATATCGGAGATGGAACTGCCTACATCGAAGGCCAGGAGTTCTTTGGCCCTGTGCAGCCTGGTCGCAGTGAGAAATTCTATGCAGGTCTGCCCCTGCTCCTGGCTGAATAGATAGGATAAATAAGCAGGGCTGACGTGCGCCTGCCGGGCCAGATCCTCTAACCTCAGCGGTCTCATGTAGTTCTGCAGGATGTAGGAAACCGCCGATGCGACGAGCTGCTGCGCTCTTGTTAAATTGCCGTCCGGCAGAGCGACGTAAGTTTCTGATGATTCTTCGAGGCAGGCTGTGATCGCCTGTTCAAGCTGGTCGGGATGTACGGGCTTTACCAGATAATCCCTGACGCCGCAGCGAATCGCCGCTTGGGCGTAGTCAAATTGGGCATAGGCAGTTAAGAAGATGATCTTGATCCGCCGATCTACCTGTTTAATCATATTGGCCGCTGTCACTCCGTCGAGACCGGGCATCCTGATATCCAGCAGGACGATCTCGGGCCGGTATTGCCTGGTCAATATTATTGCTTCCTGGCCGTTGCTCGCTTCTAAAATTGCCTTAAAAGGCGCATGGAAATTTCTGATCATCTGCCTTAAGCCGCGTCTCACGATCGGTTCATCGTCAACCAATAATATTTTCATTACTCTCGCAGCCTCTAATCCTCAGGGGAATCCTGAGCGTCATCTCCGTGCCCCTGTTTTTAGCGCTTCTGATGCCAATTCCATACTCATCGCCGAAAAGGGCGAGGCAGCGCCTGTGGATGTTGACAATCCCGATCTCAGAGCCATCGCCGTTACTTTCTTGCTGACGGAGCCTTCTTTCTATCTTGTCAACCTCCGGCGCCGTCATTCCGACACCGTTATCCTTAACGTAAATAACCAGGTCCCCTCCTTGCGTCATCGCCTGCAGGTCCAGCCGACCAATTTTTTCAGATGGCTCCAGGCCGTGGATGAGGGCGTTTTCCACCAGCGGTTGCAGCGATAAGGATGGCACCAGGGCATCCAGGAGAACAGCGGGGATATCGATCCTGATCTGCAGCCGGTCCTCAAAGCGTGTCTTTTGAATCAGCAGGAGATTGTTAATGACCGCCAGTTCTTCCTCCAGGGAAGTCAGGAGCTGGTTGCAATTTAACCGGGCCCGGAGCAGGTTGCTCAGGGCATTGATGATGGCCGGCGTTTTCCTGGCGCCCTCAAGATAAGAAAGCATCTGGATCGTGTTGAGCGTATTAAACAGAAAGTGTGGATTGATCTGGGAATTCAGGGCCTGCAACTCGGATTGCAGCAGGGCTCTTTCTGATTTCTCCTGCTGGATCCTTGCCTGCGCGGATCCCAACTCCAGAAAACAGTTGCTGATGGCATAGAGAGTTTCCCCGAGGAGCAGCACTTCTTGGCGCTTCTTGACTGGCAACTCTTCAAAATATTGCCTCGACAGCCGCTCATCCAAACCCAGATCGGAAACGTTTTTCATAAACCGTTCGTAATCGCCCGGCTCGGCGCTCAACCTGATGCCTCCCGTTTCCAACACCCCGATGGGGGACCG
This sequence comes from Peptococcaceae bacterium, assembly GCA_023249405.1. Lineage (GTDB taxonomy): Bacteria > Bacillota > DSM-12270 > Thermacetogeniales > Thermacetogeniaceae > Palsa-1188. Next base: position 1,062 of record JAHFCR010000012.1, on the reverse strand, counting down.
CTTCCCCTGCAGGGGAATGGCGAGGACATAGAATCCGGCATGGCAGGTAAACAGATGATGCTGGTCCGGACTCAGATATAAAGACTGCCTGGCAGCCTCCCAGCATCTTTGCGCTCCGAGCGGATGGCTGCGGATGAGGTGGCAGATCTGGCACTGCTTCTCTTGCACCGGGGTAATCACATACTCTCCGGAACAACTGATATATTTGATCCAGATCTGAAAGATGGCGCTCAGATTCTCCAGCACCGGTTGGATGATGCCTGCATTTTGCTGCATCGGGTTATTGACTGCCGGCTTCATGGCTACCACTCCTCATATTTGATCGCCGGTTGCCCGCATAATATTTTCGCTTAACTTTTTACATTCCCTAATTAATCCGGATTTCTATGTTTCAATTCTTCATATCTTGATATTTACCTTTTTCATCAATTTTGTCTCTTTTCCAGTTCAGATTGGCGCTAGCTCCTCTGCAGCAACCGCTCTTCTTGAACCTCCTTCGAAGAAGAGCAGTCAACTGCCGATGCTGGCAGGCAAACCATATGCTTGTCGCCCGTGAGACAGGGGCCTTAAAGCCTGCAGTGGCAGTGAAATATATCTTACAATATTGATAAGTGATCACGACATTATTTTTAATTATTGCAGGAAAGGGGAGCCGGGCAGTCGAAATCAACAAGATAATTGGCGGCTGAAGCCGCCAGGCCCAGAGGATTTGCAACTGCAAACACGCATTTAAGCGCATAATGTATGGATTCTGACCACGAAGGTCTGCTCCGCTTGCCGGGGACTGGAGTGGTTTTTCTTTTTTTAGATATATCTATCAGGGAGTTGATCAGTTGAAACTGGCACCTATCGGCCTCATCCACAGTCCGTACTGTAATCGTGGCGATGCTCCGCGCTAGGGGCGTCTGGCCTGCGAAACTGCGGAACTGGAAATATTTCCTGAATATCTGCCCGGCCTAAAGGATATTGAAAGGGCGACGCACCTGATCATCCTCTACTGGGCTCACCAAGCGCAACGCCACGTGTTGCAGACGCAAACACCGTTCGGTCCGGAACTGAGGG
>JAHFCR010000058.1 GCA_023249405.1 Peptococcaceae bacterium | reverse complement strand
TAAAAAAACCCGAGTTTGACCCGAGTTTTCACGGTATCTTGCTATTTATCCGATAGCTAACCGCCGCTAAGACTCCCGCTTCTTGAAGCGGGAGCGCCGTATCCGGGCTGACGCCCGGCCTTAAGGCAGCCCGGCCCACCAAAGGTGGGCGCCCCGACTTCGTCTCAGCCTCAAAGGACGGCTGCACGTCAGAAAACGGCACAGGTAAGCGGCGCTAAGCCGGGCACCCGGGTATCCGACCCAGAGGGTGCCCCGGTGGGGTGGGATAACATCTTCTAAGACTCAGATGGGGTTAAAACCCCACCTGAATCAAGAATTTGTTTGTCAACTGGGGAAAAACAAGTTTTCTATGCTAGGAAAAGGAAATTGCATAGAGCAGGATTTGCAAAAATGCTGACGAATAACTACAAATTAGACTTTAGAGAAAGATATTAATCTGCTCTCCAGGAAGGAAATGAATAATGGCAACAGTACAAAGAAAGGACGGCAGCGTTTCTCATATTGCGAACCTGCTCACTTCCGTCTTGCTCTGCTATCCGGAAATCGGCACGATCAATCTGGACCCCAAGACAAACCTGATCAAATTTACCTTCTATCTTTCCAATTCACTGAATCCGGAGACTGTCGAGGACTTTAAGAAGCACATGCGCCAATCGCTGGAAGCGTATTATTTTCTCATTAACAGGGATGTGGATGTCTGCACTTTCTCTTTTCAGACTCAGGACTGCTTTACCACTCTAGAATTTCAAAGGGACGTGCTCACTCTTACCCAGAAGGAGGTTGCTCTGATCATTGCCCTGCTCAATGAGCAGTTTGAAGGCGATCTGATCGTCAACGAAGAGGAAGACCTGATCACCGATGATCTGTCGCTTCAGGAGGAATTAATTGGGCGCATGCTGGAACATACTAGAGAGGCCAGCACCAACGGCAGGCTGATTGCCCTGCGCGACGAGGGACGGGTGTTGGTTTTTAACAAGTGACCGCTAGGCCGGGGAGGTATCCTATTTCTTGAGAATATTGTTTCTAGGGGATATTGTTGGCCGTCCCGGTCGACGGGCGGTTCATGAGTTGCTTCCTGCTTTAAAAAAAAAATATGAGCCCAGATTCACCATTGCCAATGGCGAGAATGCTGCAGGAGGCAACGGCATCACCGAGGAGATAGCCGATGATCTTTGCAGCGCCGGTGTCGATGTGCTGACGATGGGCAACCACGTGTGGGATAATAAGGATATCTACAATTTTATCGATAGTGACTCCAGGATTATCAGGCCCGCCAACTATCCGCCGGATTCACCCGGAAGCGGCTATACCCTGGCTCGCAAAGCCAATTGCCAGATTGGCGTTGTCAACCTCTCAGGGCGAGTGTTCATGCCGCCCCTGGATTGCCCTTTCAGGGCAGTAGACCAGATCATCCCCATTCTGAAAAAAGAAACCCCGATCATTATTATCGATTTTCATGCCGAGGCGACCTCGGAAAAAAACGCTCTAGGATGGTATGTGGACGGCAGGGCAACTGCAGTAGTGGGCACACATACCCATATTCAGACCGCCGATGAAAGAATTCTCCCCAGGGAAACCGCTTACATCACTGATGTTGGCATGACTGGACCAAGAGACTCGATCCTGGGCGTGAGGACCGACCTGGTGTTGGATAAACTGATCGGTCTCAGGCCGGTGCGCTTTGAGGTGGCCAGCGGCCCCTTGCAACTGAACGCGGTGGCCATAGATGTTGACGAACTCAGCGGAAAGGCGCGGGAAATCCTGAGAATCCAGGCGCTAAAGGACGAATAGGCATTTCACGATTGCAATCCGCATATAGCAATGTTATGATAAATTACAAGTATTTGTTTGTAAAAGGCAGTCAGTGTAAGATTCAACAAAGGGGAGGTTGAAACGTGGATGTCTTGAAGGTTTCAGCAAAATCCAGCCCTAACTCGGTAGCAGGTGCTCTGGCCGGAGTTTTGCGGGAAAAGGGTTGCGCAGAACTTCAGGCAATCGGAGCAGGCGCCCTAAACCAAGCAGTGAAGGCAGTAGCCATCGCCAGAGGTTTTGTAGCTCCCAGTGGTGTCGACCTCATTTGCATCCCCGCTTTCACCGATATCGTCATTGACGGAGAGGAAAGGACTGCCATCAAACTGATTGTCCAGCCGAGATAGTTGCCGTGTCTTCAGGCTTAATGACGGCCTGTTTATTTCGATAGAGATAAACAGGCTTTTATGTTAGGGGTGATCGGATGATCTGCGTAGATATGCACTGCGATTCAGTGGCTGAGGCCCTTAAGACCGGGCGCGATCTGGCGCGGCGCTCTCAGCAGGGGCATACAGACCTGCCCAGACTGCGGCAGGCGGGGATCAAGCTCCAGTTTTTCGCCCTCTTCCCCGAGCGGGCTTACTGCCCCGGACGCACGTTATATCAGGTGTTGCGGCTGTTGGATTATGCGTCGGAGACCCTGGGGGAAGAGGCTGGGGCCATGATGATTGCCACGCGCCGCGATCTGGAACAGTGTCTGGCGACTGACAAGATCGGCGCTCTCCTGACGATAGAGGGGGGAGAACCCCTGGAGGGGGAGGTCCGGATTCTGCGGGTTTTACACCGGCTGGGGGTGCGGGGTCTCGGTCTGACCTGGAACAACCGCAACGAATTGGGGGATGGCGTGGATGAGAGCCGGTCAGGCGGCGGTCTGACCAGATTTGGACGGCAGGTCGTGCGGGAGATGAACAGGCTGGGCATGATCGTCGATGTCTCTCACCTGTCAGAGGCCGGTTTCTGGGCCACCCTGGAACTGAGCAGGGCGCCGGTGATCGCCTCCCATTCCAACTGCATGGCGATTCGCGACCATCCACGCAACCTTACAGACCGGCAGATCAAAGCTATCGCCCAGCAAGACGGTCTGGTGGGCGTCAATCTGGTTCCGCAGTTTGTCGGGCCTCCGGGCGCCGGTCCATCCTCGCTGATTGATCATATCGATCATATCTGTGAGTTGGTGGGCGATGATTACGTGGGATTCGGCACCGATTTCGATGGGACCGATGAACTGATCTCCGGAGTTCGTGATGTCACAGATTTACCCGTGCTGATCGAGGCGCTCCGGGACAGAGGATACAGTGAGGCATCCATCGGCAAGATCTGCGGATTGAACTGTTTGCGGGTTCTCAGGTCTGTGCTGCCGGAAAAGTAATATCGGGTTAATCTGACAAAAGGAGTTGCGGTATGCCGGCGGATCTGCATATACACAGCACTGCCTCAGACGGTAAATGGGCGCCTGATGAAATTGTGAACCAGGCTCAGACAATCGGTCTCAGGGCGATCGCCCTGACCGATCACGATACCGTGGACGGGATTGAGCCAGCACGGCAGGCGGCTGGCTCTGACGGCCCGGAGGTCATCCCGGGGATCGAACTGAACACTGACCTGGATGGCCGGGAAATACACATTCTGGGCTATTATTACGATCTGAATTCAAGGAGCCTGAGAGACACTCTAACCAGCTTGAGGACCGCCCGGGAGGACCGGGCACTGATGATCATCGCCAGACTGGCGAAGCTGGGGATCAGGATAGACTATGGCCACCTGCGAAGGTTGACAGGCAAGGCCACCATCGGCCGGCCGCACATCGCCCGGGTAATGTGCGAAGAGGGGTATGTCGCCACGGCGGCAGAGGCCTTCGAGCGCTACCTCGGCAACGGAAAACCGGCCTATATCGGCCATCATAAACTGGACCCGTTCATGGCGATCGAGGAAGTCCTCAAAGCGGGAGGCATTCCGGTGCTGGCGCACCCGGGCCTGGCCGGAAAGGATGACCTGATCCCTGAATTTATCGGTCATGGTTTGCAGGGGATCGAGGTGTTCTATCCTTTTCACACCCCTGAGGATACGGCCAGGTATCAACAGATCTGCCAGGATTACGGCCTGATCATGACCGGCGGAACCGATTGCCACGGGCCTGGCTACAGATACCCCGCCATCGGGACGGTGGCGGTCCCGGACCAGGTCGTCGAAGAACTGAAAAGAGCGCATCGTCGAAGCCATGACGGATAACAGGCAGGAATATTGAGTCATACGGAGAACATTAGTCCACAGGACCACAGCCAGACCCCGCACGAAGCAGGAGCGTCAGAAGCGTTGGCTGCCGGATAAAGACTTTTTAAAAAAGGTGAGGCTATGCAACCGGATAAGATCACTATCGAGCAACTCCGTACAGGCTTCGAAAAAAATGGCTACATCGCAGAGGATGAGATCACCGTACCCGTGTACCTGGCTCTCCGTCTGGAGAAACCGATCCTGATCACCGGGGCGCCGGGAGTGGGGAAGACCGAGATCGCCAAGGTGCTGTCGGGGGTGTTCGGTACCGACCTGATCCGTCTCCAGTGCTATGAGGGGCTCGATGAGAACAAGGCTCTCTATGAGTGGAACTATCAGCGGCAACTGATCAAGATCCAGCTGATCCGGGAGAGCGCCTCCAATGATGCCGTCGAACAGGACCTGTTCTCACCCGGTTATTTGCTGGAGCGTCCGCTATTGAAAGCGATCCAGGCGCCCAAGAAAGTGGTCCTGCTGATCGACGAGATCGACAAGACCGACGAGGAATTCGAGGCCTTTCTCTTTGAGGTGCTGTCCGATTTTCAGGTCTCCATACCGGAGCTGGGCACCATAAAGTCGCGCCACATACCCATGGTCGTGCTCACCAACAATGGCGAGCGGGAGCTCTCCGACGGCCTGAAGCGCCGGTGCGTCTTTTTATATATCGACTTCCCCAGCGTGGAGAAGGAGATCAGGATCATCAGGGTCAAGGTCCCGGAAGCCGGGGAGCGCCTGGCCGAAGAGGTGGCCCTGGCGATGAGCTATATGAGGCATAGCCTGGACCTCAAGAAGAAGCCGTCGATCTCCGAGGCTCTCGACCTGGCCCATGCCCTGGTGCTGTATGGCGCCGCCAGGCTGGAGCCGGAGTGGGTGCAAAAGACGATCAACCTCCTGCTCAAGGACAAAGAAGACCTGGACCTCTTCAACAGCAAGGTAGGACCGGCAGGCCTGGTGGAGATTGTGCGCAGCGAAGAGTCCAAACGCCATTAGAGAGAGGGCCCTGACTTGCAGAACTATCTGGAAAACAACCTGGCGCGTTTTGTGCACATTCTGCGGCACCTGGGAGTCACGGTCAGCACCGGGGAGACTATTACCGCCTTGAAGGCGCTCCGGCTGGTCGACATCATGCAGAGAGAACAGGTAAGGTGCGCCCTGCAGGCCACCCTGGTCAAAAATCATGAAGAGGCGCCGGTCTTCCTCCGGGCCTTCGACAGCTTCTTCGCCGTTCCGGAGGTGAGGCGGCAGCAGCAGGAGGAATGGCAGGAGAGCAAGGATGAACGGGTGCAACTCATTGCCGAGGCGGAACAGGACCTGACCTACCTGGGCGAACAGCTGGAGATCAGCGAAGAGGAGAAGCTGCTGTATTCACAACTGGCTGAGGAAGAGAAGAAGAAGATCAAGAACTATCTGGATGCCAGCTTTCTGCCGGAGGACCGCCACCACGCCTTCAAGCCGATGCTGGAGTTTCAGGTGCGCGGATCGCTGCGTTACTGGAGGCAGCGTCTGGCAGAGGAGGGTGAACTGCCCCTCATACCGGGGGATGGCGCCGACGACGAGATCCTGGCGGCAGCGGGGCAGGAACTCGGCAACAACGATGGCAGCCTGCTCTATGAGGATATGAAGCGGATCGGAGACAGCGACCTGCCCAGGGTGACCAGCATCCTCAAGAAACTGTCCCGGAAGATGGCCACCAAGATCTCCCGGCGCTACCGGATGAGCAAGAAAGTGGTCAAGATCGACCTCCGGCACAGCATCAAGTCCAACATCCGCTACGGCGGCATTATTTTTAATCTCAAGTACCGGCAGAAACGCGTCCAGAAACCGAGCATCCTGCTGGTATGCGATGTGTCCGGGTCGATGGCGCGCTACGCGGCCTTCGTGATCCAGTTTATCTATGGGCTCAGCGCCGTGATCAGGCATATAGAGAGCTTTATCTTTTCTGAAGAACTGGAACCGGTGACCCCGTACTTCAAAAGAATCAGGCCTTTCGAGGCGACCATGGCGGAACTGATCGGGAAGAGCCGTATCTGGGGCAAGGGCACCAATTTGGGGGCCTCGCTGAATTCACTGCAGTCGCGCTTCCCATTATCGCTCACCCCTCACACCGTGATCATCGTGGTCAGCGACACCAAAACCCTCGAACTGGAGCGGGCGGAGAGGGAACTGACGGCCATCAAGCGGTCGGTCAAGGAGATTCTCTGGCTGAACACACTGCCGCACGATGAGTGGAAGGACCTGCGATCGGTCGGCATGTTCAAACAGTATGCCCGGATGTACGAGTGCTACACCCTGGCGCATCTGGAAAAGGTCCTCAGGAGACAGTTTCTTAACTAACAACAGCTAACGGGGGCGAACAGAACGGACCGCAATTATGCACAGCTTGCCCTGTTCTACGACCGGCTGATGCAGGGGATCGATTATGAGGCGTGGGTCAGTTACGTCGAGGAGATCGTCGATCAATCACGGGGGCAGATCGGTATAGTTGCCGACCTGGCCTGTGGGACCGGGGGCTCCAGCCTCCCCTGGGCGGCCAGGGGTTATCGCACCTTCGGAGTCGACCTCTCGGCAGAGATGCTGGAGATTGCCAGGGCCAAGACGGAGGCCAGGGGGCTGGCAATCAACTTTCTGCAACAGGATATCTGCGCTTTGCAGCTGGATCTGCCGGTCGATCTCGCAGTCTGCTTCCAGGACGGCTTCAACTACATCTTAAAGATTGAGGACCTGCGCAGGGCGTTTCAGGCCGTCTACAAGAATCTTGGTCCGGGCGGCCTGTTTATATTCGACCTCAACTACCTGCCGCGCATCGTCTCCTCCAACCAGTCCGTGGCCCTGGTCCAGGAGGATGGATTCACCATGAACTGGCAGGCTGAGTACCGCGAGCCGGAGCGAATATGGGCCATCGAGGTGTCGGGCCTGATCGATGATGGGGAGGGCAGCCTCCACCAGTATCGCGAGCAGCACCGGGAGCGGGTCTACGAACCGTACGAGGCCTGGGCCCTGTTGGCGGAACAGGGTTTTACGGTTCTGCACAGCTATCAGGCCTTCACCTTCGAACAGCCTCACGACCAGTCGCCGCGCATCGTGTACGTGGCGCAAAAAATCTAAATTCAACCAGGAGTCAGGAGTCAGAATGAGAGAACTGGTCTCACGAAGGATCTTGGAAACCGTGACACTCCCGAAGCGTGACTTCTTTGCAAGAGGGTAGTAAATTGTTCGAAGCATGTTCCCGGTGGAATTCGCGATGCGCCGCCGTTCCTTGAGGCCGAGACGAGTCTTGGAGGCGGCGAATTCCGGCTGCTGCATACTGAATACCTGAATGGAGGAAAGACCATTGATGAAATTGTTGTTGGTACGGCACGGGCAGACGCTCTGGAACCATACGGGGCGCTACCAGGGCCATTCCGATATCGAACTCAGCGATACCGGCCGCACTCAGGCAAAACTGCTGGCCGGGCGCCTGGCCGATGAAGAGATCCAGGCGGTCTATGCCAGCGACCTCAAACGGGCCATGGAGACGGCAAGCATCATCGCCGAACCCCACGGCCTGGCGGTGCAGGCGCTGCCCGGGCTGCGGGAACTCAACTTTGGCGCCTGGGAGGGTCTGACCTATGCGGAGATCAAGACCCGTTATAGCGACATTGCGGACAACTGGCACGCCTCCCCGGGCCAGATCCATATTCCCGAAGGAGAGACCTTTCAGGAGCTGACAACCAGGGCCAACAGCGCCATTGCCGGCCTGATCGAGAAGCACGACCCGGCTACCGTTGCCGTGGTGGCGCATGGGGGAACGATCCGGGCGATCGTCTGCGCCCTGCTGGGGATCGACCTGAACAATGTGTTCCGGATCCGCCAGGATAACGGCGCCCTGAATGTCATCGATTACTATGACGGCTACGGCATCCTGGGTCTGCTGAACGATATCCACCACTTTGAACCGGGCCGGGGATCCGGAGCAAACAGCGTTTTTAACAGGTAGCGGCTGCGGCTCAGCGTGCTGTTCCGTGACTGGGCTGCAACAGCTTGATGGCATCGAAGTGCGACCGATCATGGTGTTCAAACGATGATCAGGCTTGAGTAGGAGTGAGCGGTTAAAGATGTTTTCGTCGATCAATGAGCTACAGCAGCAGTTATCCCAATGTCAATACCTTACAGACAGGCCCGTGGCCACGATCATCTACCTGGCCCTGAAGCTCCAGAAGCCTCTCCTGGTGGAGGGTCCGGCCGGCGTGGGCAAAACGGAACTGGCCAAGGTGATCGCTCTGGCCACCGGCAGCAGGCTGATCCGCCTGCAGTGCTACGAGGGGCTGGATGAGGCCAAGGCCCTCTACGAGTGGAACTACCAGAAACAATTGCTGCGGCTGCATATTGACCAGGTCCAGAACAGGGCCTGGGCGGAAGCGAAGCAGGACATCTTCTCCTCCGAGTTTCTGCTGCAGCGGCCGCTGCTGGAGGCCCTGCAGGCCGAGGAGCGGATCGTTCTGCTGATCGATGAGGTCGACAAGAGCGACGAGGAGTTCGAGAGTTTTCTGCTGGAGATCCTATCGGATTACCAGGTGACGATACCGGAACTGGGCACCGTCAAGGCCAACCGGATTCCGATCGTGATTCTCACCAGCAACAGCTTCAGGGAATTCGGGGATGCCCTGAAGCGCCGCTGCATTCACCTCTACCTGGACTATCCCGGCTTCGAGCGGGAACTGCAGATCATCCGCCTGAAGGTGCCCGGCATCGGGCAGGCTCTGGGGCAGCAGGTAGTGAGTTTCGTGCAGGCGATCCGGAAGCAAAAACTGAAGAAAGCGCCCAGCATCTCCGAAACCATCGATTGGGCCAGGGCGCTGCTGAGCATGGGCAATGAATGCATCGATGAGGAGACCGCCCAGAACACCCTGAGCATCCTGCTAAAGTACCAGAGCGATATCACCAAGATCTCTCCCAAGGTCTCCTCCTATATTCCGGACTGAACCGGGCACAAAGATGTGAAGGAACAGGGCCATGGAGGCAAAAATTTTGGAGTTCTGCCGTCTGCTGCGCCGGGGCGGTGTCAATATCTCCTTTACGCAGATAGCCGACGTCCTTCAAGCGGTATCGGAGGTCGGTTTCCGCTGGAACGATTTTTATATTGCCATGAGTTCCATCCTGATCGCCGACCATGCGGACCAGCCCCTGTTTGACCGGTTGTTTCACCTGTATTTCCGTACGCTGCAAGCTGAGGAGGCGACAGCCGGCGACAGGGCGGCAGATACCGCAGACAGCGCCAATCCGGTTGCCGAGCTGGCCGGGAGCGCCGATGGATCAGGCAGGGGCCGGGGCGCCGGAACGTCGCCGTTCCTGTTGCTGGTCAGAGCGGTCAAGGATGACGACCGACCGCTGCTGGAGCGCCTGGCCCGGGTGGCGGTAAACAGCCTGGGACCACTGGCCAGGACAGATCTACAGCAGATGGACGAGACCATGGTCAGGGCCAAAGTGGCGATCGGCTGGTATGAGGCCGTCAACCGTCTGGAAAGAACCAAGACGCTGGAAAACATCAGCGAGATCGTATACGACCGGTGGCTTACCAACCTGGGATGGCTGGAAGGCCGGATCGAGCAGTTGTTGGAGGAGCGCCTGGTCAGTCTGTTTGGCGCCGAAGCCCTAGATGATATAGCCACCGCCGCCAACCTGAAGGAGAAGGAATTTTACCGCCTGGATAACCTGGAGATGGAGGAGATCCGGCGCCGGATCTCCAGGCTGGCCCGCAAGCTGGCCTCCAAATACGCCAGGCGATACCGGCGGGCCAAGCGCGGGGAGATCGACATGCGCAGAACAGCCCGGCAGGCGCTCCTCACCGGGGGGACGCCGGTGCGCCTGCGCTACCGCCGGAAAAAAATCAGCAAGCCGGAACTGACCGTGCTCTGCGATGTTTCAGGCTCTGTCGCCGTCTTCAGCGAGTTCATGCTGCAGTTGGTCTATACCATCCAGAACCGTTTTCGGGCGGTTCGCTCCTTCTTATTCGTCGATGTGGTGGACGAGGCCACCCTCTATTTTAAAAACGAGGATATCGAAGCCGCATTAGGCGAGGCTTTTGCCAAGGCCTATTTCTCTTATTCCGGGTTTTCCGACTATGGCCGGGTATTCACAATGTTTGCCAACAACTACCTGGCAGAGATCGATCCCCGCAGCACCCTGATCATTTTGGGTGACGCCAGGAACAACTGGAGATTGGATGAAAGGGACTATTTTCAGAAGATTGCCGCGCACGTGAGGAGGATCCTCTGGTTCAATCCCCAACCCCGGGATAACTGGGACCGGGAGGACAGCATCATGCGCATCTATGCTCCGTACTGCAGGCAGGTTTTTGAATGCAGAAACCTGCGGCAGCTAGAAGACCTGATCGAAGCGATTCTTTAGGGCATATATTATTACATAGATCAATAGATCAGGAAATTGACTACGGGGCCTGTTGTGTTAATATGGCGTCAGGGAGACCCGGAGAAACGGCAAGAGAGCGGGACCCGACGCCGGAGGGGGATGACGGCATGCTTCCTTACCGGGAGATCATATTTAGAATGGTGGCCTCCCTGGTGGTGGGTCTGATTATCGGTTATGAGCGCTCCAGGCACCAGAAGCCGGCGGGGCTCAGGACTTATGCCCTGGTGTGTATCGGATCTGCGCTGTTCATGATCATCAGCGCCTATGGCCTGCAGGCGGTGCCCAACCTGTCTTTTTTAAGCGCTGACAGTTTCCGGATGGATCCTGGCCGGGTAGCAGCACAGATTGTCACCGGCATCGGTTTTCTCGGGGCTGGCGTGATCTGGAAGGACCGGGGCACGGTGCGCGGTCTGACCACCGCCGCCAATCTGTGGGTAACAGCCGGCATGGGCATGGCCCTCGGTCTGGGGCTTTATTTTTTAACCCTTGTCAGCGTGGTCTGCATCTTTATCGCCCTATACAGCACTCCGGCCTTGTGCCGTTTGGGGTTGCTCAAGTATAGGGATGAGGACCGGCAGAAAAAAATCATTATTGACAATTATTGAGCCTGGTTTCATGAAGATAAAACCGCTGAAGAAGGGTTAATAACGGAGACCATAGAAGTTACCTTGCATGATCAGGGAATGCGGAGCGGCATCGAATGCAGCCTGTGCATGCGTTGTCCCCGCGACCAGGTACAGGGCTGCTGCGTGATCGGCCCTGTATTTTTATTGACCGACATCGGGCACTTCATCAATAATGGCAGCGATGATTTCGTGATCAAACTGCTGGATAGCCCTTACACCGATCTCTCGGAGCACCAGTTCCGGGTCAGGGCCGTCGTGAGAGCGGATAACCGGACGGTATGCCGGTTTCACCATCCGGAGATCGGATGCAGAATTCCCCTGGCTTACAGGAACACCGTGTGCCGGCAGTTTCTCTGCCCGGAGGTGAGGCTGTGGCAGGACCGCCGCGCCCGGCGCTGGGTGCAGTTCTGGCTGCGCCTCCAGGAGGAGGAGATCAGGTGCCAGCAACTGCTGGCGGCAGAATGCGCCAGGAAGGGCTGCTCGCTGCTGGTTCGCAGGCAGGAATGCCTGCAACTGATCGGGGAGCAATACCGTTCACTGGTATTCGACCTGCCTGAGGGTTACCCGCAGGCAGAATGCATCATGCTGGACCGGCAGGAGCGGGAATGCCCGGTACTGATCAAATAATTTTCGGTTCTATCCTTTCTGTTTATAGACAATCCGCCCCTGCAAAGGTTTCGCCTGCTAGATGGTATAATCCGCTATTCCGCGGGGCTATCTGCTCTTTCTCCACCTCTTCCAACCACTTCGTCAAACCTCTTCCCTTGCCTCAGCGCCTATCTGGGGCTTGCCGATTTCCGAGAGACACAATACTATCTCCGCCTGACCGCCGATCTGTATCCGGATATCATACAAAAGACGGAAGCGGCATTGGGATACCTGATTCCGAAAGGAGGCGTCGTCAGAGGCCTGTCCCGGCGGGGACAATGGCAAACGCAGATGCTCTGCCAAAACGGGCCAACCCAAAGCTATAGACCGCAGCAGGCAGCACTAAGAGAAAAAATTTTTCGGGATAATAATACAACAGAAGGATATTATGAAAAGATTGTCGAACAACTGGGCAACGGAGCCGCGAAGGCTTCTGCCCGCTGCAGCGGGCAGAAGCCTTCGCGGCTCTTTTTACTCCCATCGCGTACGAGGATGGGGCGTATAACCAGGTCGCCGGGCTCAAGCCGCATCCGGCGACCTGGCCGGTGGACCTGCCAATAGTGGATATGGTAGCCCGGTAGCGTCAATGCCTCTTTAATCCGCTTCGGCTCGGCAGGCTCGCTGGTTCCTCCGGTTTCCGGGGCCGGTCACTCCGGCAGCTTGGCCACAAGGGCGGAGGCGGGCGTCCGCTGCATACGGATTGGCCGGCAAAGGGGGTGCGCAGCGCATTTAATCTATTGACCCGCTGAGACAAAGGAGAATTTGCTATGAAAGCAGGTGATAGGGCTTGAACAGGAAAAGGATCTAGTTCGGGTTTTGGCGGTCGTCGTTGCCCTTTTGGTGATCGCCGGGCTCATCACGGACGCCCGGAAACCCGTGGCTCAAGCCTGGAAGAAATACCATCACCGTCACCGATCTGGCGGGAAGAGCAGTTTCAGTCAAGGCGCCATAATACTGGCCAGTTTTATAAACAAGGCCTAGAAAATTAAATTATATATTTTTTGGAGGGGACTGTACTATGAAAAAGCGCTTTTTGGCTCTGGCGTTGGCTCTATGTTTGTGTATGTCACTGCTCCCAAAGACGGCACTGGCAGATGAGGGCGGAGAGTATTCAGGCAAAACCGTTATTCTTTATACTTCCAATATTCGCGGGGATATCGATCAATACCTTCAGGTTTCCGCGGCGAAGGAAGCCTATGAGAGTGCCGGCGCAGACGTTATCCTGGTGGACAGCGGAGATTTCCTGCAGGGTACCAAGTATTCTGCATATCACAACGGCGCAAACATTATCCCGCTGCTCGGCACGGTCGGATATGATGTCGTAGCCATCGGCGCCCATGAGTTCGACTTCTTCGATGGCAGCATCGGCGCCAGCGCCCATGCCAGCGAGGGTGAGAATGCCTACCAAAAATGCGACAGCATCGGCACAATGCTGACTGCGTCGTCTGTCAAGGCAGTCTCCAATATGAGCGGTTCTAACGATGTGTTCCCGTCTGGAAGCTACAGCGCATATACTGTCGTCCAGCATGGCGGAGGCCTCAGGGTTGGCGTATACGGCCTTACCAGTCCGCGTACCGCAACCATGATCAACGAAGATTGGGTTTCCGGGATTTCGTTCTCCAACAGTACGAATGTGCCGGAAGGGCTTGCTAGTCAGGCAGACCTCATTGTATGCCTGTCCAATGCCGGGGTCGGCGCTACGGTATACAATGCGGGGGGCACCGACATCGTCATTGATGCGACGGTCGATGGCAGATTCAGCTGCGGCGCCTACATCGTTGACAACTCAACAAAGGCAATAGAGCACAGCGATTCCCTTCCCGCGGGGGCGGCGGATGCTGCGGTCCAGACAGCTGTTGAGAGCGCCAAGTCTGATGCTGACGATGCCTTTGGCTCAAGAGTCGCCACTTCTACCGTTGTAATGCAGGGCACGAACAGAGCGAACCGTGCGGGCGAGACCAACACCGGCGATCTGGTTACCGATGCCCTCCTCTGGTATGCGCAGTCCGGGAAGCTTCAAGACAAGATCGACGACCCATATTATACTTCATCTGTTCTTAACTCCAGCAACGGAGGCATCCTGGTGGACGACGACCATATTGTCGCCCTCTGGAATGGCGGGAACCTGCGCGGCTATATGTACGAAGGCGACGTTACCGTTACAGACCTGCGCAGGATCCTGCCTTATCCCAATACGATTTCCGTTGTCTATATGACCGGCGCCCAGTTGCTGGAACAGCTTGAGGCCTGCTCGGAGGGGCTCCCCTACTCAAGCTCGACGTACTCACTGTGCGCATCCTTCATGCAGGCGGCAGGCATCGACTATACAGTCAATACCAAACCGGATGTTGACGGAACCGGAACGGCATATACCGGCGGCTTTGGAAATTATAAAATGATCAAGACCGTAACGCGGGTGACGATCAACAAGATCAATGGCCAGGCATTCAGTCTCACGGATCTTTATGCCGTTGTTACGCACGATAAAAACGTGGAAAACGGTATGGACGCGAGTTATGTGATGAAAGCGGTCCGGCATGGCGCCAGTTCTGTCCCGGGCTATCAAGGCGCCATAGACAGCACCCAGACAGATAAAACCGTGGTCACCGCCTACGACTGCTACAATGTGGTCATGGACTACATTCTGGATCAGCTCGGCGGCAATCTTGGCAGTACCTATTCGTCGGCTCACGGCAGAATTCATTTTACCTCAGTCTCCCCAACTCTACCGATTACCACGACTCCCGACGGCGGGACTAGCGCCACCGTAACCCCCTCGGTCGGCAGCACCGTCAGCCTGGGCGACGTCTCGATTAACATTCCCCCCGGCGCCCTGAAAGGGACCTCCGGGGTGGAAGTCACCATCCAGAAACCGGACAGCCCTCCGGCCGCGCCCTCCGGCTTCACCTTCCTGGGCGTGGTCTACGAGTTCAGGGTGGGCGGCAGCACCAGCTACGAGTTCAGCAAGCCGGTCACCCTGACCTTCACCTTCGATCCGGCCAGCCTGGCCCCCGGCCAGACCCCGTCCGTCTACTACTACGACCAGGGCAAGAATGAGTGGGTCAACCTGGGAGGCGCCGTATCCGGCAACAAGATCACCGTCACTGTAGGCCACTTCACCAAGTTCGCCGTGCTGGCCAGGAAAGCAGAAGAAAAGGAGAAGGAGACGCCTCCCACAGTGCCGGCGCAGGCCTTCTCCGACCTCCCGGCCTCCCACTGGGCATTCGGCGTCATCAACGAACTCAGCAGTAGGGGCATCTTCACCGGCTACCCGGACGGGACCTTCAGGCCGGACAGCAGCATCACCCGCGCCGAGTTCGCCGCCCTGCTGGTCAAGGCCCTGGGACTGGCCCCGGCAACCGGATCCCCGGTCCAGTTCCAAGACGTGCCCGCAGACGCCTGGTTCCACACATCCGTGGCCGCCGCCACCTACGCCGGCCTGGCCAACGGCCTGGGAGACGGAACCTTTGGGCCGAACGCCCTGATCACCCGGGAGCAGATGGCCGTGATGATCGTCAAGGCGCTGGAGAACGCCGGCTACGCCACCTCTGCCGATACGCAGGCCCTTGACAGCTTCGGCGACAAAAACAGCATCGATGGCTGGGCGCTGCAGGGCCTGGCCAAGGCGGTCAAGGCCGGGGTGGTGCACGGGATGAGCGACACGGCCATAGCGCCCCTGGAGAACGCCACCAGGGCGCAGGCGGCGGCGATGATTCAAACGCTGCTCCAGCTGACCGGGAAGCTGCAAGGCTAAACATCACCCCAGGCAAAACGACAGGGCATGGCCCCGGAAGCATCGGGCTTCGGGCCATGCCCTGTATTCATATGTAGGCCCAGAGAAGTTACAAACCGCAGCAGGCAGCACCACAGGTAAATATTTTTTCAGGATCATAATGCAACAGAAGGATATTATGGAAAGATTGTCGAACAATTGGGTAATGAAGCCGCGAAGGCTTCTGCCTGTTGCAACAGGCAGAAGCCTTCGCGGCTCTTTTTTTACTTCCATCGCCGGTGACGATTTGGCGTATGACGGTATCACTGAGTTCGAGCCGATTGTTTTACAAATGAGGAGGAAACCACATGAAAAGGCGCTTATTGGCTATGCTGCTGGCGTTCTGTCTGTGCGTGTCGCTGCTTCCGGTTGCCGCGCTGGCTGAGGATACAGCCACCGGAGATGGGGATGCTCAACCAAACGCCAGCGTCGTAGACAGCGGCGGGGCGGATACCGCCGCAGTGGCGGCGGATGTTTATACAGCCCCGGCGGATGATCCCACGGTCACGGACTCGGTGTACGATTCGGTGTACCAGTCAGTGTACTCCATGACCGCGGCGGTTGCCCTAGTCCCCGCGGCGGTTACCACCGCCACCGTCACCGTCACCGTCCAGTACAACGGCACCTACAGGACCTTCAAGGACCTGGCCGTATCCTCGGACACCGCTGAAAGTTACGGCTATACCGAAGATACGACTCAGGGCGTGTCGATGTTGGACGCCCTGTTCACCGTGCACCGGGAGATTTTCGGCGCCAGTTTCACTCACGGCACGATGGACGGCGACAACTGGAGCAACGCCTACCTGTCCATCGGTACTTACAATACCACCGGCACCTGGGCGGCGACGCATATCATCATCCTCAAGATGTTCGGGGTGACCACGTTTGACACCGCCAGCGGCACCTACCTGGGCGATTTCACGGTCAACGGCGTGATCCCCAACTCGGGCTGGTATCCCTGCCACGGGGGAATTGCGTTCTTTTACCCCAATGAAGTCACGCTCAACGCCGGCGATGTCGTCCAGTTCTTCACGGTGATCGATACCGCCAGCCAGAGCGACAAGTACGTCTGGCTGGAGTACAAGGGTGCCGTGGCCTCCTGGAAGAATGCCATCACCGTGGCCAGGGACACCGACGTCACCCTGACCGCCAAGCAGGTCGACTTCTATACCCAGGTCGTTACCAGCGCCAGCCTCTCCGAGCTGCAGGCGCAGAGCGAGGCAGCCAGAAACATGAAGCTCGGTTATGTGGACATAGATACGGGGGCGATCACCCCCATCGCCAACGCCGTCACCGCCAAGGACGGCAGCGTTACCCTGAAGTTCCCCAAGACAAATGAGGACGAGCAGCAGGTGTACTACATCTCCGCCTACTCCGACAACTACCCGGCCATCATAAACCTGACCGAGGTGATCGCGGTCGACGAGATGGGGGGCGGCGTCCCCAGCGTCGCCAGCGTCACGGTAAAGCCTGTCGCCACCACCAGCGCCACCGGCCGCCTGGTTGTGAACGGCGGCACGTGGTATGCCACCAACGTCGCCTTGGGCGATCAGATTACCTTCAAGGCGTACGACGAGAACGGCCGGGAGCTGACCAGGAACATCGCCTGGACCGACAATCAAGCCAGCGAGTTGCCGATCGATCCGGCCACCGGCATCCTGACAATTAGCGATAGTAGATTCAATACTGCCGGACAGCAAAACTCCACAACCATCACGGCTACCTATACCTACACCGACGCCGACGGCCAGAGCGTCGTCGTTTCCGGCACGACGACGCCCTACTTCCTGTCCGGGCTGGCGCTGGCCAATAAAACCTGCGCCATTGACAACGGCAACATCAGCACGGCGAGCGACAGCATGTCCCCGACCGGCCCCAAGTACCAGCCGCTGGTCTCCTACTCCGTCGACGACCCGGACGGGGCGGTCAGTTATACCGTCAGCAGTTCCAGCATCTATCCGAGATTGAACTATACGGCCGTGCGCCCCGGCGTGGTGTACATCGCCTGTTACGAGACCGGAAACGAGGCCAACAACTACGCCACCGCCACCCTTACCGTAAGCAATCTGTTCGTGAGGACCCCCGACGGCGCCACCCAGAACGCCACCCTGTACGTGGGCGATGAACTGCAGCTCAGCGCCCACGCCGCCAGGGGCGCCACCGTGGCCTGGTCCTCCGGCACCGGGAGCGCCGCCACCGTTGACAGCGCCGGCCAGGTCACCGCAATAGCGCCCGGCACGGCCGTCATCACGGCCACGGACAGCAAGGGCAACAGCGGGGCGATCACCGTTCTGATCAAGGCTCGGGACGACTACGGCCTCGATTACCTGTACTTGAATGCGCCCTCTAACACATACTACTCCGACAGCAGTCTCAGTAGCACGACCCTGGTGAAGGGGGCTGCTTCATATTACAAGGGCGTGCGGGTGGGCGTAAACGATGTGGGGATCCTTCTGAGCGGCGGCAGTGCCTTCACCCAGAACTATTACATACCGAATTACAGCAGTCTGACCGTGGAGCTGGCCGCCTTCTTCGACTCCGGCAGGGTGGCGGCGGAGGTATGGCGCAACGGGGTGAAGTTCGCCGACTGCGCCAACGGCGGCTATGTCGACATCCCCATGAACGCCAACCCCACCGTGGTCACCGTCAAGACCTGCGACAAAACCGGCGACGGCGCCGAGGCCTACCGCCAGTACACCTTCAGCATAACCAAAACCGGCAGCACCGCCTATGACAGGCTGGCTATACCCACCGTCGCCGTGGTCACCGGCAGCGGCAGGGCAAATTATACCGGCGTCCTCTGCAACGGCCAGGCGGAAGGAACCATATTCCAGTACAAGGCCAGTTCGACTTCGCTGACTAAAACATCCTACATGCAGACCGACTACAGCTATTGCGCCTTCGTCTACCAGGACGCCGGCGGCATCGACCTGACCCTGGCGGACGAAGACCAGATCACCGGCCACGTCCGCTACAGCCTGGACGGCGGCGTGACCTGGACGGAGTGCCCGGCAACAACCTATACTCCAGGCCTCTCCTTCGGGGCCGGCGACAGCATCTCCGTCCTGGTCCAGAGCGTGGCGGACAGCGTCTATCTAGCCAACAAAAGCAGCTACGGCGACGGCTGGCACAGCGGCCAGCAGGCGTATCCGGTCACGGTCTACCGCCTGCCTGCCGACCCCGCTGCAATACGGCTGGACGACCTTGAGTTCACGGACAACTGCACGGAAGGCACCCCGCGCTTCGATCCCGCCGGGGGCACCGCCTTCGCCCTGGTCAGCAGCCGGGCCAATACAGCCGGCCTGAAGTTCAGAGCCGACGAGGAGCAATACACGGTCAAGCTCGGAACGAGCCAGTCCAGCCTGTATGATGCGGCCGACAGCGGCGTTGAGCAGGGCGAAGGCGGTTACTATAACCTCGCCGTGCTGATGGGCTCCGTCGACTCCGGCAGCGGCGCCTATACTGCCGCCAACCTGATGAATTACTGCATCGCTCTCAGCAAGACCGAGAGCGTGGCCGTGAGCGGCAACCCGAACACCTTCCCGCTGGAAATCCTCAGACCCTACGCCGTCACCCTGAGCAGGAGGGCGGACTCCAACAATCACGCCAATGTGGTGGACTACGTCGTGCCCGACAGCTATTACACCAACAGCTATAACACCGGTACGACCTACAACAGCTATTTTCCCGAACAGACCCTGGCCAGTGGCAATACCAGCCTCAAGGCGCTGGGTGATTTCGGCGGCCATATCACCTATTACTTTCCCGACGGCATCCAGAACAGCCCCAACAACCCCTACGGCATCGACTTTGTGATCTACGACAGTGAAAATGGCACCTACAACACCGGCGCCGTCTACGTGTCCGAGAACGGCACGGACTGGTACGAGCTGGCGGGCTCGGCCCACTACGAGGCCGCGACCACCTGGAACTACAGCAAGACCTACACCCCGGGAAACAGCATCTACCCCAGCCCGGAGTTCTACCCGCTGCACGACTTCAGCGGCGAACAGAATGCGATGACGGCCACGGGCACCCTGGTCGGCACCGCCACTGCCGCCCTGGCCTGGGGCTATGTCGGCATAAACTCAGGCACCTCCGGCTATGCCGACCCCTATGGAGCGGGCCTCATGAGCGGAGGCAACGGCTTTGACCTGGCCTGGGCGGTCGATCAGGACGGCAACCCGGTGGCGCTGGACACCGTGCGCTACGTCAAGGTGATGTCCGCCGCCAACATCACCGTGGGCAACCAGTCCAGCTTTGAGACATGCGCCAAGGTCCAACAGATCCTCCCCGTGTCCCCCGGGAGCGGAGCAATCTGCCAGACCCCGGCACCCGCGTCCATCACGGTCGGCAACACCACGATCCATCCCGAAGCCGGCGTATTTACCTACTATGCGGCCGTGGACTCCTTTGAGACCGTAAGCACGGCGGTAACAGCCCCGGGCGCCAACGTCTACATCAACAATTCCCGCAGCGCCGGCAGGACCTACCAGGCAGGCAGCTTCGACTCCCAGAAGGGGATCATCCGCATCGT
>JAHFCR010000057.1 GCA_023249405.1 Peptococcaceae bacterium | reverse complement strand
GGCTTCCCACGCTGCTAGCCTGCACCGGCAAGATCTGCAAGGAGATCCAGGTGACCGCTCCCGTGAAGCTGCTGGTTCCGACCTACGGCTTCTGCGAGGTCCCGGCCTGCACCTTCTCGGCACAGCCCGGGTTTGCCTGCCTGCCCGAACCGCTCTTCCCGCCGGAGCGCTGCCAACTGCCGCCGACGGTCACTATTCTGGCCGTGGGAGGCGCGCCTTTGGTGGGCACGACAGTTTCCATTACCAGGCTGATCGGCGGTGTGCCAACTGTGATTGCCACTGCAGTCACCAATGCTTTAGGAGTGGCGACCTTCCCCACCATCGGTGGTCTGGAGGGCGCCCTCGACACTGTCTCGTTCGTATCTGGCGGCGTCAAGCTGGTGTCGTTCCCGATTCCGATCGAATTCACAGACGTGCTGGGTGTTGCCCACGACAGCGCCACGACCTGCTCACTTTTATTCGCGGGAGTGGCCGTATTGATCAACACTTACACCGTCACCATCAACGGCTTCCTGCTGGGATCGGGCACCATCGGCGTCCCTGCGCTGATCGATCCATAACCAGGCTCAAAACGGATATCAAAAATAAGGCAGCGGTTATTCGCTGCCTTATTTTGGTTCTATATATACTTTGGCGATCGAACAATATCAGGCTTGCTAGGAGGAGGGGCGGGGATCTTGTTCATTATTGAATTGAGATCCGCCCAACTGGACGGCTTGACGCTGCCTCCTCATCCACCGAACTCAGGCGGTTTGGGGGGTGGGTTTTGAATGATTGCCTCCAGACCTGACCGGCTGGGGATCTGCTCCAATGGTATGTTTAATGGCGCACCCGGGTATCCACTCGTTGGCTGTCTTGTCCGATCAGGATAGGCGCTTGGCGGGTATACGCCGGGCGCGTATCGGGAACCATCCGGGCGGGGAACGAGGGTCTCCCGGCATTCTGTTGCAGTTGAATGCGACAGCCTGTTTTGTTCCTGTTTGGCCCTTGCGGCCTCGCGCGTGTGCAGGATGTTCAACACCAGCTCGGTCACTCTTGCTGCATCCAGTACCTCGGGCATACCTTTATTGGGCGGGCTTACGCCCGGTTTATCAATATTTGACGGCTCCAGTTTAATAGGTTCCTGGCAGGATGCCCCGTCTTTAGCATTCTTTTCTTCTTGGCGCTGGCTGATGATTTTCTGCACCTGCTCAGCCAGCATTTCCAGATCAACAGGCGGCTCTTGTTTTTCCGCGGTGGCGCTATCTTGTTGCACAGTGGCGTTTGTTGCTTGCTGCGGTAAAGGCTCCTCAAATTCCAACCCCAGTTCGAAGAGTTCCCGCCTGCTGATAATGTCCACAGCGATTTGCCCCTCTATCCGAGCTTCAACCCATGTCTTGCTTATAATCAGGCCTTTTATAAAATCCCATAGATTTAACCTCGGAGGTTTGCCGATCCTGATATGCACTTGCAGCGGCTGGCTGAAACAGGTCTGGGTTTCAACTGCGCCCTTCAATGCGGATGGTAGCCTGGAAAGCTGTATTGTTTCACAAAAAGTATGGTTGACAATGGCAGTGTCATATACGGGATCGGGCGCTAACTGGCTATTTTGAAGGCAGAAAACCAGATCGTATTTACCAAAGGCCAGGATGGTCCTGTCAGATAGAAGCTGGTTTAACAAAATGACATTGTCGATCTTGCAGGCAATGGGATAGCCTGGAAGCGGTACATAAAATGCGGACAGCAGGTCCTTGTTGGCGGAGGCAATGATTTGTCTGGCCACTACTCTCACCTCACTTCATAAAACTGAACTCATTACCGATTTTACGATTTTCTGAATTTTAAGGCATAGGAAGAAGGGAGGATGTGTTCCTCCCTCTTCTTTCCGTGGGCGTCCACATGGCCTTTAGCGCCCACATTTCCGGCAGTTGCATATCCTGGGGGCAGCATAAACAGGGTGTACTGTTTGCGCATTGTTTGGTTTGGCGGTAGCATAAGCAGGACGTCCTAGTTGTGCATTGATCAGTATGGCGGCAACATTAGCAGGACGTCTAGCGATTGTATTGACCAGTATGGGGGGGCGTGAATTGTAGTCTGCCAGTACTTGTTGCGGAGAGTTGGGAATTCTTTGTTCAGGCCCCTTTTGCGGATTGCATGAACAATAAAGTTTGAGCACATCTACCAGCTTGGCGCAGCTGGGGCATTGCTGCACTTCTGCGGCAACCGGCGCCTTCACTTGACAAACATTATCTTCTCCGGGAAGTTCTGCTTGCTCCTCAGGCTGCGGTTGGGTACAATCAGGGCACTGCAACGCTTCCGCGACAACTGGAGTCTCCTTATAAATTATTTTGGCATCGTAATGGATTATTTCATCTATGTTGCATTTAATACGGTTACTCTCTTCAGGTCTCATCGATGAACCTCCCTTACACATTATATTTCAAACACCAGAGAGTGTTTTCTGGATAGTATATGCAGTAATGGAAAAATTGCTACATCCGGGTTGTCATAGGCGCCAGGCAACTTGGCGCGTTCACTAGCAATAAAATGCAGAAAGCAACGGAGCCATCCGTTGCTTTCTGCATGCAGATTTTGTCTGGCTGATTCGTTGGCTCCAATTAGTACAGGCTTATCTCCATCGTAAGGGACATCGCCAGCCTAATTAAGTGATGGTTAGTCCTGGACGAATTCCTCCACGACCACTACGGAGCCGTTATAAGGAATCACGCCCACACCAACTTGATTGTAACTCGTGCCTAGCATGATCTCGCGGTGGCCCTCGGTACTGGTCAGGAAATCCATGTCCGCTATGTATACGCTTGCTGTTTCCGCTATGTTCTCGCCGGTGCTCCGCCAGTTGACACCGAATTGATTGAGCATCTGCCCGGGCATGCCATATGTCGGCGACACGTGGCCAAAATAGTTATTGGTGATCATGTCCTGGGCTTTGGCCCGGGCCGCTGCAACGGCATTCATATTGATGGAGACGGGAGCAACACCAACATTTGCCCGGTCGCTATTGATCATATTGTATAGAGCTACCTCGTTTGCGCTCAGGCCTGCAGGCGCAGGTTGCGGTGCCGGTACTGGCGTCGGAGTCGGTGTCGGCGTAGGTGTTGGATTAACGACTATCGGCGTTGGAGTTGGATTAACGACTATCGGCGTCGGATGGTAGTTCACCGGGAGCGGACTAGCATGGTTGTTTACGACTACCGGAGTCGGAGTCGGTGTGGGAGTCGGGGTCGGCGTAGGGGTAGGTGTCGGTGTCGGCGTAGGGGTAGGTGTCGGTGTCGGATTAACTACTACCGGGGCCGGTGTCGGATTAACTACTACCGGTGTTGGATGGTAGTTCACCGGCAACGGGCTGGTAGCAAAAGCGGATGCTGAGAAACCTAACACGAGAAGGCCAAACAGTATTAATGGAAAGGCAATCCTCAATATGGGTCTCTTCAAGAAAATCTCACTCCTCTCTGAATTTGACAGAAATAATACTTTGTACCTAAAATTATAGCTATAGATTATTCCCGGGAGCAAACCCGTATAGAGGGCGGGAGATCAGGCTCGTCCATAAGGCAACCTCATGTATCTTTATAAGTTGTAAATCCTTAGAAATAGAACGTCATGGAATACTTTGGGTTTAGGCGGGCTTTTTCAGTAACAGATCTCCGACGTCTTAAATAATATATATATGTAAATATTACCATATGCACAGAGAGGCTCTGCGTCAGCACGGTGCTCCGTGAAAACGATATTATGCCATATTTCAGAGAGGTGACCGGATTTACACAATCTCTTGATTTTCCGGTCACCCCCGGCGCTTTCCAGACCACATTTCAGGGCGAGCAGGATGCCTTCATCGCTAAACTGAACACAGTAGTGATTCCGCATCCCATCCCTATTCCTCCTCGCAGCCGGGGTATCTCTATGGAGATGCTGACGCAGTTCAAAGAGATATAAAAAGATCTCACTGAAAGATTCTGACCGATGCCGTTACTGATCACTACCATCAGCCCCTGCCTATGAGGTTGGATTGCTTCCGCCTGAATAGTTTTCCGGGAAGGACTCATCCCTGGCGATTGCCGGACGGGGATGCAGGGTGTTATGCTGCCCATGTTTCTATTGGCAGGATGTGCCCTATGTGCTGTATTTTTCTAACTCGCGTCCTACTGCAGATACAGCATGCTCCCAGGTCCACTGCTGGCAGATATCTGAGCGCCCTTGGGCGCCTCTTGCCTTTGCTTCCTGCCGGTGCTCATAGACGTGGCGCATCAGGTGGCGAAGGTGTTCCACGCTAGGTCTGGCCCACTTGTGGCCGGAATAGAGCTGGACATCAACGTTGACGGGCACATCTTCAATGCCTTCAACCTCTATCAGGTAGCTGTTCTGGTCGTTCATGAACTCCAGATTGCCGCTCCACCTGGTGCCGATCACCGGCAGACCGCAGGCCATGGCCTCCATGTAGGGGCGCCCCCAGGACTCTCCGCGCGAGGGCAGGACAAAGGCATCGCAGGCGGTATATACGGCAGGCATCAGGCTGCCTGGCACTTCCCAGTCCAGGACGCGAACCATGGGAAAGGATGGCTGCTTGTGGGCAATTCGCTTCCTGACGAAGCTGTTGAACTGCTCGCTGATCAAACCGGGGGTACAGCGCTTGTCTGCCTTGATCAGCAGCATCACATCTTCTTTGGACTGAAACTCATCATAGTATGCCGTGAGCAGGAGATCCCAGCCTTTACGCTCGGTCCAATCGAAGACCGAGAGGAAGGCGAAGGCGTCATTCTTGCCCAATTGCAGTGGCCGGGCCGCAGGGTGGTAAAGATTGACGTCCACTCCCCCCGGAATCACCCGCAATTTATGCGAAGGAATACCGGAACCGCTAAAGGTTTCAAGGTTAAAATGAGAGGGGACCCAGATCTCGTCCATTGGCTTGCACCGTTCGACCCATTCATCGGGAAGGCGATCTGTCTCAAACATGATCCGGCCGATGTTCACCCGGCCGCGGATATTATTATCGAATTGGTGAGCAGGACGGTGCTGCACAACTACGGCCTTACCTATGTCAATCGGGGTTGTTTCCAAACTTTCTAGCTGGTACTCCTGCTCAGGGGTTAAAAAATCTTCTATTCTATAATAAAACTGGGAAATTATTTTAAGATTAAAATGGCAGCGGTCAAGGGTGCTGATGAACCCCCTCGCCTCCTCGCTGTAACCCGTGGGACCGTAATATTCGCTCACCCAGACCAGATCCGGCTTTTTATCAAACATCGCTCTAGCTCCTCTCCCTTATCTGCGGAAAGTAGTATTTTATGGTTTGCAATACCGCGCTGCCATAGTGTTTATCCGATAGCTAACCACCCCTAATAACTCCGCTTTTGTAAAGAAGACTTGGCTTGTGCCTGCAGGCAAAAGCCTTAGCCATACTTATACTTGTTTCATAATAAAAACAAGTAAAGCGGTGGGTGCCGTTCCGGGCTAACACCCGGCCTGAAGGCAGGCTCTGAAGCTTCGCTTCAGGCTGAACGCCGCCTGCACGTGGAAAACGGCACAGGCAAGGGGCGCTAAGCCGGGTGTTAGCCTGCCGATGCAGGCACCCGCCGCTAAAGCGGGTACTTGGGCGGGTCGGCTCGACTCGACCAAGTATCAGGTGGGGTCAAAAAACCCATCTGATGCAAGTTTCGCTTTTATAGATAGTACTTTTCCAGTTCGTGCACCACCACAGAGGCCGTATGATCCCAGGTCCACTTCTGGCGGATATCCTCTTGCGCCGTGTTGGCCTTCAACTTTGCCTCCTGGGGATGTTCATAGACATGTCGCATCAGGTGGCGAAGGTGTTCCACGCTAGGTCTGGCCCATTTGTGGCCCAGGTAGAGTCTCAGATCGACACCGGCAGGTACATCTTCGAGGCCCTCAATCTCTATCAGGTAGCTGTTATTGTCGTTCATGAACTCCAAATTGCCGCTCCATCTGGTACCGATCACCGGCAGACCACAGGCCATGGCTTCCATGTAGGGACGCCCCCAGGCCTCGCCGCGGGAAGGCAGTACGAAGGCGTCGCAGGCGGTATACAGGCTTGGCATCAAGCTGCTCGCCAGGCTGCAGTTGATGATCCTAAACTTGGGAAGCATATATTGCGGCAGTCCGAGCGAGCTGATATAATAGTTAATTTGCTGCTCGATTGGGATGGGAACGTTTAAATAATCAAAAGTTTTCAGCAACAGCGTCACCTCCTCAGAAGGACTGAATTCGGTGAAGTAAGCTGTTAGCAGCAGATCCCAGCCCTTATGGATAAACCATCCAAAGACCGAGAGAAAAGTAAAACCAGTTTTTGGTTCCAACGGAGGCGCCGCGGGATGAAAAACGGTCACATCCACCCCGCCGGGAACCACTTGCAATTTACGCCGGAGAACACCGGATCCGGCAAAAGTTTCCACATTATAATGGCAGGGCACCCAGATCTCATCCATCCGGTTGCATGGTTCTATCCAATTTGAGGGCACGCGATCGGTCTCGAGCATCGTCCGGCCGATATTCACATGGCCCCGGATCCGCTCACTGAACATATGGGCGGGAAAATGTTGTACGACAACTGCTTGGCCGGGATCGACGGATACTCTTTCTAGAGATGCAAACTGCTGTTGCTGCTCGGGTGTTAAAAAATCTCCCCCGCTATGGAAAGACTGCGGACTTATTTTGAGATTGAGGCGGCACCGGTTGAGGGCGCTGATGAATCCCCTCGCCTCTTCGCCATAACCGGTAGGGTCGTAAGGCACGCCTGCCCAGATCAGATTTAGCCGTCCCCTGTTTACCATATCTCCAGACCGGCCTCCGTCGCATAGGATTGTTCAAGTGTTTTGACCGCCAGGCTGCCGGCATCAGGCATTATCTGCCTTTTTGCGCGGCAGTTGTTAACAGCAGGTTGAGTCCTGCCGCCGCATAGCTGACTAGCTCCTGGTGGGACAGGTTTTTGGTCCGGATTTTACATTCCATGGCGTTGTAGGTAGACAGGTCGCAGCTGTTGGCGTCAAGCAACCCGTTGGCGACTGTCTCGTCGTAGAGTTCGCTGCCGGGAAACGGCACTGCCACGTTGAATCCGCCGTAATCAGGCCTGATCCTGGTCACCAGCAGGTAGGTGTCGTTGATGGTGAGGGCGGTATCTCCGGGGTAGCCGACGATAAAAGAGGCCAGGCTCTTGATGCCGGTCGCGGCGGTAAGTCTGAAAGCCCTCTCGATCTCCGGGACGGTAGTCCCCTTGTGCATACTGTCCAGTACAACCTGGCTGCCGCTCTCCACCCCGTAGAACAACATCCAGAAATTGGCTGACCTGGCTTTCTGCAAGATATCCTCACTGACCAAGTGCTCATTAACGCGAAACTGTGCCTTGAACTGGACGAGCCTGCTCAGGCCAGTGTCGATCAGCCGGTCGCATAATTCGGTAAACCAGGCCTTTCTTGCGTTTAATGTATCATCCTGAAAAAAGATCTCTTTGGCGCCGTAACAGTGGACCAACATGGCAGCTTCTTGGATGACCGAGTCGACACTGCGAAAGGTGACTCTCTTATGCCACAGAGTGGATGATGAGCAGAACTTGCACGAAAAGGGGCACCCCCGGGTGCACATAATATCGAAGGATGGTCTGGCGATGGACGGGCTGGCGCCAGTATAGCTGTGAATGTAACGATCGACCAAGTCATAGTCCGGTAGGGGAAGCTGGTCGATGTCGGTGATGCGCTCGACCGGATTCTGCCTCACTGCCGCATCCTGTTTATAGACCAGATTTCTGACCTGTTCGATCATACACCGGCCTTCTAAAAAACGCACCAAGTCGAGCATCGCATACTCGCCCTCGCCGACGACAGCAAAGTCGATGCCAGGCACACAGTCAAAAATAGCGGTCTTGACGCACGAGACAAAGGGGCCGCCGATCACCACGGGAACACTAAGACCGCTGGTGCGCAACTGCTGGACGTACTCCCGGCAATGTTTCATCTGATAGGCGTTGACGCCGATACCGAGCAGATCGGGGTGAAGAGACTGCACCTGCTGCGCAAAAGCGGGCGCATCGTAATCTTCGAGGATTCCATCCAGGTAGGTCACCTGATGTCCTTCCTGTTTCAACAGGGATGACATGTACATGATGCCAAGCGGGGGGTAGATAGCCCAAATTTTGTTCCCTCTTTCTACAGGAGGGATAGCAAATAGGATATGCATTTAAGTGGTCCTTTCTCGATTTTTATCCTGATCCGATGCCAGTTTTGCTTTATATGATCCTGCATTTGCTATACGATATTCGAGTAAATGGTAATATGCTACTAAAACTGCCAGATGTTATCATTCGAACACCATCTACACCACTAGATAAGGCTGTACTTTAGCAATCCCGTTTGGGCCGCTGCCGCTGCTTGCTCCCAGGTCCACCTCTGGCAAATATCCGCCCGTGCCTGGGCGCCCTTGGCTACGGCCTCCTCCCGATGCTCAAAAACGTGGCGCAGCAGGTACCGGAGATGCTCCACACTCGGCTTTGCCCATTGATAGCCGATCAGCACCGGGGTGTCGATATGCCCCGGAACGTTTTCAAAACCCTCGTTCTCGATCAGATAGCTGTTTCCATGGTTCATGTATTCCAGATTTCCGCCCCAACTGGTGCCGAGAGTGGGTAAACCACAGGCCATGGCTTCTATATAGGGCAACCCCCAGGCCTCGCCGCGGGAAGGCAGCACGAAGGCGTCGCAGGCAGTGTAGAGCCCCGGCAGGATGCTGCTGTGCAGGCGGGCAATGATCACCCGGAACGGCGGCAGTTGCTGCATAGAGAAACGCTCCTGGATAAAACGTCCGAGACGCTCTTTGATGACGGTCTCGTTGCCGTACGTTTTGATCAGCAGGGAGACCTCCTCCTGCTGCTTGAACTCCGTAAAATAGGCGGTCAGCAGCAGATCCCAGCCCTTGCGATCAGTAAAGACAAAATTGGAGAGAAAAGTGAAGCCGGTCTTCGGCCCAAGGTTCAGCGGGGGTGTTGCCGGCTGGAACAAGGCACAATCGACCCCGCTCGGAACCAGGCGCAGCCTGCTCCTGGAGACGCCACAGGCGTTGAAGGTGTCTATGTTGAAGCTGCTGGGAACCCAGACCTCATCCATCTGGCTGAGTGGCTGCACCCAGTGATGAGGGATGCCGGTTGTTTCGAACATCGTGCGCACGATGTTGACCCGCCCGCGGATCTCCCTACGGTAAAAATCGAAGGGAATATGCTGGACCGCTATCGCCTGGGAGGTGTCAACAGGAGTCTGTTCCAACGCCTGCAACGAGGCGAGTTCTTGAGGCGCCAGCAGGTCCTCCTCGTTGTGCCCCAGCGATATCGCCTTGATTGGCCAGCTATTCCGGCTCAGGGCGCTGATAAACGCCCTGGCCTCGTGGCCGAATCCGGCAGAGGAGTAGATCAGACCTGCCCAGGCCACGCTCAACCGCTCCGAGCGCTCCTGGCCGCTGGCGATCTCGTCGATAGGGAAAGCCATGCCGGCGTTGTCCTGACCGCTGCCGGTCGTGCGCATTGTGTCCATGCCTCCATCTTGATATCTGAACTTTTATAGAATCGATTGGCAAAAAATTAACCACCAGGTCATATCTGGCTAGACACAGCAATAGCATGTGCTATCGCACCGGTAAGCCTATGAGAAACCACTGTTTGCTTCTGTGGCCGTTATGCCCCCGTTTTTTTAATGATCAATCCGATAGAAGTCGACACCCAATTCAGTATTTGCAGCCTGAGATGTGGATTGTGGGTGTAGGGCGGCAGGTCTACGCATGAGTTGATCAATGCCTCTCCAGGGTCCAGGTCGAGTTCGATCTCGTGACCCAGGCCTCTCAATTTCTGTGCCATATCCTCGATATCTCTTTTCCTGAAGATCACCAGGCCGCCCCGTTCCTGCGTATCTTCATTGGAAGAGAGGTTGTATTCTGTGGTATGCACGGCGATTCCGCCAGGTTTTAGGCAATCCATCTGTCTGACCAGGAATTCCTCGCCCAATTCTATGGAACCGCAATGCTCAAAAGAACAGGATGACCAGGTAAAATCAAAAACGCCTGTATATTTGCTGGGAATATGATTCATATCAACATTTTCAAAGACCACCAGCCGGTTAAAAACGGCGGGGTCGCATAACCCGTATTTATTCAAACACTCGATGCCGGCGGCATACTGGTCAGAACTGGCCCACCCCGCCACCTGGGCGCTTTGCAGATCCAGATCGGTGGCTGTGATCTGGCAGCCGTAGGACGCGAATACTGATGCCAGCGGTTCTTTGCCTACACCAAAGCCGAGCCCCATACTGCCTGGAATCAGCAGGCCATTTTCATACAGAGCCTGGAAGATGTAGCAGAATTCCCACAACTTCCGGTGATATAAAATCGGGGCTTGCATTTTTATATGTTGGTAATTGGTTTCGATGAAGTGGCGGATATAGGTTTGAAAGGGCTGAAAAAATAACTTATTACTGGCGGCGAACCACTCTGTACTAAAGTCATTTTTCTTGCAGAGTTGTGATATTAGCACCTGATCTCACTCCCGGTTTTATTCTTCCTGAATGCTCTTGCCTCAGACTCGCCTTGTCTGCCAGGGGCTACTCCATACGATATGTAAACTATGGTAATAATGTTACAATGCTCCAAAATATCCCATATATATTGGTCATGCGCGTCTGTGCTGTTGAGCACGCGGTGCAATTGAGGGCCGTCTGCTTTATATTTGGGCGCCGAAAGTGTAACTGCTAAATAATGCCATACATATTATGAGATTGGGATTTCAATAGACCACCAGCAATAGCCGACATCCATCTACCGGCGCCCGGTGACATCCGGAATATCCACGGAGCCGCACTGTCCTGTATTGAGCCATAGCCTGGATGATGCTGATGCAATATATGCTGGTCAATCAATATATGTATGGGAGGAAATTCAATGAAGGTTTTAATTACGGGAATAACCGGGTTTGCGGGTAGCCACCTGGCCGAGTTATGTCTGCAAAAACCGGATGTGAAAATATATGGAACGGTACGCATGCGCAGCCGGTTGAACAATATCAGCCATCTCATTGACAGTCTGGAACTGCATGAGTGTGATCTGCGAGACCCGTTTGCAGTGCAGAAGGTATTGGGGGAGGTGGCCCCGGATTATATTTTTCACCTGGCGGCTCAGAGTTTTGTGCCCACTTCCTGGAAGGCCCCGGAGGAGACTATCACCACCAATATTCTCAGCCAACTCAACATTTTTGAGGCAATACGGCATCTCAAACTGGAGACGCGGGTGCAGATAGCCTGCTCCTCTGAACAGTATGGCCTGGTCTATCCGGAGGAACTGCCGATCAGCGAGGATAACCTGTTCCGCCCACTTTCTCCATATGGTGTCAGCAAGGTTGCCCAGGACCTGCTGGGCTATCAGTATCATGCATCCTATGGACTGCATATCGTCCGTACCAGGGCATTCAATCATACCGGGCCGCGCCGCGGCGAGAGTTTTGTCACCTCCAGCTTCTGCAAACAGGTGGCGGAGATCGAGGCCGGAAAACGGCCACCGGTGCTGCACTGTGGCAACCTGGACGCCCGCCGGGACTTTACGGATGTTCGGGACATGGTGAGGGCCTACTGGTTGGCGCTGGAAAAGGGCGAACCGGGGGAGGCCTACGTGGTGGCCTCCGGCAATGCATACAAGATCAGGGAAGTGTTAGACACTGTGCTGGCCGGCGCTAAATGTGACATTGAGGTTAAGCCGGCTCCTGAACTGATGCGACCGTCGGATGTGCCGGTGTTGATGGGGGATGCCACCAAGTTTAATAGACTCACCGGCTGGGAACCGCAGATCCCTTTTGCTAAAACGATGCAGGACTTACTCGACTACTGGCGCAGGGTTATTAACTCAGAGGCCGCCTGATTCGGTTGCCGGCATGACTGTTATTAAAGATTCAGCCAGTGCAGGATGTGTGAAAAGAAAGAAGGCCCCGCGCCAATAACCGGGGCCTTCTCCTTGCGCGCAGCAGAGCATGGGCGGGTATTTAGCCTGCTTGTTACGCTTGGCTAGTAAAACTTGAAGTGTATGGAAAATATGTGATAAGCTTTGGCAAACGATGTTAAGGAGTTGGTGGCCATGCGCCCGGACGGAAGAAACCAGGAAGATCTGCGTCCTGTATCGATACAGAGAAACTATCTTCAGTACGCCGGAGGCTCGGTTCTGATCGAAGTGGGGAACACCAGACTGATCTGCGCTGCCAGCGTAGATGAAAAAGTGCCACCGTTTCTCAAGGGCAAGGGGAAGGGATGGGTCACTGCCGAGTACAGCATGATTCCCTGCGCTACTATGGCGCGCACGCCCCGGGACATCACCAAGGGCCGGCTGAACGGCCGGTCATCGGAGATCCAGCGGCTGATCGGACGCTCGTTGCGGGCAGTGGTAAACTTCGAGAAATTGGGGGAGCGCACTGTCTGGATCGACTGTGACGTGATCCAGGCGGATGGAGGGACCCGTACCGCAGCTATCACCGGTGCCTATGTTGCCCTGGTGGACGCTCTGCAGGGACTGATAGCACAGGGCGTCCTCAGCGAGTTGCCACTACGAGACTACGTGGCGGCGATTAGTGTGGGCAAGGTGGACGGAAAACTACTGCTCGACCTCTGCTTCGAGGAGGATTCCCATGCCGACGTGGACATGAACGTGGTCATGACCGGAGGCGGAGAGTTTGTAGAGATCCAGGGTACTGCTGAGGGAGAGCCTTTCTCCAATGAGGAACTACAGCAGATGCTTGCTCTGGCTGCCCGGGGCACGGGCCGTCTGGTCGGGATTCAGAAAGAGTTGTTAAGCGGTGATGCATTGTGGCCAGTTGCAAGTCGAGAATGATAATCGCCAGCCGGAATCAGGGCAAAATTGCCGAGTTTCGTCAACTGTTGCAGGGACTGGATGTTCAGGTGTTTTCCCCGGCCGATTTATTTGGCCTGCCCGAGGTGGAGGAGACCGGGGCTACTTTTCAGGAGAATGCCCTGTTGAAAGCGCGGGCTGCGGCTGCAGCTGCCGGGCTGGTGGCGGTGGCCGACGATTCCGGGCTGGAGGTGGATTACCTTCATGGCGCTCCTGGCATCTATTCCTCCCGCTACGCTGGTCCCGAGCATGACGATGCGGCGAATCTCAGGAAATTACTGGGAGCGCTTGAGGGCGTTCCTGCGCCCCGGCGCACCGCCAGGTTCCGGTGCGTGATCGCCATCGTCACCCCGGCAGGGGCTGAGTACCTTAGTGAGGGAGTGTGCGAGGGGCTGATCACCGCAGCACCCCGGGGAAGCGCTGGCTTTGGCTACGACCCGGTGTTTCTGGTACCGTTTTTAGGGCAGACCTTTGCGGAACTGGGCGCCCCGGTAAAAAACCGGATCAGCCACCGGGCCCAGGCTATGGCCAATGCCAGAGAGATTCTGATTTCCCTATTGTAAGCGAACTGGAGGGAGAGAAGCATGTGGGTCGGGGTCCTGAGTGACTCCCATGGTGATGTTGGACGGGCGGAACAGGCAGTGCTGGCTATGAGCGATATCGACCTGTTGGTCCACGCCGGCGATTTCTATTCTGACGCCATGTATTTGTCAGATCGGTTCGGCATCGAGGTCAGGGCAGTGATTGGCAATTGTGATCGCTGCGTGCCTGGGCCTGACGAGGATCTGCTGGAGTTCGAGGGCCACCGAATTTATCTGACCCACGGACACTTTTATGGCGTCAAACAGGGGTTGATGAGACTGTCCGCGCGCGTTCGGGATGTGGGCGCGGAGATGGCGATCTTTGGCCACACCCATATGTTCCAAGACGAGGAACTGGACGGCATACGTTACCTTAACCCTGGCAGCGTGGCCTGGCCCCGGATCCCGGGGCAATGCACTTATGCAATCATGAAGCTTGAGCCGGGCATTCCCATCGCTGTGGAGTTGTTTACGCTGGCCTGACCGGATGGCCAAAGTCTCGCTGCTGTGTCTGGAATTGAAGAGCGGCTCAACCTTTTGGCGGCTTGTACTGTGTTGAAATGCAAGCATCCTGCATGTTATACTGAAAAGGCCGCGGGGTGTAGCGCAGTTTGGTAGCGCGCTTGGTTTGGGACCAAGAGGCCGGGAGTTCAAATCTCCCCACCCCGACCATTTTTTATTAGATGAGTACATGGTCGGTTGCTGTAGGTTTATCCATATGATAAAATAAATAGGCACAAATCATGCGGGTGTAGCTCAATGGTAGAGCGTCGGCCTTCCAAGCCGATTACGAGGGTTCGATTCCCTCTACCCGCTCCATTTATTTATTCCGATACGTGTCCCAGTAGCTCAGCTGGATAGAGCATCGGACTTCTAATCCGGCGGTCGGGGGTTCGAATCCCTCCTGGGACGCCAGATAAATGTAAGCCCCACATCGCCTGTGGGGCTTTTGCTTTTTCTTAAAATTCGTTGCCCGGGTTAAATCGTTGCCGGATCGTTGCCCAAGTCCATTTTTAATATCCCTCTTCCAGGCCGAAAATTGTTTCATCGAATAACGCTGCCGCCTCTTCCTGCATATCCGGGAGAACGTGTTCATAAAGTCTTTGAGTCAATCCAACATCCCTGCCGGCAATGTCAG
The DNA here is from genome assembly GCA_023249405.1 of Peptococcaceae bacterium. Taxonomy (GTDB): domain Bacteria; phylum Bacillota; class DSM-12270; order Thermacetogeniales; family Thermacetogeniaceae; genus Palsa-1188. The sequence goes on along the minus strand of JAHFCR010000057.1, from coordinate 5,491 downwards.
CTACTATTTTAGGATCGACTTTTTGCCTCAGCATCCACGTATCGTGCGAATGTCTGCAGCCATGGAAGGTAATCGGCATTTTCATTTTGCCGAATCTATGGCTGATATAACTCGGTTCGATTGGTCGCCCATCTTCCCATGCGCAGATATAATCGTTGCCATGATCAGTAAAATTAGTCTCTTCATACCTGGTCATAAATTCTCTTCTAAGTATGTTTAACAGGTGGGCAGGTATTTTCACAGGCCTGGCTTTACCGTTTTTAGGTGATTTGAGCTTCAAGCCGGCCCCTGCTTCTCGATAGAGGCTGTGCCGTACAAGAAGTCTTCGATCATCCCAATCAACGTCCTGCCATCGCAGGGCGCAAACCTCCCCACGCCGTAAGGATGTAGCCAGGGCTATGATTGCCGGCAAATAAAGAATTGTCTCCAGAAGCATTTCCAAAAAGTCAAGGAAGGCTTTTTTATCCGGTAAGATGGGCGCCTCATATTTTGTCGCAGAGGGAGGGTCAACATTATCCGCTGGATTTACTTGAATCAACTGCCACCGGCGAGCCTGTTTGAGTGCCTTATGAAGCATAGCATGATGCTGGTGAACCGTAGTTGGAGACAGACCAGGGCCATCGCCGGACTGCAGCCATTTATAATGCTCCTGGATCTTCAGCGGCTTGAGGTTTTCCAGTTTAATGAATCCCAGTTCTGGCTTGAAATAGTTTTCTATAATTCCCTTGTATCGCTTATGTGTAGTGTATCCCAGATTCGTTTTGGCGAAGTCGAGCCATTTGTCCAGGTAAGCAGAAAGGGTCATTCCAGACGCGTCTACATAGGTGCCCTGCTCCATCTCGATGATCAGCCGGTTCATGAAGCGCTCTGCTTCCGGTCTGGTTTTGTATTCCTTCTTTTTGATGCTTTTGGTAGCGCGGTCCCGCTGGCCGTCCTCGCGGTCCTGCTCAATGATGATTGTCCAGGATGATTTATAGCGGTCTTCGACATGGCCGGAGATCATGGAGATCACCTCAACGATAAGTTTATCATTAAAAAAACTCTCTTATCCATAAAGGCTTAATGCAAATTAGCTGTACCTCTTCTTTGTAATATTAAGTCGTATTTTGTCGAATTACCCATAAGACTCAGAAACCGCCTTGCGGCGGCACTCGCTTGATAATGTTTTGGCATTTGAACCTCTCTTTTGTTCGCATGAAACCGATCTTCCAGTGCATGATATCTTCTGTCACTTCAAATCGTTCTAGCCATTCCCGCCATTCCCAGGGCCCTTTATTAGCAAATTCCCAAAACTCAAAGTCTAATACTAAGATTGATGTAGCCCATATCAAGCCGGGGCGCTCATTTTGAGCACGAAAATAATTAACCTCACTACGTGTATTGGCATCCAATGACCAATAGGATTTCTGATGAAATTTTACTGTGTTTTGGATGGGCGGGTAGAGAGCATGGCCCGTCTCTTCACAAAGAGTACATTTATGCTCTATTCGGTTTAAAAATTTATCTAGTCCAATTAGTCTTTTGGCCGGCCAGCAATATCCTTTTAATTCTCTTTTCCGTAAATCTTCATAGACAATTTTGTAACCCTTATTATAGAGAATTCTAAATAGTTTTTCCTCGAATTCACTTTCGTTTCTTGTCTTCAGGTAATGCCCCGCTGCCTGGAGAGTTAGGGCCATCAGTTAATATTCCCCCCTCTGGATCTATTACCTGCTGGTTTTTATAATGCCCATGAATATCATCAATCATTTTATCGACAGTTTCTTTTGAGAGGTTATATCTAACTTCTAGCTCTCGGACAGTCAAATAGGCATCTCCCTCATCTCGTTGCTGATAGATAATGTTGGAATCAAATAAAACTTGTTCCTGATGCGGATTTTCAGAACGGCCTAAAATATAGTCAGTAGATACCTGAAAATAATCAGCAATTTTATTTAATGTTCCATAATCAGGGCTTCTCCTATCAGTCTCATACTGGGCATATGTATCTCTTGAGATGTAAATTTTGTCCGCCAATTGTTGCTGAGTTAAATCAGCATCTTTTCTTAATTTAGTAAGCCGCTTACCAATCATAAAAACACCACCTCCTTTAACTTATTATACCGTTGCAAATAGCACCAAAATATATTTGGTGCGAATCTCACCAAAGGTACTTGACAGGGTGCAATAAGCACCAGTATAATAAAATAAAAGGTGCGTAATGCACCTAAAGGAGATGATAATTGGTGCAACGAAAATGGTTAATTGAATTGCGTGGTAATCTCACGCATCAACAAATGGCCGATAAGACTGGCATTTCACGCCCTTTTTATTCACAGCTTGAATCTGGGATCAGAACCCCTAGCGTTCCAGTAGCAAAAAAAATCAGCAGAAATCTAGATATTGATTGGGTAATTTTTTTTGACCCAAAATGTTTCGATAAGCACCAAATGAATGCTACCGGCACCGATGGCAATTAATCTTTAATCCGTGTCACGTAATACAGCACCAGCACGCAGTAGGTGAGTTCCATCCCATCCGCCGCAAGACTGACCGAGTGTATTTTGCCGGGTTTCACGTTCTCGAACCAGTCATTGATCTGCTTCTCCAGCTCTTGATGATTATTTGAAGCAAATAATTGGCTACGATACATCGCACATATCCCTTTTTCGGGTAGTATGCCCAGAAAAAAAGAAAGTATAAGGAGCTAAGATGGCTGAACTTGCTTACAGCATCGATGAAGCAGCAGAAAAAATGGGCATCAGCGGTGCCACAGTCCGTAGATTGGTTGCTCAGGGGAAGTTACCTGTTTACCGCACGGGCGATAAGAAGAGCCGGATCCTCATCCCGCATGACGCCCTAGTGAAACACCTGACCGACACGGCCCTGGCAGCGGTTAAGACAGAAGTCCCGGAAGAGCAGCCAATCCCGGCTTTACAGTTAATCAATCATCACCGTAAGCACTGGTCTGACATCCCTGGCTGCGGTGGCCGGAAAAGAAAGGCAAACAGTGTTTGACTCCCTGCTCATTCTCCTCTGCTGCACCCTGGGCGTTCTGGAGACCTGGTACTGCCAGCTAGAGGAATTTTTCAGGAGGCCATCATGAAACTCATCGATGTTTTGGAACGGACCGAGCCCAGCACATTGATAAAACTGCACAACAAAGATCTTTTGAACTTTGTCACGGCTCCTGCAGATCTGCTGCTGAACGGCACCGGCTTTGATTGCTACCACGATCGCGAAGTGATCGGCGTCAACCCGGGCTGGTGGTTAATCGACCCGGCGCCACAGATAGCACCCGCTCTGCTCGTCACTATCGACTACTAAATTTTTTTGGTCCCGCAAGTTGGGATAAAAATCCATCAGAGGAAGCGAGGTGAAACAGGTGGCAAAGATCACCGTAAAGCGTGAACCAGAACTCCTCGGCGGCCGGAAGTTCATTTCGGCTGACATCCACATCAAGGATGACGAGGAATTAGCCATCTTTATTCAAGCACTACAAACCGAACAGAGGGAGGCTGTGCATCATCAGTATGTCTGCATGGACTTAGATATGGCGAATGGCAAAGAGTACTGGGATAAGAAGACCGCCAAAATCAAGGCTCTGTTAGATGGGCTCAAACAATAAACCGTCCGTCCCGCCGGCTGCTCAGAATGGCGACCCCCGCCGCTACAATGGCCCGACGAACGGACTGGCTGAGCAGCCGGGAGGACAGACGCCTCCACCTCCCTTCAATATAGGTCGCTGGTACGGCAACTGGCGGCCAAGATAATAACCCTTCTGGGGGAAGAGATAAATTGTCAAAGAACAAGGAGGTGACCCCATTGCCAACCAACCGCTGTTCAGTCTGCGGCCGCCTGCTCCAGGGCACAAAGTATCCGCATCCGGAGACCGGAGAGGATACCTGCCCGGAGTGCCACGAGCAGTCCAGTAGCGACTATGCGCAAGCCAGGTTCGACCAGCTCACCGCCTAAATGGCGGGACCCGGGAGCGACACGGCGCTGAGGCCGGAGCAAAACCAAAGCATCCCGGTTCCGTCACAAACAAATTTACCAGAAAGGAATGTCATGAAAACATCAGCTTCCACCAAAACACCAATTAAGAATAGTCTCAATCTGCTAGGTCAGGCCCGTGAATCGGCAGGATTCACCAAGTACGAGGCTTGCAACGGATTGCACATCGATCACCGGAGACTGCGCCAGTTAGAGACCGACACTATGCCGGATCTGATCCGCCTCGTCTCCGAAGCCGCCGAGCTATACCAGGATCCCACGCTGCTCGACCGCTACCTGGGTCAGTTTACCGGGCGCAATGTCGAGGCCAAGGAGCTGCCTATCGCCGTCCTCGGCGTCGTAGCAGCGCTGGGAAATCTACAGTCAGCGCAGACGAGGCTGATCGAGATCGCCAGGGATGGCGTGATCGACCAGACTGAGCGGGTTGACTTCGAGGAGATCGTCCAGGTGTTGGGCGACCTGATCGAGCAGGCCGAGTCTCTGAGGATGCTGGCGATGCACGGGGAAAGGATGCGGGCGGCGTGATGGCGGCGATTTTGATCGGGGCCTGCCTGGTAGCGGGAAAAGTTTTGGGCAGGGAGATGCTGGAAAAACTGCTGGAAAGGAGGGAAATTCAGTGACGCAGGTGATCGGCTTCGTCGGCACAAACCAGGGATTCGCCTTGCTGCTCAGGCATCTGCGCAAGCTGGCGATGCAGGGGGCGACGTTCGGCGGGGACCAGCAGCGGATCGACCGGGCGGCCAGGGATGCGAAGATGCGGGACGTACGTGGGCAGTACCGGCCAAACCCGGCGGCATAAATCAAATTTTAAGAGAAAGGAGCACCTTCCATGCGAGTCAGCATCCAGGAACCCGACGCAACGCAGAAAGCGGCCAGCCACATATCTGCGCTGCTAAGAAAAATCGACCCTGACCAGAAGCGTCCCCGGATATTGCTCTCCATAGGCACCGACCGTCTCACCGGAGACAGCCTGGGGCCGCTGGTGGGCAGCCGGATGGCGAACAGGCTCCCGTGCTATGGCACCCTGGATGAGCCGGTGCATGCCGTCAACCTGGCGGAGAAGATACGGGAGATCGGGCAGAAATATCAGAACCCGCTGATCATCGCCGTGGACGCCTGCCTGGGACAGATCGGCACCGTGGGCACCGTCAGCATCGAGCAGGAGGCCTTGATACCCGGCACCGGAGTACACAAAAACCTGCCCCCGGCGGGAGAGATTGCGATTTCCGGAGTGGTCAACGTGGGCGGTTTCCTGGAATATCTGGTGCTGCAGAATACCCGGCTCTGCCTGGTGATGCAACTGGCCGAATGCATTGCGGGGGCGCTGGCGGCGGCCACGGCAGAAGCATAAAAAAAAGACGCTTACAAAGCGCCTAAGGAGTTGAATTCAATGGGTATTATACCACACAAAGTCGAAGAAAGTCAAACCCCTCTTTCCATTCGCCTGATGACCGTGGACCAGGCGGCCAGGGCATTCTACAAAGCCCCAAGCAAAGTT
>JAHFCR010000056.1 GCA_023249405.1 Peptococcaceae bacterium | reverse complement strand
TTTTCATTTTTATTAGTGCGATTTGCCGCGGTTTTTCCTGTTGAGAATAAAACACCGATCGCAAAAAGAGTTTTCCAATTAAGCCTGATCATTACGCTTGCGGTTCTCGCTTTTACATTTACGGCCCACTTGTTTCAGCCAGGCCTGATTCAAACTCTTCGGAGCTTATTGCTAATCAATACTTTGCTGGGTTTTATCTGTAGCCTTATTATCATCAACATTACCTTGCGATCAACGAATTACGGATTCGTACGCAATCAGCTCATGTTAGTTTTAACTGGTATTATCGTAAGCATCTCGCCCTTCCTGCTTCTCAGCGCCATTCCCACCATTATTTCAGGAACTCCTCTGGTTAGCAGCGAAAAAACTTTTTTGTTCATTGTTTTCATTCCCTTGATGATCGTGTACGTTTTATCAAATGCTTACTTGCCAAGCGCTAGCTACCTGCTGCGCAAGCTGGCCACCAATCTATTGATCGCTCTGCCCGAGGCAGCGGTTATTGCTGGGCTGATCCGGTTCGGTTTGGCCTTCAATAGTCTTTCAACCTATGAACTTTTTATCTCCGTTTTGGGGATTCTCCTGTTCTTTATTTACTCTTATGATCGATTAAAGGGGCGGCTTGAGGCGATCATATCCCCAGGCCACGTTTCTTATAAGAGAAAGCTGCAGCGGATCAGCGACTCCCTGACGGGGATATCCAGCCTGGATGTCCTGGGAACCGTGCTCTCCGGGTCTGTCGCAGAAAACATGTCGCTGGACGGCGCCCTGTTCCTGATCAAAAAAGGAGAGAGGATTGCCGCATTGTCGCCGACGGGAAAATACAGGGACAATCCTTCGGATGTCGCTTTGCTGAAGCAGTATTTTTTAGAACTGAGGCAGGATCCGCTTAACCCTTCCCTGCCCAAGGGTTTTCCGGCCGCCTTTCTGATCTCCCTATCCAGGGATGCTTACAGGATCGGTCTATTTCTGGGTTTTGAATTGAACAAGGCATTTTTGTCCGGCGAGGAAGTCTCCCTGCTAGGTACTGTTGGAAAACAGGTGTTGCTAGCGGTGGAAAATATCGAACTGCTCGGCGTATTGGAACAAAAAGTAAAACAGGAGAAAGAGCAGGCCCGGAACCTGAGGCTGCTGCATCACATCTCACAGAGTAAAGTAGAAGAGGAACGACGGGCGATCGCCCGTGAGATTCATGATGGACCGCTGCAGACAGCCATTCATATCCTGAGGCTGTCCAGGGAATACCCCTGCAAAAAATTGCCTGAGAAAAAATACACCGCTGAAGAGATGCAGGGAATTGAGGAGAATATCGAGGACCTGATCTATGAACTGCGCAACGTATGCACGGAACTGCGTCCACCGATCCTGGATGACCTGGGTTTTTTACCCGCCGTGGAGTGTCTGGTCAAAAAGCTGATGATCGAAGAGAACATGGAGATTGCGGTGGACACGAAAGGCTTTAACGATTCTGTGCGCCTTGAGCGTGACGTCGAACTAGCTGCCTTTCGCCTGGTGCAAGAGATACTGGGCAACGCCGTCAAACATGCCGGCGCCGATCTGGCGCGAGTGACCATCCGGCTGGGCAAGAATCTGATCATTAGAGCCAGTGATAACGGAAAGGGTTTCAATGCCTGCTGCTCTAGAATTGACCTGTTGAATGAGAACAAGTTCGGCCTGATCGGTATGGAGGAGCGGGTGCGGCAGTTGGGAGGAAGGCTGAAAATTGTTTCCAGGCCGGGCAAGGGAACGGCCATAGTGTTGCTTATCCCTGTGGCGGATAGGATGGATGGGGGCATGGATGATGAAAATGTCGGTGTTCATTGTTGACGATCATCCGGTGGTGCTTGAAGGAACCGCCAACAGGCTGGGAGAAGAGAATGATATTGAAATAGCAGGCATTGCCCTCACCGGGGAAGAATGCTTGCAAAAGATCCGGCAACTGGGATTGAACCTGATTATCTTGGATCTCAACCTGCCCGATATCTCGGGCCTGGACTTGATCAAGAAGATAATCGAAATCAAGCCGGATTTAAAAATCATCATTTTTACCGGCTACGGGCTGGAAGGATACATTAAACCGTGTATTGATAGAGGCGCTAAAGGGTTTGTTCTGAAAACATCAACCTTCTTTCATATGATTCAGGCCGTGCATATTGTTAACGACGGAGGGGTCTATCTGGACCCTGCATTGGGTCAGAGCATCCTTGTCATGATCAAGGGCAATGGTGAACATGGTGCAAGAAGGAAAGGGAGGAACGGCGCTAATATTCTGACAGCCCGGGAGGCCGATATACTCAACCTGATCGCCAGGGGTTTGCGTAATCATGAGATAGCGGCCACCTTGCAACTGAGCGATAGAACGGTCCAGTTTCATTTAACCAATATGTTTGCCAAGCTGGGGGTGCGCTCGCGGATGGAGGCACTCTTAAGGGGAAAAGCTCTCGGGTTAATATCCAACGAGGCCTAGCCTCCGGTCCGGCGGCCCCTCTTTTTCTATCGGCCTGAGTTTCGCTGTTCTATCGGATATTGACGTGTGCCCGGCCTGTCCGGCACGGAAGCCGGAAGTCAATGCTCGTGAGCCTTGCAACGGCAGACAACGATTTCCCAGTTTCCCTTTCCCTGCATGAGATGTTAGAATAAAAAAATAAAAGAAATTTGTATCAGGGGTGTCGGGTGCCCTTTTTTTTACCCATTATCATTCCCGGGCTGTGTTTAAGATCGCCCTATAGCTGCCGGTCATCGCCTGTTTTGATGGCCGTTGCGGTTTCAGGCAGCTTGAAAAGAAAGCCTTGGAACAGCCCGATGCTCTTGGTAGGGAAGATTGACGCTATATTTATCCGATAGCTAACCGCCGCTAAGACTCCCGCTTCTTGAAGCGGGAGATAAGCGGCGGTTAGCTATCGGATAACATCTTCTAAAGATTCAGATGGGGTTAAAACCCCATCTGAATCAAGAATTTGTTTATTAGAAGCTTTGATCGCATGATGGGGCCGGGAAGGGCGGTGACAGGGAATGCCGGATGAAGCCTATGCAGATGAACAATCGAAGAAGATCCGGGAACTGAAAAAGGAGCTTGAACTGGTGCCGGAGCGGCCGGGGGTCTATCTGTTCCGCAATCGTGCCGGGGTCGTGATCTACGTGGGCAAGGCGATCTCCCTGCGCAACCGCCTGCGCTCCTACTTCCAGGAGAGAGGCCAGCTGGAGAAGACGCGGCGGCTGGTCATAGAGGCCGCCAGGTTCGAGTACCTGGTGACTGATTCCGAGGTCGAGGCCCTGATCCTGGAGTGCAACCTGATCAAGGAGTACCGGCCAAAATATAATATCAACCTGAAAGACGACAAGTCCTATCCCTTCCTCCGGGTGACGGCAGAGGAGTTCCCCCGGGTCATGGTCACCCGGCGCCTGATCCGGGACGGCTCCCGCTACTTCGGACCCTATCCGGAAGTGGGCGCCGTCAGGGAGACGCTGGGATTCCTGCGCAAGCTGTTCCCCTTCCGATCCTGTTCCGACCAGGTGCTGGCCCCCCGCAGCCGGCCCTGCCTCAACGCCCAGATCAGACAGTGCCTGGGACCATGCACCGGGCAGGTATCGGCCCGGGACTACCGGGAGATGATCGAGAACCTGGTACTGTTCCTGGAGGGCAAGACCAGGGATGTGGAGCGGAGCCTGACTGCCCGGATGGCCGAGGCTTCACGGAGGATGGAGTTTGAGCAGGCGGCGCGCCTGCGAAACCAGTTGAGCGCCCTGAAGACTGTGCGGGAGCAGCAGCGGGTGGCCCAGACCGGCGGTGGCGATGAGGACGTCCTGGCGGTTGGCGTCTGGCTGGACGAGGTCTGTGTGCTGATCCTGCGGGTCCGGAGCGGTCAGCTGGTGGCGGAGGAGAACTACTTCCTGGCCGGGGCGGAGGAGATGCCGGGCGGCGAGATCCTGGGCTCTTTCATCAAGCAGTACTACTACGCCGGTCGGGAGATCCCCCCGGCCCTGCTGGTCAGCAGCCTGCTGCCGGAGGCAGATCTGCTGAGCGAGTGGCTGAGGCGGCTGCGGGGCAAGAAGGTGGCCATCCGGACGCCCAGCCGCGGGCCCGGGCGCGACCTGCTCAAGATGGCTGAGGAAAATGCCCGCATCTATGCTGAGCGACGCCATCAGCAGGCCCTGAGAACAAAAGAGAAAGGGCGCAATCTGGTGTTCGAACTGCAGCGGGCGCTGGGTCTGGCCAAACCGCCCCGGCGGCTGGAGTGCGTGGATATCTCGCACCTTGGCGGCCAGGACACGGTGGGATCTCTGGTGCTCTTCACCGACGGCGCTCCCGACACTAAGGGATACCGCCGCTATAAGATCCACGACGCCTGGCCCGGGGACGACTACGCCGCCCTGCAGGAGATGGTGCGGCGGCGGATCGGCCAGGCAAAGAAGGCTGAAAGCACGCCTGCGCACAGGGATGCCCTGCCCGATCTGCTGGTGGTCGATGGCGGCAGGGGGCAGCTCCATGCTGTACTGACTGTAGTGCGTGAGTGCAGCGGCAGCGGGATGGATGTGATATCCCTGGCCAAGGAGCAGGAACAGGTCTTTCTACCGGAGCGCTTCAGTCCGCTGGAGCTACCCCGGAGCAACGCCGGTCTGCACCTGCTGCAACAGGCCCGGGACGAGGCGCACCGTTTCGCTCACACTTACCAGGAGAAGCTGCGCCGGGATCGAGCCAGGGTTACCGCCCTGGCCCAGGTGCCGGGGATCGGCAAGCAGAGGCAGCGGCTGCTGCTGAAGCAGTTTGGCTCGCTATCCCGGCTGCGCTCGGCCAGCCTGGAGGAGTTGGCGGCAGCGCCGGGGATGAACCGGAAGGTGGCCGCTGCCTTACACGGCTTCCTGCACCCTCCCGGCATTTGAACAACCGGCTTGAGGAAAAGTCAGGGATGCTTCTTGCTCCATCAGAGTGGACCAAGAACTGTTCCTCGGCCACTGCCCCGGGGAAAGGCCGAACACGGCCGGTATTAAACCGGTATAGAAGAGGAGAAGGATGGAGAATATCAAACTGGTAGCCATAGATCTCGACGAAACGCTGCTGCGGAGCGACCTGACCATCTCGGGACACACCCGGGAGGCACTGCGGCAGGTGCGCGCCCGGGGAGTGGCGGTGACGATCTGTACCGGCCGGATGTTCCGGTCAGCCCAGCCCTTTGCCGAGCAGCTGGGGTTCGATATCCCCCTGATCACCTACGGAGGCGCTCTGATCAAGAATGCCCGCTCCGGGGAGGTGCTCTACTATAGGTTGCTGGAAACGGAGGTCGCCCGCCAGGTGATCCGGTTTGGCCGGGAACGCGGCATCCAGGTCAACTACTACCTGCTTAACGGAGCGGATGACGATCTGTATGCCGAACTGATCACCCGCTGGGGAGAGAACTATGACAGCTTCGCCAGAGTGCCTCTCTACCGGGTGGCGGATCTGGAAACACTGCTTGATACCAGCAATCCCTTGAAGCTGTTGCTGATCGAGGATGGGCCGGCGATTGACGGCATTCTCCTGGAACTGCGAGGGATGATCGGCGAACAGGCGCACCTGGCCAAGTCCAAACCCCGCTTTCTGGAGGTGGATCACCCGGAGGCCACCAAGGGCCGGGCACTGCACGAGCTGGCAGACTGGATGCAGATCGACCGCAGCCAGGTCATGGCGATCGGCGATAATTTCAACGATCTGGAGATGCTGGAATTCGCCGGGCTGGGGATCGCCGTGGCTAACGCCCCGGCGGAGGTGCAGGCCTGCGCCGATCACGTCACCGCATCCAATAACGAGGACGGGGTGGCCCTGGCGTTGGAACGGTTTGTGCTGGACCATGATGTCGCCAGATGATGGATCTCCTTTTCCGTCCATATTGCTTCTCCAATACGGGAAGGATACAATTAAATTACGCCGGGTATGATACCCGCTTTTTTAAACAAGGCGGGCAATAAGACCGGCGGTGGAGGAACAGGCGGCATGGACTACATCCTGGCGGTGGACCTGGGCGGCACCAAGATCTATTCTGCTCTGATCGGCCCCGGTGATCTGATTGTCAGTAGGGATGTGAGGCCGACGGAAGCGGAGCTGGGCCAGGAGCAGGTGCTCGATAACATCATTTCCGGCATCGGGGCGGTGACAACGGCTGATACTATTAAAGACGGCCGGATTCTCGGTCTGGGCATCGGCGCTCCAGGTCCTCTGGATCCCTGGGCGGGGCGTGTCTGCTTTGCTCCCAACCTGCGCTGGCGGGATTTCTGTCTGCGGGATGTGCTGCAGAACCGGCTGGGAATGCCTGTCTTTCTAGAGAATGACGCCAACCTGGCTGCTCTGGGAGAGTATCTTTACGGGGCCGGGCAGGGCAACGACAATATGGTTTTTATCACGGTCAGCACCGGCATCGGCGGCGGTCTGATCCTCGGTGGGGAGATCTACGATGGGGCCTTCGGAGGCGCCGGCGAGATCGGCCATATCTCTGTGGTCCCGGACGGTCCGGTCTGTTCCTGCGGCAACCGGGGCTGCCTGGAGTCCATGGCCTCCGGGTGGGCTATCAAAGGCCAGGCCCTGGAGCTGATCACCGCTGGCCAGGGCGGGCAGATTCTGGCTGTAGCAGGCGGCGAGGCCCGGGATGTGGGCTGCCCGGCGATCGTGCAGGCTGCCCAGAGAGGCGACCCGGAGGCCCGGTCACTGCTGGCTGCAGCCGGGCGCTACCTTGGCCAGGCAATCGGGAACATCGCCAACCTGCTCAATCCGTCCCTGTTCGTCATCGGCGGGGGGGTGGCTGCGGCGGCTGGCCGGCTGCTGCTGGAAGCAACGGAGGTCTCTGCGGAGCAGCGTGTTTTCCCTGCTCTGCGTTCTTTTTTAAAAATAGTTCCCGCATCCTTGCGGGCAAGGGCAGGGGTCCTGGGGGCAGCGGCCTATGCCCGCAGACAACTTGCCAAGCAAAACATGCCTCAACCTAATTAGGTAAAAGGGGGTTGCCGGAATGAGCCAGGACCCGCAAGTAGAACTGGATGACAAACAATTTATCTGGGAGAGGGACCCTGAGGAGATGCTGGAGACACTGGCCGGTTTGCCGGATCAGTGTGAGGTGGCTCTGAAGTTGGGCCAGGCGGCCGCTCTGCCCGGTCTGCCGAAAGAACTGCGGCAGGTGGTGCTGGCCGGCTTGGGCGGTTCCGCCATCGGCGGCGATCTGGTGCGGGTGCTGGCGGCGCGCCAGGCCCGGGTGCCCCTTGCGGTCTGCCGTGATTATGCTCTGCCTGCCTATGTGGATCAGCAGACCCTGGTTTTTTTGACCAGTTATTCGGGCAATACCGAGGAGACATTGAGCGCTTACCGGATGGCGGGTGAGCGGGGCGCCACCCGCATCGCTCTGACCACGGGCGGCAAATTGGCCGAACTGGCGGACGAGGACGGGGTTCCGGTGATCCGGGTACCGCAGGGGTTGCCTCCGCGTTCCGCTATCGGCTACACGTTTTTGCCTGCTCTGATAGTGCTGGAGCGTCTGGGAGTGATGCCGGCACAGGAGGGTTACGGCGAGCTTTTATCTGTGCTGCGCGCTCTTCGGGAGGAGCTTGCTCCTGCCTCACCGCTTACCGGCAACCGGGCCAAGGGCCTGGCTATGTGTTTGCATGGCCGGGTTCCAATTATCTATGGGGCGGCTGGCACCACCGAGGTGGTGGCAACACGCTGGAAGGGACAGTTTAACGAGAACGCCAAGAGCCTGGCTTACTGGAATGTCTATCCGGAGTTGAACCACAACGAGCTGGTCGGCTTCGAGGCGCCTCCGGAGTTGCTGCGCTCCCTGTGCCTGATCCATCTGCGGGACGCCTCGGACCACCCCCGGGTGCAGGCCCGGATGGAGATTGTCAAGAAGTTGCTGGCGGACCGGTTGGGGGGCCTGACCGAATTCAGCGGCCAGGGAGCATCCCTGCTGGCCCGCTTGTTCTCGCTGATCTACCTGGGGGACTTCACCAGCGTTTACCTGTCCCTGATCTACGGGATCGACCCCAAACCGGTCAAGGTGATTGACTATCTGAAGCAGGAGCTGTCCAAACTGTGAGGTGAGAAGCGGGAAGTAGGAATTTTGCTTCTGACCTCTCGCATCTCACATCCCAAAAGGGGGGATGAGTAAAATGGAGGAAACAAGACCGATCCGCCTGGTGATTGTCACCGGTTTGTCCGGGGCGGGTAAGACCCAGGCGATCAGATGTCTGGAGGACCTGGGCTTTTTCTGTGTCGACAACCTGCCGCCCAAACTGATCTCCAAGATCACCGAACTCTGCCAACAATCCGGAGAACGGGTACGGCGGGTGGCCCTGGTGATCGATGTGCGGGGCGGACTGTTTTTCGACGCCCTGAGCGAAGAACTGAACAACTTCCAACTGCAGGGGATCAATTACGAGATCCTGTTTTTAGAGGCCTCGGACGAGGTCCTGGTACGGCGCTATAAGGAATCGCGCCGGCAGCACCCGCTCGGGGAGGAGATCTCCGTATTGGATGCGATCCGGACTGAGCGGGAACGGTTGCGGGAGCTCCGCGGCAAGGCCAGCATCATCCTGGACACTACCGGCATGAGCGCCCGGGACCTGAAAGAGAACTTGACTCAGCTCTTTGGCAAGCCGGATCAATCCAGCCTCTCGGTCAGTTTGCTTTCCTTCGGCTATAAATATGGCATCCCCCTGGACGCCGACCTGGTGTTTGACGTGCGTTTTCTGCCCAACCCCAACTACGTGGATACGTTGAAGCCCCTGACCGGTCTTGATCGGGCGGTGGTGGAGTACATCTTCGACAATACGGTGACCAAAGGTTTCATGCGGCGTTTTTACGGCCTGCTGCACTTCCTGCTGCCCTATTATGTGCAGGAAGGCAAGAGCCATCTGGTGGTGGCTATCGGGTGCACCGGGGGGCAGCACCGCTCGGTGGCGGTGGCCGAGCGCCTGGCTCAAATGCTGCAGCGCAGCTATCAGGTCAATCTGCATCACCGGGATATTCCCCGTATGGGGGCGGTGAAGCCGGCGTGAACATGGCGGAGATGCTTAAATGGTTAGGCCAGCAGTATCGCCACCAGTCTCTGAAGCGCGGTCCGCGTGTAGTCGCCATCGGCGGCGGTACCGGACTGCCGGTCTTGCTGCGGGGCCTCAAGCAATACACCGAAAATCTTACCGCTATCGTCACGGTGGCGGATGACGGCGGCAGTTCCGGCCGTCTGAGAGGGGAGTTCGGCATTCTGCCCCCGGGGGATATTCGTAATTGCCTGGTAGCGCTGGCTGAGACCGAAACTCTGATGGACCAGCTGTTCCATTATCGCTTCGGACAGGGAGACGGACTTGCCGGCCATAACCTGGGAAACCTGTTGCTGACGGCTCTGGCGGACATCTCCGGTGATTTTCAGACTGCCATCCAGGAAGCAAGCAAGGTTCTTAAGGTACACGGCCAGGTGCTTCCATCTACCCTGAAGCAGGTGGTCCTCAATGCCGAGCTTCGGGATGGGACGGCGATCTGCGGCGAGAGCAGGATCTCACAGGCAGAGCAACCGATCAGGCGAGTGTTCCTGACTCCCGAGGAGTGCGCCCCGGTACCCGAAGCTTTGGCGGCGATTTCTGGAGCGGACCTGATTTTATTGGGGCCGGGCAGCCTATTTACCAGTGTGTTGCCGATCCTGCTAGTGGGGGAGATCGCTGCCGCGGTCAAGCATTCGCCGGCGGTGAAGTGCTATCTCTGCAATATCATGACCCAACCTGGCGAGACCACCGGTTTCAAGGCCTCGGACCATCTAAGGGCGATCTACCAGCATGCCGGCGCAGGCTGGATCGATTATGTCCTGGTCAACACCAGAAAGATTGCTCCGGAGAAACAGGAAAAATACGCTCTTCAGGGGGCGGTTCCGGTGGCTGTCGATGATCAGGGTCTTTACCGCCTGGGCGTCCGGCTAATCAGGGCCGATGTGCTGGAAGACGGCGCATGGGTACGCCACGACCCCCGGAAACTGGCCCGGGCGGTTATGAATCTACTGGGGAAAAGGTGATGGCATTTGGCCAGGGAACCCTCTTTTTGCGCTCAGATTAAAACTGAGGTGGCCCGTCAGACCGAAATCCATTCCTGCTGTCTGAGGGCGGAACTGGCCGCCTGCGCCCGCACCCTGGGCAGTATCCGGATCGGGAATAGCAGTGCTGGGCCTACTCCGCGCCCACCGGGTGACTCTGCCCGCGCTCCAGGGGCGCCCGGTGGGCAATCGCCTGGGGCAGCGCTGTTGTTTACTGCCGAGAGCCCGGCAGTGGCCCGCCGTATTTTTAAGCTGTCCCGGCAGCTGGGCTGGCAGGCCAACATCCTGGTGCGGCTCTGCAGCAGGCCGCGGCGCCGGCACCTGTTTGTGGTGCAGATGCCCCTTCAGCAGCATGGTCTCTCACTGCTGCAGGAGCTAGGCCTGGCTGACCGCAAGGGCCGAATCAAAGACCGTCTGGATGCCAAGTTGCTGGATCGGAACTGCTGCCGCCGGTCCTATCTGCGAGGATGCTTTCTTGGCGGTGGCTTTCTGAACAAACCGGAGAGCGGCTACCATTTGGAGTTTGTCCTGGACAGCAACGAGGCAGCGAGTGAATTGGGCGATGTTCTGGTCCAGTGCGGGCTGAATCCCAGCCACCGGGAACGGAAGGGGAGCCATGTGGTCTATCTTCAGGATGCGGATCAGGTGGGAGAATTCCTGCGGCTGATCGGGGCGATCCGGGGAGTGCTGACCTTTGAGAACGGTCGCATTTTAAAAGACATGCGCAACCAGGTCAACCGGCTGGTCAACTGCGAGACTGCCAATGTGGGCAAGAGCGTTGATGCCGGCCTGCAGCAGGTGCAGGCCATCAATCAGATCCAGCGCCAGATTGGATTGGCCGCTTTACCGCTACAGTTGCGGGTACTGGCCCTGCTGCGCCTGTCTCACCCGGAGGCCAGTCTGACAGAACTTGGCCGTCTGCTCGATCCTCCACTGGGCAAGTCCGGTGTCAATCACCGTTTTCGCCAGATCCGCCTGATAGCAGAACAACAGCGCCAGCAGGAAACGGCCAGGCCGATCCGCCGTATCAAGAGGCGAAAAGCCGAATAGCAACTACCATCGCCAGGCGCCTGCCTTTAGCGAGCCGGCGGCTGGTATCCGGAAGATTAAGAACATGGCCTTAATACTACCATATGTGATATGCAATATAATGAAGCCGGAGGTACGTTGTCGTTGATCTGGAAGTTCTTCCGCAAGTACTTTATTACCGGAATCCTGGTGCTACTACCGCTGATTATCACCGGGTACATCGTGATCTTTGCCTTCAACCTGGTGGACGGCATCCTGAGAAACCTCATCCAGTATATTGCCGGGCACCGCATCCCGGGGCTGGGTTTTCTGATCATGCTGGTGGTCGTGTTTCTAGCTGGATTATTCACACAAAATGTGGTCGGCAAAAAGCTGTTGATGTGGGGGGAGGCCGGGCTGCGCCGCATTCCTGTGGTCAACACCATCTACTCGGCTAGCAAACAGGTGATGGAGGCATTCGCCTCCGGCCGCAAAGAGGCATTTCAGCAGGTGGTGCTGGTGGAGTACCCCCGTCGAGGACTCTACATGATCGGCTTTCTGACCGGAACAACGCCGGACATGATCAGACAGCGGGTGTCACAGGATCTGTTAAACGTTTTTATTCCCGCCACTCCACCGAGTCATGGCTATTTTGTCATGGTGCCGCGCCAGGATGTGCAGGTTCTGGAGATGAGCGTGGAGGAAGGCCTGAAGCTGGTGCTGTCCGGCGGCATCATCGCTTCTTCATCCTCTTACAGCAGGAGCAATCAACTGCAGCACAGCTCCCGGCAGCCATCCGAATAAATACTGTCGTCAGCAGTTTTGGGGAGGCAAAACACTGCGCCCGCTAAAGGCAGGTACCCTGGGTGTCCTGAATGTTCACTTAGTTCACAGAATAAGGAAGCAGGAAATGAGGCGCCAGAGTCGAATCTTAAGGCTCAATAAGGGGGATTGGGGCGGTGCGTATGGGTAATAGCAATTATATGGCGCAACAGAAGCAGTTGATAACGCCGGAGTTGTGCCAGGCGATCACTGTGCTGCAATTGGCCACTGCGGACCTGGTCCGCTATATTGAAAACGCCGTCCTCGAAAACCCGATGCTGGAGATCGCCGAAGATGCCGATGCGGTTGTGGAAATACCCAGCGATCCGGACCGGGAAGACTTCACTCTCGAGTGGTGCACCATCCTGGCCGAATGTGGCCAGATTGACTGCTCCCTGGACCGTAGCTGGGCCCAACCGGAAGACTCTCTCCCGTACAACACCGAACACTGCCTGGCTCAGATGCCCACCCTGCACGAATATCTCAGCTTACAGCTGTCTCTTGACCGGCCAGAATCTCCGATCAGAGAGATCTCCGGGTTCCTGATCAATAGTATAGATGGCCGGGGCTACTTCCAGGGAGACCTCAGAGATGTTCAGAAAGCCTGTGCCTGCACGGACCAAGAGGCAACTCAGGCCTTGAGCCTGCTGCAGTCCTTCGATCCGCCGGGGGTTGGCAGCCGTAATCTTAAAGAGTGCCTGTTATTGCAGTTGGAACGCCGTGGGTTGCGCAATATGCTGATCGAGAAAATGGTATCCCATTTTCTCGAGGGCCCGACTTCTGGCCAGTATTCCAGGATCGCCAGGGTTTTGGGCATCACAATGGAGGAGGCCACCGCCAAATACGACCTTATCAGATCCCTGGACCACTGTCCCGGGCATAGTTTTTCCAGCCCGGGCGAGCCCCGCTACATCATTCCGGATGTGGTGGTGGAGAGGGCGGGGGATGATTTTCTGGTGCTGGTCAATGACTTCTCGGTGCCGCAGCTCATGGTCAACCGCACCTATCAAGCCCTGCTGACGAAACGCGGCACCTGTGACCTGCATGAGGCCCAATTTCTAGAGGAAAAACTGCAGGCGGCGGTCTGGCTGATCCGCAGCATAGAACAGCGGCGGGCCATACTGTACCGGGTGGTACAATTGATCATCCAGTTTCAGGGCGAGTTCCTGAATCACGGCCCGGATTACCTTAGACCCCTGGACCTGAAAAAAATCGCCCGGTTAGTGGGGCTACACGAATCCACTGTCAGCCGGACCATTGCCAATAAGTACGTTCAGACGCCCCGCGGCGTGTTCGATCTGAAAACGTTTTTCGGGAGGACTACCGGGGCAGGAGAGTTTGCGAACAAACGCCGGAAGCACTAGCCCCGGGAGCAGGGGAATGGGAACAGGCCTCTTGCCTGCTAAGGGCAACGTAGGGTCTGTTTTCTTACTATTTTCGGGAATGTTGGCCGGGAATCTGGATTGCATTGCCAGGCAAATAAGATATAATATTAATGGATTATGATGTCTTAATTGGATAGTTATCTATTATGATCAACCAGGCTAGTCGTCTGACTGATGATCTATAGGCTTGTATCCTGGCCGCGATCATATTAATTGGGGATAATAAGCATATTAAAATAGTGGCCGGGGGGTGCTTGGGTTTTTGCAGGGTGGCGCCAGATTCTGAGTTGAGCAAAGATCAGTCCATAAATATCAAGGATGGAGGTATATGCAATGTCGGTAAAAATAGGGCTAAACGGTTTTGGACGCATCGGCAGACTGGTATTGCGCAAGGCTTTGGAAAACCCGGAGATCGATGTGGTGGCCATCAATGACCTGACAGATGCCGTTACCAATGCCCATCTGTTCAAGTATGACTCGGTCCATGGGATTTTCCCGGGAACGGTGCAGGCCAGTGATGGGGCCATCGTCATCAACGGCAAGAGCATTAAAGTATTTGCGGAGAAAGACCCCGGCAACCTGCCCTGGAATGAACTGGGCGTTCAGATCGTGATCGAGGGTACCGGCAAGTTCACTGAGGCCGAAAAGGCTGCCACCCACCTGAAGGCTGGAGCTAAAAAAGTGATCATCACCGCCCCCGCCAAGAACGAGGATATCACCATAGTGATGGGTGTCAACGAGCAGCGCTATAATCCCGCCAAAGACAAGATCATCTCCAACGCTTCGTGCACTACCAACTGCCTGGCGCCGGTGATCAAGGTGCTCCACGAAAACTTTGGGGTTAAGCGCGGCCTGATGACGACCATTCATTCCTATACCAACGACCAGCGGGTGCTCGACCTGGCGCACAAGGACCTGCGCCGCGCCCGGGCGGCTGCCCTGTCCATGATTCCCACCACCACCGGGGCGGCCAAGGCTGTGGCCCTGGTGCTGCCGGAGTTGAAGGGGAAACTTACCGGCATCTCCATCCGGGTCCCGACCCCGAACGTTTCCCTGGTGGATTTGGCGGCCGAGCTTGATAAGCCTGCCAGTATGGAGACCATCAACAGCGCTTTCAAATCAGCCGCCGCGGGAAGTCTGAAAGGGATTCTGGCCTATACCGAAGAGCCGCTGGTTTCCCACGATTTCAACGGGGACAATCACTCTGCCATCGTGGATGGCCCCTGCACTCTGGTGATGGAGGACACCCTGGTAAAGGTTTTTGCCTGGTACGACAACGAGTGGGCCTATTCCTGCCGCGTGGTGGATTGTGCCATGTTTGTGGCATCCAAGGGCCTGTAAGGAGCATAGCCTAGAAAACTTTTAGGAAAGGATGGGGTCATTGAGCCTGGGGGTAATGAACATGGGAACAGCAAAGCTGAAAACAATCAGAGAGCTTGATATGAAGGGCAAGCGAGTGCTGGTGCGGGTCGACTTCAACGTACCTCTTGACGATCAGGGCAAAGTTGCCGACGACTCCCGACTGGTGGCCACCTTGCCGACCATTCGGTACCTCCTGGAACAGGGGGCCGGGGTGATCCTGATGAGCCATCTGGGACGCCCTAAGGGCAAGGTGAACGACAAGCTGCGCCTGACCGATGTGGCCCGGCGGCTGGGGGAATTGCTCGGCGTGCCCGTCAAGAAGGTCGACGACTGCGTGGGACCGGCGGCGACTGCCGCTGCAGAGCAGTTGCAGCCCGGTGAGGTGCTGTTGCTGGAGAACCTGCGTTTTCACCCGGAAGAGGAGGCCAATGACCGTGAGTTTGCCCGGCAACTGGCATCCCTGGGCGAGGTCTACGTGGATGATGCTTTCGGCACCGCTCACCGCGCCCACGCCTCAACCGTTGGAGTGGCCGAATTTCTACCCTCAGCAGCTGGATTTTTGATGGAGAAAGAGGTCGCCATGCTGGGGCGGATCCTGACGAACCCCGCCCATCCCTTTACCGCGGTGTTGGGCGGCGCCAAGATCGCCGACAAGATCGGTGTTCTGGAGAAGCTGGCGGAGAAAGTCGACCAGCTGCTGCTGGGAGGCGGCATGGCCAATACCTTCCTGCGGGCTGAGGGCAATCCCCTGGGCGATTCCCTGGTGGATGACAGTCACCTGGAGTTCGCCAGGGATTTTATCCAGCGTGCCCGCAGCCGCGGGGTGATCGTCGAGTTGCCGGTGGACCTGGTCGTAGCGCCGGCCTCGCGCAGCGGCAAGCAGCCGGAAACCCGGGTAGTGGCGCCGGGGGATGTGCCTGCCGGATGGCAGGCCCTGGACATCGGTCCCCAGACTACCGAGAGGTTTAAGCAGGCGATTGCCGCTTCCAAGACGGTATTTTGGAACGGGCCCCTGGGCCTGGTCGAAGAGCCGGCCTTTGCCCGCGGCAGCGAGGCTGTAGCCCGGGCCATCGCCCGGCCGGGTCTGATCTCGGTGGTGGGCGGCGGCGATTCTCTGGCGTTGTTAGAGAAAGTTGGCGTGTCCGGTCAGGTGACTCACGCCTCCACCGGGGGCGGCGCCTCACTGGAATTTCTGGAGGGCCGGGAGTTGCCCGGCGTTGCTGTGTTGATGAAGTAGCTACCGGATCTGGAGAGGAGAGCAAGGAAGCATGGCGAAAAGGATCCCTTTAGTCGCCGGAAACTGGAAGATGTACAAGACGCCGGCAGAGGCGGGTAACTTCACCCGCAAGCTGTTGGAAAAATTCCCGGAGAACTCGTCTGTGGAAGTAATTGTCTGTCCACCCTTTCCGGCCATTCCGGCGGTGGCTCTGAAGCTGGCCGAAAGCAGGATCGGCTGGGGGGCCCAGAACATGCACTGGGAGGCGGAAGGCGCCTACACCGGTGAGGTGTCGCCCCCGATGCTGCAAGCCCTGGGTTGCCGCTACGTGATCCTGGGGCATTCGGAGCGCAGAATCCATTTTAACGAAACTGACGAGCAGATCAGGAAAAAAATGAAAGCGGCCCTCTCCTATGGCCTGCGGCCGATCTTTTGCGTTGGTGAAGACCTGGCGACCCGGGATGCCGGGGATGCCGAATTTTTCTGCAGGCATCAGCTGGATGCCGCCCTGATGGACCTGCCCTGGTCTAACCCGGAGGCCCTGGTGATTGCCTATGAGCCGATCTGGGCGATCGGCACCGGCAGGACCGCTGAGCCGGCGGATGCGGTGGCCATGATCTCGCAGCTGCGAGATAGAATCAGCTCCTGGCATGGGGCGGAGTTTGCAGACAGGGTGCGTATCCTGTACGGAGGCAGTGTCAAGCCGGATTCCATCGCCTCTTTCATGGAAGAGGAACAGGTTGACGGAGTGCTGGTGGGAGGAGCCAGCCTGAACCTGGATTCTTTCATCGATCTTGTGCAGATCACTGCAAAAATTAAGGCAACAGCTTGAAAAAGGAGGCTACTGCTTGTCCCGTCCGCTAGCGTTGATCATACTGGACGGCTGGGGTTGTGCGGCGGAAGTCAGAGGCAACGCCATCACCCTGGCCCGGGTACCAAATTTTGACCGGTTAATAAAGGCATATCCGGATACCACCCTGTCCGCCTCCGGGGAGGCGGTAGGCCTCCCGGAAGGCCAGATGGGCAACTCCGAGGTCGGGCACCTGAACATCGGGGCCGGGCGCGTGGTCTATCAGGAGATCACCCGGATCAGCCGGGCGATCCGCACCGGGGAGTTTTTCCAAAATCCGGTGCTGCTCAGGGCGATTCGGGAGGCCAAGGAGCGCCATTCCGCTCTGCACCTGTTCGGCCTGGTCTCGGATGGTGGCGTGCACAGCCACCTCACCCACCTGTTTGCCCTGCTGGAAATGGCGCACCGTATGCAATTGCCCAGGGTCTTCATCCATGCCTTCCTGGACGGAAGAGACGTGCCTCCGTCCAGCGCCCGCTCTTACATCCAGGCGGTCGAGGACGAGTGCCGCAGCTTGGGCACGGGAGCGATCGCCACGGTGACCGGGCGTTATTACGCCATGGACCGGGACAAGCGCTGGGACCGGCTGGCCAAGGCCTTCGACGCCCTGGTCTATGGGCAGGGGGAGACGGCTCCCTCCGCCGACGCTGCGGTAACCCAATCCTATGCCAGGGATATCACCGATGAGTTCCTGCTGCCGACAGTGGTTCTGGATGATCAGGGACAGCCCAGAGGCCGGGTCCAACCCGGGGATGCGGTCATCTTCTACAACTTCAGGGCTGACCGCGCCCGGGAGATTACCAGGGCCTTCGTCGATCGGGACTTCGACGGTTTTCCGCGCCCCGGCGGATATCCGGATGTCCACTACGTCTGCATGACCCAATATGATGCTACTATCGAGGCGCCGGTGGCTTTTCCTCCCCAGAGCCTTCACCACACTTTGGGAGAGGTGCTGGCCGAAAAGAATTTAAAACAACTGCGGATCGCTGAAACCGAGAAGTACGCCCACGTCACCTTCTTCTTCAACGGTGGCGTGGAGGCTCCAAACCCCGGAGAGGACCGGATTCTCATTCCCTCGCCGAAGGTGGCCACTTATGACGAGAAACCGGAGATGAGCGCCCGGGAGGTGACCGAGGCGGTACTTGCAGAGATCGCCAGGGATAAGTATGATGTGATCGTGTTAAACTATGCCAATCCCGACATGCTTGGCCACACCGGCATCATCGACGCCGCAGTCAAAGCCTTGGAGACAGTGGATGATTGCCTGGGACAAGTGGTGCAGGCGGTGCTCGACAGGGGCGGAGTAGCCCTGGTTACCGCCGATCATGGCAATGTGGAGCAGATGCTGGAGCCGAACGGCCAGGAGCCCCACACCGCCCACACTACCAACCGTGTGCCGTTCATCCTGGTCGGTGAGCGCTACCGTAATCGTGCCTTGCTGCAGGACGGCGCCCTGGAGGAGATCGCTCCGACCATGCTGGAGATCCTGGGAATAGCCCAGCCGCAGGAGATGACGGGCCGTTCGCTGCTGCTTCCTTAAAAGCAGTGACTTAAGATTGCCTGTTCTTAACATGAGTTTTTTTAACCACTCTTATCAAAATAGAAGCGGGGTGCTGACAATGCCTGTAATTACCGATGTGCTGGCAAGAGAGATCCTGGATTCCCGGGGTAATCCCACGGTAGAGGTCGATGTCTACCTGGAGGATGGGAGCATGGGCCGGGCAGCTGTGCCCTCCGGAGCTTCCACCGGCGCCCATGAGGCGCTGGAACTCAGAGATAAAGACAAGAACCGCTACCTGGGCAAGGGAGTCCTGACCGCGGTCGACAACGTCATGACCGTCATCGCCCCCCAGGTCACCGGCATGGAGGCCACCGACCAGGTGTTGATCGACCAGACCATGATCGACCTGGACGGCACCGCGAACAAGGATAAGCTGGGCGCCAACGCCATCCTCGGCGTCTCCCTGGCCACGGCCAAGGCCGCTGCCGAGAGTATGGGACTGCCCTTCTACCGCTATATCGGTGGGGTCTGGGCACGCCTGCTGCCTGCCCCGATGATGAACATCCTGAACGGAGGCAAACACGCCGACAACAACGTGGATATCCAGGAGTTCATGATCATCCCCCTGGGAGCGGACAGCTTCCGCAGCGCTCTCAGGATGGGGGCGGAGATCTTCCACACCCTGCGCGGGGTCTTGAAGGCGAGGGATTACAGCACGGCGGTAGGGGATGAGGGCGGCTTTGCCCCCAACCTCAAGTCGAACGAGGAAGCCCTGGACGTCATTGTGGAGGCGATCACCAAGGCCGGCTACAAGCCTGGCGAGGAGGTCTTCCTCGGCCTGGACACCGCGGCCTCCGAACTCTATCAGGACGGAAAATATCACTTCAAGAGCGGCGGGATCGCCCGCACCTCCGATGAGATGATCGACTTCTACGCCGGCATGATCGACCGCTACCCGATCGCCTCCATCGAAGACGGTTTGGCCGAGGATGACTGGGATGGCTGGCACAAGCTGACCCAGCGCCTGGGCGCGAAGATCCAGTTGGTGGGCGACGACATCTTTGTGACCAACCAGGAGCGCCTCAAGCAGGGGATCGAGCAGGGGGTGGCCAACGCCATCCTGATCAAGGTCAACCAGATCGGGACGCTGACCGAGACCCTGGAGACCGTGGAGGATGCTAAAAGTGCCGGCTACAAGGTAGTGATCTCCCACCGTTCCGGTGAGACCGAGGACACCACCATTGCCGATCTGGCTGTGGCCTTGAACGCCGGACAGATCAAGACCGGCGCCCCGTCCCGCACCGACCGGGTGGCCAAGTACAACCAGCTGCTGCGGATCGAAGAGGAGCTGGGCAGCGCTGCCTCCTACGCCGGTTTGCTCCGGTAGCCGGCCCCTGCGCTCTTGACCGCCAGCGCTGGGAACGGCTCTTTTCGTTTCCAGCAGACGCTTTACGGGATTGAAGCGGCCAGAGTCTGCTTTACAACAATGGATGGCGGTGCTACAATAAATTTGCCTGGAGCTAGACCGCTCCTAAACTTCCACTTTAAACAGTGGGATAAGGGGAAGTGGCGCTAAGCTTCTGGGTTGGCTCAAGCAGGCATCAAATGTGGTTGGCCACGTTGGATATGAGTTTTGTTTAGCTCAGACTCAGGTGCACAAAGGGGGAGCAGTTATTTGGTAAAAATAATTTTAGTCGTGCTGCAGGTACTATTCAGCATTGGGATCATCACCACCATCCTGCTGCAGTCCGGCCGGGCATCCGGTTTATCCGGGGCCATTGCCGGTGGGGCCCAGTCACTGCTAGGCAAGAAGAAGGGTGTTGACGAACTCCTCAACAGGCTGTCCCTGGTATTGGCGACGGGTTTCCTGCTCCTGACCCTACTGCTGGCACTGCCCTGGGCATCATAAGAAACCGGTATTCAGGCGGCAA
>JAHFCR010000011.1:12480-72784 GCA_023249405.1 Peptococcaceae bacterium | reverse complement strand
AACGTGTCCAGCACCTGCCGCACTTCGCTCGCCAGGCCTTCCTGTCTCAGTTTGGAAACGAGGTGGCCCAGAGGGCGGCCAATATCTGCGGGGATCAGGTTGATCAGATTGGTGGTCAGCGGGGTGAAGCGTTTGATGTTAAGATCATAATCCAGGAAAATGGTGGCGATCTGGGTGCTGTTGAGCAGGTTCCGGATATCGTCGTTGGCGTTAGACAGTTCGCTGATCTTGGTCTGGAGTTCGGCATTGACCACTACCAGTTCCTCATAGAGCGACTGCAGCTCCTCCTTGGATGTCTCCAGCTCTTCGTTGGTGCTCTGCAGCTCCTCGTTGGATGACTGCAGCTCCTCATTGGAGGAGGCCACCTCTTCATAGGAGGTTTCAATCTCTTCGATCGTCCGGTGCAGTTGCTCCCTGGTGTTTTTCAGCTCCTGCTCCATCTCCGCAATCTGCTGGTCATTCTGCAGGGCTGCAGCAAGCTGTATTTTTCCAGATGCCTCTGGCTGGTGGGCGGAAGCCTCCTCAAACACCACCAGCAGCATCCCCTCCAGGTTTTTTAGCTCCCTGACCGGTTTCACGGTCAGGTTCAAGTCTGTGGTCCCCCCGTTATCCTTGACCCGCAATCCCTCAAGGGTGACACTGCTTTGCTGGACCGCTGCCTGGCGAATGGCTGACCGCAACTCGTACCGGAGACCCTCGCGGGCCATGCTCACGATATTCATGCTGGCCTGTCCCGGAGACGGCTCCAGGTACTTCCCCGTACGGCCATGGATATAGATGATCTCGCTGTTCTCGTTGATGATGGCGCAGGGAGGGGCATAAGATTCCAGCAGCATCTTGTCGACGATCTGAGAGATACTGGTTTTTTCAGTTTTGACGGGCAGGTGTTGGAACTGCCTGGTAAAGCCACTGGACGTGATTGGAAAGGCTGGCATTCTCATTCTCTGTTTAAAAGATGGAACTTCCCGGCGTGCAAAGATCTTGTATTTATGGTTAATCGTGACGAAGAGGTCGGTGCTTCCTCCAATGCTCTCCGAAGAGCCCAGCAAGAGAATGCCGTCCGGCTTCAGGGCGTAATGAAACAGAGGGAGCAGCTTTTTCTGCAGCGGGGGTTCCAGGTAGATCAGCAGGTTGCGGCAGCAGACCAGGTCCAGCTTGGTGAACGGCGGGTCTTTGATCACATCCTGCAGGGCGAAGATCGCCATCTCCCTGATCTCTTTTTTAACTTTGTAGAGATTCTTGTCTAGGCTGAAAAACCGGGGCAGGCGGTCCGGTCGCACCTCGCTGGCGATGGCCGGCGGATAGAGGGCGGAGCGCGCTGTTTCGACAGCGTCGTCATCGATGTCCGTGCCGAAGATCTGCACGGAGAAGTCCCGCTTCAGTTTATCCATGCACTCCCGCAGGATGATGGCCAGCGAGTAGACCTCTTCGCCGGTGGAACAGCCGGGGACCCAGATCCGGATATCGTCATTCTGCTTGTGGGCCAGCAGATCCAGCAAGACATTGGTTTTGAGGAACTCGAAGGCCTCCGGGTCCCGGAAAAAACTGGTGACATGGATCAGCAGCTCTTTGAAGAGGCTCACGACTTCAGCCTCGTCCTGTTCCAGGTAACGGACGTATTCAGTGGCGTTCTCCATTTGATGAAGATGCATGCGCCTTTCGATGCGCCGGTAAATGGTATTCTTCTTGTAAAAAGAGAAGTCATGCCCTGTCTGCGACCGTAAAGTTGCAAATATTTTTGCCAAAACGTCGTCAATGCCATTCTCGGCCGGGTCTGCCTGTGGCACCGCCCACAGTCCGGAACGCTTGATGTAGGCGAGCAACTGGGCCGGCATCTGCTCGGCCGGCAGGACGAAATCGGCCAATCTGCCGGGAGAGCCGTTGACCGGCTGATCCTCGCCGGTGGCATGGTTGACACCAAGCACCATCGTCATTCCGAGTTCGGCTCTGATCTCCCTCATGCCCAGCGTACCATCGGCGCCGGTGCCGGATAGAATGATGCAGATCGCTCTCTCACCCTGATCGTGGGCCAGCGAACGCAGGAAGAGATCGATCGGCATCCGCATACCGTTGTGATTTTGCGGCGCTTTCAAGTGGAGAGCGCCCTGTATTATTTCCATATCGCTACCGGTGGGGCCGAGATATACGTAGCCGGGCTGCGCGATCATCCCGTCGGCTGCCGCCAGCACGGGCAGCCGCGAGCATCCTGCCAGCAATTCCTCCAATGCGCCGGCGGCCTCCATGTCCAGGTGCGGCGCCAGGATAAAAGCAATGCCGCAGTTTTCTGGCAGATTGGCGAAGAAAGCCTCCAACGATCTCAGCCCATCAGCGGTTACCCCGATCCCGACTCTTGGAAAGGCCATGCAGACCACCTCGCTCAAATAATGATTATCAAAGCAATATTCGACACACCACTCCATGGAACCCTTCAACGAGCGATCGGAATACCGGCGATTACCTGCGAGTTGGCGCAGTTGCTGAAGCGCAGAAAAAAGTAAGCCTGTCAATAGTCTGCTCATCTGCAGGTGGGCTGGACGTTAGTTAGCATGACATTTAGTTCCAATTTGCCTGGAGCAATATCCTTAAATTATTTATGAAATTTGGGAGAACCTAAAACCGGGGTGATCTATTCGTGTTTAATCAGAATGACGATTTATTAACCACTGTCGGCAAGATCATCGGTCTTGGCGTTCTCGGCGCGACTGGCGCCTGCCTGTTGGGACGGTTAGGG
Source organism: Peptococcaceae bacterium (assembly GCA_023249405.1). Lineage (GTDB taxonomy): Bacteria > Bacillota > DSM-12270 > Thermacetogeniales > Thermacetogeniaceae > Palsa-1188. The sequence continues at coordinate 70,053 of JAHFCR010000011.1, read as the reverse complement.
TTTAAATATTTTATATCGCAGAACACATCCAAAATACTCAGCGAGTCTTACAACAGAAACCTCTTTGAATTGTTTACCTCGAGAAACCGCACCAATCCGGTCTTGCTTGTGGATACCAACCTGCGGGCAGAATCAGGGAAGGCTCTGATGCGGCCTCTCGGCACGCCCTTCCCGATGCCAGATTTCAGCGGCATGCGATTCGACGCCGCACAGGTAGACCGCTTTCCCACGCCCAACGATGTCGAGGTCGACACCACCCTGGTACTGGGCAAGCAAGCGGCCCGGCCGCTGCGGCTGGATATTCCGATCCTGCTTGGCGGTATGGCTTACGGCACGGGCCTCAGCAAGCAGGCCAAGCTCGCTCTGGCGGAGGCTGCTACCAAGGTGGGGACTGTCACCAACTGCGGTGACGGACCCTTTAACGACTGGGAGCGGGCTGCCGCCAAGCACTACATTGTGCAATACGGTCGCACCAGGCTGAATCGTGACCCGAATGTATTGCGGCAGGCTGACATGATCGAGATCCAGTTTGGACACTGCGGGTGGACCGGCATCGGCAGCAAATATGCCTGGAGTGAACTTACTCCTGAGCTGCGCCGGGCCTTTGGGCTAAAACCCGGTGAGGATTTTATCTATCACGCCCAATTTCCAGAAGTACGCCGGCCCCGGGATCTGCGGGTTCTTGTCGCCGATCTGAAAGAGATCACCGGAGGAGTGCCGATCGGTATCAAGATGGCCTGTGGAAAATATCTTGAACGTGGTCTGGCTATCGCCCTGGAGGCGGAAGTAGACGTGATCAACCTGGACGGCGGGCAAGCCGCCTCTCACAGCGCTCCTGCGGCAATCATGGACAACTTCGGTGTGCCCACAGTAGCCGCCCTCTGCCGGGCCTCCCGTTGGCTGGACAGCCAAAAGGCGCGCGATCGCGTTTCCCTGCTGGTTGGTGGCGGCCTGGAATCCCCCGGGGACTTCCTGAAAGCCCTCGCCCTGGGCGCTGACGGCGTCGTGATTGGAACCATCGCTTTGATAGCGTTGGAGCACAGCCAGGAATTCAAGTCGCTCCCGTTCGAACCACCGACCCAGTTGCTCTGGTATGGTGGAAGATCTCATCATAGGTTCAGCCGCAAAGAGGGGGCCAGGTACCTGGCCAATTACCTGCGGGCCTGCACCGAGGAGATGAGAATATGTACCAGGGCACTGGGCAAGACCGCCCTGCGGGATGTCTCTATCGATGATCTGTTCGCCATCGATGACGATACTGCTAAAATCGCCAACATTCCTCTCTTATATCAACCGCAGCCTTAGACCGGCATTGCTCTAGCTAGGCGCCCCTGTTTTATCCATTCCCTTGCGGCAGCCACAAGATTGTTCCATTCAAACCGGCCCGGGAGATTAGCCAGGGGTATTTTCTTCGATGCGGGAGAGAATAAAACTCAGGGGTGGATATGCCATGTTTGATGGCGATGAAGATTTATTAGCAAACATAGGCAAGATCGTCGGACTGGGCGCTCTAGGCGCCACGGGCGCCTACTTTTTAGGGCGATTCCTGATTAAGTCGTTGGTATCGCAAGCCGGCTCCAAGATGCTCAGCGAACCCTACAGTGAAAATATTTTTGAGACATTCACATCCACCAGCCGTATCAATCCGATCGCTCTGGTGGAACTGAGCATGCGGGCACAATCCGGCAAGGCCCTGGAGAGATCCCTGGGAACGCCGTACCCGCTGCCTGACTTCAGCGGCATGAGATTCAAAGCCGCCCAGTTAGACCGTAAGCCTGTATCCAATGAAGTAGAGGTCGATACCACCTTGGTGTTGGGCAAAAAGGCAGCCAGGCCGTTGAGGCTGGACATCCCGATCACCATCGGCGGTATGGCCTTTGGCCTGGCGCTCAGCAGGCAGGCAAAGCTGGCCATTGCGGAGGCTGCCAACAAGGTGGGAACCGCTGCCAGCACAGGCGACGGGCCGATGACGGATTGGGAGCGTGCTGCTACTGACCGCCTGATCGTCCAGTACCCCCAGGTCAAATGGAATCACGATCCCGATCTGCTGCGGCAGGCTGATCTGGTCATGATCGAGATCGGGCATGCCGCCTGGGCCGGGGCTGGCGGCAAGTACGGGTGGGAGGAGCTTTCCCCCGAACTGCGCCGGGTACTGGGGCTGAAGCGCGGCGAGCCGGCCATCTATCACTCCCGGCTGCCGGAGGTCTCCAAACCCCGGGATCTGCGGACGCTCGTATCCGAGCTGCGGAAAATCACGGAGGGATTGCCGATCGGGGTGAAGATGGCCTGTGGCGATATCGAGAGCGACCTGGCCATCGCCCTGGAGGCGGAGGCGGATGTGCTTGCTCTTGACGGCGGCCAGGCAGCATCCCACAGTGCGCCGGTAGTCATTGAGGATAACTTCGGCATTCCTACGGTAGCCGCCCTCTGCCGGGCCTCCCGCTGGCTGGATAGCCAGAATGCGCGCGATCGTGTTTCTCTGATCGTCGGTGGCGGCCTGAGTTCTCCGGGGGATTTCCTAAAGGCCATCGCCCTGGGGGCCGACGGTGTCTATATTGGCAGCGCCGCCCTGCTGGCCATGACGCACACCCAGATCTTTAAAGCAGTTCCCTTCGAGCCTCCGACCCAATTGGTGTATTATACAGGCAAGCAGAAGAACAAATTCAACCCCAAGGATGGGGCCAGGCATCTGGCCAATTACCTGCGAGCCTGCGTCGAGGAGATGCGGTTGGCTACCAAGGCGATCGGCAAGACCGCCTTGCGGGACCTCTCCAGAGATGACCTGGTGGCTATCGATGAGCAGACAGCCAAGATCGCCGGCATTCCCCTGTTTTATCAATCACCTGATTAGGAAAGGGGACACGCCCCCTTGGGAAATATCCCCGATCGGCTTACGACTTTATGGGCGCCCAGACAAAGGCTGGGTGCTTTTTATTTATTTGGAATGCCTGCCTGCCATGCAGCATGGCTGCCTGCTGTTGTTAGCCTGTCCAATCATTGCTTGACATAGCCAAACGATCGGAGCGCATGCTAAAAATGTATGGTGTGGACATCGAAGATGTCGTAAAAGAGGCAGGGCGATGGCAGTGTTGCACTGGCTGCTCAACTTATTCGGGCGCAATAAAAAAAACGGCCCTCTCAAAAAAACATACCAGGTAGAACCGGAAAAAGAGGATCGAACTCTCTCCAAGAGGCTAGACGACAATAAGCAGGTACTGGCCGAAATCTTCGACCACTGTGGGGACCTGGTGGAGCGGGAGATCAGGATCGGGAAGCAGGGCCCTCGCGCCCTGCTGGTGTATTTTGACGCCCTGATACATTATCAGGAGTTGGAGGAGGGCGTGACCAAACCCTTGCAGGCCAGCCAGCTGCCGCAGTCGGGAGTTACCCTGGACTGGCTGATGCAGGAGGCCATTCCCAACACCCGGATCCTCATATATGACCGCTGGGTGGACGTGGCCGGGGAGATCACCAAGGGCCTTACGGCCCTTTTAATAGACGGCCAGGACCAGGCCTTGCTGCTGTTCGCCATGGAGAATATCCACCGTCCGGTGATGATGCCGCAGACCGAGTCCGTGGCCCGGGGCTCTCTGGACGCCTTCAACGAGAACGGGCGCATCAATATCGCCCTGCTGCGCAAGCGCCTGCACACCACCCGGCTGGCCGTCGAAAAGGTGGATGTCGGCGAGGTCAGCAAGACCAAGATCAGCATTGTCTACCTCAAGGGCTACGTCTACGATGGCCTGGTCGAAGAGATCAAAACGCGGCTGCAGCGCATCCGGATTGACGGCGTCATCGACAGCGGCCAGATCGAGGAGCTGATCCAGGATGCTCCCTACTCCCCGGTCAGTGGGATCGGGGTGTCGGAACGGCCGGACCGGGTGGTCTCCGCTCTGCTGCAGGGCAAGGCCGCCCTGCTCTTCGACGGCACTCCCTTTTCCCTGATCGTCCCGACGACGCTGGCCACCGACATGCAGAGCCCTGAGGATTACTACAACCGCTACTGGTTCGCCAGCTTTATCCGGATGGTCCGCTGGGGCTCGCTCCTGATCTCCATACTGGCGCCAGCCTTCTATGTCGCTATCACCACCTTCCACCAGGACCTGATCCCCACCCCTTTTCTGATCACCATTCTCGCATCCCGCGACGGTGTGCCCTTCCCGGGGATGGTGGAGGCGCTGATCATGGTCCTGGCCTTCGAGATTTTGCAGGAGGCGGGGATCCGGCTGCCCAAGCCCTTCGGCCAGACGATCGGCGTGGTCGGGGCGATCCTGATCGGGCAGATCGCCGTCACTGCCGGCCTGGTCACCCCGGCGGTGGTCGTGGCGATCGCCCTGACGGCGATCGCCTCCTACACCCTTTCCTCGCTGAACCTGTCAACCGGCGTGCGCATCCTGCGCCTCCTGTTCATCGTCGCTGCCGGATTTCTGGGGCTGTTCGGGGTGATGGCGGTCTTCACTATGGCCACCTTCCAGCTCTGCGCCCTGAGGTCCTTCGGCGTTCCCTACCTGGCACCCTTCGCCCCTCTGAGCCTGGGTGACCTGAAAGATACCTTTATCCGGGCGCCGATCTGGGCGATGCGCATGCGGCCGCGGCTGCAGGGCTACGTGGAGCCGGTCAAGCAGGACGACAACAAACCGCGCCCGCCGAGGCCGAGATGAGAACAGGGACCGCCAGGCTGGACAACGGCCGGATCAGCAGTGTGCAATTGCTCTTCATTTTTTTGATATTCGAAGCATCCACCGCTATTCTCTACACGCCGGCCAGGGTGGCCGCCCTGGCCGGACCGGACAGCTGGCTGGCAGTGTCCTTGGGCGACGGGGTTTACGGCTTGGTGGTTCTTCTGGTGGCGGTGACGCTGGGCAAGCGGTTTCCGGACCAGGTCTTTACCGGTTATCTGCCGGAGATCCTGGGCCGGATTGGCGGCAAGCTGCTGGCTGCCGCCTATGCCCTGGCCTTCATCCACATGGGATCGGTTTTCGTGGGCGAGGCCTCTGTCTTCATCAATACGCATCTTTTATTTCTGACTCCGCCAACGGTGTTGGATACAGTGCTGGCAATGATGGCTATCTATGGGGCTTACCTGGGCATTGAGGCAATTGCCAGAGAAAACGAGATTGTTTTACCGGTATGGTTGCTGCTGATTGTTTTTCTGCTTTTGCTGGCGGCTAAGGATGTCGATATCAGCCACCTCAAACCGGTCTTAGAGAACGGCCTGCTGCCAGTCCTCAGGGCCGCGCTGTTTCACAGCAGCTGGCGGGGCGAGGTCTTTTTTCTGCTGATGCTCTACCCCTACCTGAGCCAGAAGCAGGAGGCGCTCAAGGCCGGTCTGTTCTACCTGGGGCTGGTCATCGTTCTGGCCGTGGTAGTCCATACCGTTATCGTGGGAGTGTTTGGCGATCTGGTCACCGCGCACCTGCTCTTTCCCCTCGAGACATTGGCTCAGTACATCTCGCTGGGGCGCTTTGTGGAACGCCTGGAGATAGTGGTGATCGTCTTCCTGACCGCCGCGACGATCGTCAAGCTGGCGGTCATCTACCACTCGGCCGGTATCGCTGCTGCCAGCACCCTCGGGCTGAAGAACTACCGGAGCGCATTGATCCCGATCGTCCTGATCACGGTCGCGCTCAGCCGGGTACTGTATGGCACAAACCTCAAGCTGTTAAGCCAACTGTTCTATGTATGGCCGATCGAGGCCCTGATCGTGGAACTGGCCATCCCCGCTCTCATTTTGTTGATTGCCGTGATCAGAAAAAAAGGAGGCGGCCCCCTTGCGGATCAAGAGAACTCTTAGAATGATCGCTCTGACACTGATCTCCGTGCTGCTGCTGAACTGTGCCGGCTGCTGGGACCGGAGGGAGATCGACAAGCTCAACGTGGTCATGATGCTGGGCGTCGACCGGGTGGTCAGGGACGGCAAGACCAGGGTGCTCCTGAGCGTGCTCTCTCTGAAACTGAACTCGGTGGTGGGATCGTCGGGACTGGGGCAGGGGGCAGGCTTGGTTCCCAGCATGGGTTTTGTGGACACCGCCGAGGGGGAGACGATCGACGATGCCTGCAGGAATATCGCCCTGCGCTCCCCCCGGTCACTCTACCTGGGACATGTCCAGGCGATCGTGATCGGGGAGGAGATGGCCAGGGACGGCATCCAGCAGGTGATCGACTTCGGGGACCGCAGCAAGGACATCCGCTACCGGACAGAGGTGGTCACCTGCCAGGGTTCGGCCCTGGAGGCCCTGGAGGCCCAGCCGGAGTTTGAGATGCTGAGTTCGACGGAACTGGTCGAGCTGATCAAGCAAGATCCCGCACACATCTCCAAGACAGTGCCGGCCGATCTGCTGCACGTGGTCTCCGGCCTGATGACTCCCGGAAGGGAAGTGGCCATGCCGCGGCTGCACCTGTTCTCGCCGCCGGAAAGAGGGTCTTCCGTGCGCAAGGGACCGCCCAGCAGCAGTATTACCTTGGATCAGCAGGGGCAGCAAGGTCAGCCGGGCGCCAGGGGCCAGAATTTCAACCAGACCCTGGGGGTGTCCGAGTCCGAACACCCGGAGCGGAAAGTATTTAGTGTGGACGGCACGGCGGTTTTTCTCGGAGACAGGCTGGTGGGTTGGCTGAACGGGGAGGAGAGCGAGGGGGCGATGTTTATCACCAGGCAGGCCAGGGGCGGCGAGGTCCCTTTTGCATTCCGGTCGTCCCAGAAAAATGCCTCTTACGCTTTTCAGCGGGTCAGCGCCGGCGTCAAACCGGTGATCACCCGGGACGGCATCACCTTGGAGGTTAATATCAGGGGTTCGGGGGGGCTGTCGGAGAACAGGGACGCCGCCATCGACACCATGAAGGCGTCCGATATCAAGGCAGCCGAGCAGTATATCGACGCGGAAGCCGAGCATTACTGCCAGGAGGCGGTGGCCAGGTGCCAATCCCTACAGTCAGACATCTTCGGATTTGGGGACCTGATCCATAAGAGCAATCCTGCCTATTGGAAGCAGATCAAAGATCAGTGGCGGGATCGCTTTCCGACCGTGAAAGTCCGGGTCACAGCCAGATTCACCATCGAGCAGACCGGCGTGACCGGCCAGGCTGTCAAGAGCAAGTAGTTTGAGCACTCTCTCAGATAAAAGCGGGATCGGATCGATGCTGGATAAGGGCCGCATCAGCAGCGTACAACTCGTCATGCTGCTCTTCATGATGACCACGGATGGCACCTCTTCTTTTTGTTTCAGCCATCGTTGCCAGAAACGCTGGCCCGACTGCTGGATTTCGGTCAGGAGAAAGGAAGGAGCGCCCGCTGCGGATAATCCGGGGCGCCAGTGATGGCATTAATTTACGTCTGGCGGAAAATAAACGGCAAAGGTCGTTCCCTCTGCCCCTGTTTCCACTTTTATTTTGGCATTATGCTGTTCGGCGATCCGGTAGCAGACCGCCAAACCGAGGCCGGTCCCCTTTTCTTTGGTGGAAAAAAAGGGTGTGCCTATTTTCTCAAGCACATCGGGGCTGATGCCATTTCCCTGGTCATTTACGGCTAACACGACCTCATCCTCATCCAGGTAGGTTTTAATTGTCAGCACCCCTTTACCGTCCATTGCTTCCAATCCATTGCGAACAAAATTGAGCACGACCTGCCGGATCTGCTTCTCATCCAGACTCAATTCAGGAATCTCTGCTAATTTCAAGTTTACGGCTATCCCTGTCTTGACGGCATCGGCCTGTATTAAAGGCAATAATGCTGTCAGAATGTTGTTGAGGCTCTGTCTTTGCAATTTCACCGGAGCATTTCTCGCCAGGGAGAGAAATTCTGTGATGATGGCGTTGGCGCGGTCGAGTTCTTCGATCATCACAGTAAGGCGTTTTCGATCTTCGGCATACCCCTCTTTCAGCTGCAGCAGTTGTAAATAACCCCTTACGACAGTCATCGGGTTCCGGATCTCGTGGGCGAGGCCTGCGGCCATCTCTCCCACCAGATTGAGCCGATCCAGGCGGGCCATCTCCTGTCTAAATATCTTGGATTCCGTGATATCTTTCATGATGCCTTCAAAGTAGAGGATCCGATCCTGATCATCATGCACCGCCCAGATATTTTCTGAGACCCAGATGCTGGCGCCGTCCCGGCGGCAGTGCTGGTGCTCTATGCTCTGCACCGTGATCTTGCTTTCCAATAAGCGCTCATAATCCATTCCGGATGCCAGTGAGAGCAATTCATCGGGGTGATCATATCCCAGGATGCGCGCCAGTGCCGGGTTTGCTAAAAGATAGCGGCCATTCCGGTCAGCCCGGAAGACTCCCTCGGTGGCATTTTCGAAGATGGAGCGGTAGTTCCGCTCGGCCTGCTTCAATTCCTCGTAGAGCCTGGCGTTTTGGATGGTGCTGGCGGCAGTGCCGGCCAGGATGTTCAGCACCCTGATCTTCCCTGGAGGGAAGGATGCTCTCCTCTTCGAATTGACGTTCAATACTCCGACACACTCTCCGCCAACAAGCAGGGGAATGGAGATGGAGTGCTCGATCTCCGGCCGCGCTCTGATCGGGGCAAAACGGGGATCGCAGACAAACCCTTGCCGCAGCAGCGTCTCCCGGTTGGCGGTAGCCCAGTTGAACACTCCCTCGGAAATTGTGATCCGCCCCTCGATCATGCCTGCCCTCTGCCCGCACCGGGCAATAGCTACATAAAGCTCATCATCCGTGCCTGCCGGCAGCATGATCGACATCTCGTCCGCCTCGCACTGATCGATCACGGCATCGGCGATCTTGTTGAGAATCAGATCCATGTCCAACTTTTGGGAAATAGTCGTGGCCAGATTATAGATCGCCATCGATTCACGCAACTGCAGATTTTCATCTTTCAGGCGCCTCATTTCCATGGCGCGCTCCAACGCCGGTAGCAACATGCCCAGCTTGAAGGGTTTCAGCACGTAATCGAATGCCCCTGCCTTCATTGCCTCTATTGCTGTCTGCACCGTCCCATATCCGGTCATGATGATGCTGCCAACGTTGGGATCAATTTTTTTCGCATTTTTTAATAACTCGATCCCGTCCATTTCCGGCATCATCAGATCGATCAGGAGCAGATCGAAACCCTGCTCTTGTAAGGCTTGCAGGGCGTCTGCGCCGGACACGGCACCGTGCGCCTCGTATCCATGTACGCTGAGAGTCTCGCACAGGGCAGTCATCAGTTTTGTTTCATCGTCAACAACCAGCAGGCGCCCAAATTTTGTCGTAACCATTAGATTAACCCCCAACGCCCTTGATCAAAATAGTTCCGGATACGGCTCCGCAGATCCCCCGTCGATGACTGGCAAATTTACAGAGACGGTCGTGCCTTTGGCTGCTTTGCTGGCAATGGTGATCATTCCATGATGCGACTGCACGATGCGGCGGCAGATCGGCAGTCCTAGTCCGGTGCCCTTGCCCTCCGGTTTGGTGGTAAAAAAAGGCTCCATCACTCTTGGCAGGTCATCTGGCTGAATGCCCATGCCGGTATCGGCAATATCGACAGCAACCCAATCGGCGTCTGCGTGTTTCGCGTAGATCCGGATCGTCAGCGTTCCTCCCTGGGGCATGGCGTCACCGGCATTGGTGAACAGATTCAGGAAAAGCTGCTGCAACTCCTGGCGGTCAGCGGGCAACAGTGGCAGTTCGGGCTGGTAATCCCGTTCGATAATGATCCGGTTCTTGCGAAAATGATAACTGATCAGCTCCAGAGAGCGCTCTATCTCCAGGCAGATATCGATGATGGAGATCTGCCGCTGGTTGCGCCGGCTGAAGTCAAGCAGGTTCTTGACCAGCGTGGCCATGCGCTCGACTTCCTGGGAGATGATCTGCAGTTGCCTCTGCTGAGGAACGTCGTAGGGAACCTGGGCGATCAGGGATTCCACCCGCAGGCTCACGGTAGTCAGCGGGTTGTTTAACTCGTGAGCGATCCTGGCCGCCAACTCGCCAACTGTTGCCATTCTGGCCGCCTGCCAGAGTTGTTGAGTGATCGCCTGGATCTCCTCTTTCTTCGCTTCCAGTTCCATGGTTAGAGCGATCAGGCCGCGGTTGGTGGCTTCCAACTCCTCCTGGAGGAGGCGATTCTGCTTCAGCGTTTGATATAACTGCTCTTTCAGGGTGCCTATATCTATATTCGGATCATTCATAGCTAATATCGATTGATTTATTTTTTCCCACCACGATCACAGTGGCGTCGTCCTCCTCCTTGGCCAGATCCTGCAGCAGGCGCCGGGCAGCATCGGCTGGCGGGAGTGCCGCCAGCCCGGGAAAGTCATCCCAGCGCCAGTTCGTGCGCAGGCCGTCAGTATGTAGCACCAGTGTATAGTCTGGATGCCAGGGATCTTCGGCGGCAACGGGATCAGAAGCGTTCAGGCCGATCACGCCGCGGTACGCCGGGAAACTTTCTATCGTGGGGTTGCCGTTCACCCTGGCCTCGATATTGCCGACGCTGATAAAGGAAAGTCTGACCGGCTGCAATTGCCAATCGAACCGGGCTAGGGCCATCACTACCCCCCTGGTGGCGCGGCAGGCCCGGTCTGCTCCCTGCACAATCTTCTCCAGCGGCTGGTTATAGTGATTCTCGATATATTCTCTGGCTGCCTGGGCGGCGATGTTGGCCTGTTGTCCATGCCCCAGCCCGTCGATCAGAGCAACCAGGGCAGAATTATTCCAGCGCTTGACGAGATAGGCGTCTCCGTTTAGTTCCATGCCGCGGCAGGCGCGAGTGGCGGCCCCGAAAGAGAGCGGGCAGACCCCCATTTGATGATGTTCCAACCTCCAGCGCAGACAGGTGATCTGTGTGCCGGGTTTGCCGTCAGACCTGGGCCGGATCTCCAACTCGTCCATCAGCCGGTTGACGGCGCCCAGACCGTAGCCCAAGCTGCCTGTGGTCGAGAAGCCATCGGCCATAGCCAGCTCGATGTCAGCGATCCCCGGTCCCTCGTCCAGTGATTCCATCTTGATGCCCAGGCGTCCGCTCTCGTTGAGAGGAGTGAATACCAGTTTGCCGCCTGTGGCGTGCTTGATCAGATTGGATGCCAGTTCGCTGGCAACAATGGCGAGATCCTCGCACTCTGTCAAGCTGAAACCGATCCCGGTGGCCATCGTCCTGGCCAGACGCCTCGCCTCGCTCGTATCGCTGGAATGGGAGATTGGCACTCTGCAGACGGACGGCAATAGCATCTTAGTATCTCCTCTGCCATTTTCTGACGACAACGGTGGTACCTACGCCTACCCGGGTATCGATCTCCATCTCATCCATCAGCCTCTGTGTTCCAGGGAGACCAAGGCCGAGGCCGCCACTGGTGGAATAGCCTTCCTGAAAGGCCTGTTCCAGATCGGTGATGCCTGGCCCCCGATCCTCGAAGATCAACTCCATTCCCTTGGCGCCATTTCCCTCCAGCAGACGCCACCTCATCACTCCCGAGCCGGCATATAGGAAAATGTTGCGCGCCAATTCCGACGCCGCGGTGACAATGCGTGTCACATCCGTGAGGCTGTAGTTGAACTTTGTTGCGGCCTCACGGACCGTCTTCCGCACCAGGATGATATCGCTCTCATCAATTATGGCAACCTCTTCCCGAATGCCATCGATCATGAACGCTGTCTCCGTTGGAAGGCGTCGCTGACTATCTCCAGGGCGAGGTCGACATTCAGGGCTGTCAGGGCGCCTCCTAGTGTCAGGCCAAGTTGCGTGGCGGTGATGGCCACGCTCGGCTGCATCCCGGCGATCACCGTCTGAGCACCCATCAGTACCACCATCTGGGCTGTTTCCGCTACCACCCGGGCAAAGAAAGAATCCAACGTCTGCACGGCGGAGATGTCTAACACCAGGCCCTTGACTTGATACCGCTCTATGGCGGCCAGCACTTTTTCCTGGAGTATGGTAATGGTGGTATCATCCGGATCCGGCGGCATCGCCACCAGCAGCACGTCCCGTATTTTGATCACCGAAATGCTTTCGCCAGTGATCGGTTCACGCCCCTTTAGGTGTCTTTGCTCAATCATGGCTGACCACCCGCAGTTTGAGCAGGGTCAGAGCGAAGAGCAACCCGGCGGAGAAGGATGAGCGGGTGTTGACGTTGGACAGGTCTACGCCCAATTGAGCGAGTGTCCGGGCGATTGCCGGGCGAATCCCGGTCAGCACCACCTCCGCCCCTAACAGACGCACTGCGCTGATAGTTTCGATCAGATACCGGGCGGTTTTAGAATCAATGGCGGGAACTCCGGTAACGTCGAGCAGGGCGACTGCCGAGCCAGTCTCCACGATCCTCTGCAGCAACTGTTCCATCAACTGCTGTGCTCGCATACTGTCCAGGGTGCCGATCAGGGGCACGGAGACGATACCTTCCCAGATCTGAATCACCGGGGTGGACACCTCGAGAATCTCCTGGGCCTGGCGGGAGATGATCTCCTCGGCCCGCTTACGCTCTTCTATTTCCCCTCGCAGTGCCTCATTGAGCTTTTCCAACTCGGCTGTCCGTTCCCTGACTCTAGACTCCAACTTTTCATGAGATTGCCGCAGTTCTTCCTCCGCCCGCTTGCGGGCGGTAATGTCCTGCCCCTGGGCGATGGTGGCGACCACTGTCGTGCCGTCCGGCGCAAACAGGGTGGCCGAGTTCCAGAGCACCGTCCGCACTGTCTGATCGACATGGGCGATGGCAATCTCCACCACTTCCCAGCGCTCTCCGGAGGCCGTGCGGCGGATCAGACCCATCGAATCCTCTTTCTTGTCATCGGGGAACAGGATCTCCAGGGATTTGCCCAACACCTCGTCGGCGCGGTACCCGGTCAGACGTTCAAAGGCCCTATTGAAGCGAGTTATGTTATAGTCCGGGTCCCACACGATGATCGGGGCGTTGGCGTAGTTGAGCAGGTTTTCCAGATAGGCGTTCGTCTCCCGGAAGGCCTCCTCCGCCCGCTTGCGCTCGGTAATGTCCCGAATAATCGCCAGTACCAGTTGATCGCCGCTGATGACGGCATCTTTGAGGCTGATCTCGGTGCTGAAGGTCCGGCCATCCTTGTGCCTGTACAGCCACTCAAAGACCTGTGGCGCACCCTTGGCTGCCTTATTGATAAAATCTCTGAGAATGGCCTCTGAATAGGGGTGCTTACCGGCGACTCTATCCTTCAAGGAGGTATTTTTGATCTCCTCGAGTGTATAACCAAACATCTCGCTTGCCTTGGTGTTGGCGTCGACGATGATCTCTCTCGCCGCATCGTGTACGATAATGGCATCGTTGACAGAGTTAAAGATCTGCCGGTAGCTTCTCTCCGATACTCTGGCAGTTTCCTCGGCCTTCTTGAGATTGCTGATATCGATAACGGCCAGAACAGATTCCTGGGTTTTCGGAATCAGGCCGGCGGTGATATAGGCATGAATAAGACCGCCGTTCTTATGGATAAAGCGTGCCTCATAGTTGTGAGGGGCGCTATCGGGGTTGCTCCTTCTCAGTTGATGATAGTGATTGATCCGGTCTCTGTCTTCCGCTGCACAGAGTTCCGACCATTTTTTCCGGCCCTCGACCTCTTCTTTCGAATAGCCGAAGAGCTTCACGAACTCTGCATTGACGCGATTGATGGTGCCATCATCTGCCGCTATGGCAATGCTGGAGCCGGAGATTTCAAAGATGGTGCGATACTCCTGTAATTCCTTAAGAACTTCTTCTCTGTTCTGCCGCTCATCCCCTGATTGCATATCTGCGCTCTCCTTGATATTTTAATAACTTCTCATTCTGCCGCATAAAAACTCTCCGTTAAAACCGGAGAGTTAAATGGCTATTGGCTTAGTAATCCGGTTATGTACAAGGCTTGCCCATGCAGCCTTTTCTATTACCATTCTTAGCCTATGTTCTACGCTAATTACCAATCTCCTTTTTAAAATAAGAAAAATAAGGAGAATTGCTTCAGATGGGGTTTAAACCACATCTGAAGTTTTAGTTGACTTATCGTGCCCCAAAATGGCACCCGGCTTAATGCTGATTGTCTCTCATGGAGACTTCATATGCATCAAATTGCCATACTGATCGGATTGCTGCGCCAGGTATCAGCAATGAAGGTTATCCTCAGGAAAACGGGATGCCATTGATGAATGTATGAATGCGCAATACCCGGGAAGTCTGGAGAGTGATAGAGAACGAAACAGGAAGAGTTGTGATAATCGGGGGGATGGCGACCGAAGAGCGGCCGCGTCGGGTCAGATGACGACCATGGCAGTGGGTACCAGGCGCTCGCCCATTAGGAGGCTGGGGTTGTTAATGACCTTGCCGTTGTAGCACATGGTGGTGCTGGCGCCTCCGTCCAGGTTGGTCGCAGTCACGGCGCCGTTGTCGTAGAGAATGTTTTGCACATCCAGCAGGCTGGCGCCCAGGGAACTGGTCTGGCGCCCATCGATCACCAGCAGCAGGATGTGGCCGTCAGCCTTCTGGCCGATGGCGGTGCGCGGCTGGAGGCCGTACTGGGCGGAGACCTCCTTGGTGATCTGCTTCTTGCCGTTTCGGATCAGGGTGGGGTAGTCGAAAGAGATACCCTCTTTAATGTCCATCTCCTGGATCTCTTTAACGGTGTAGTTGCCGGTGATCAGCACTCCTTGGCTGTCTAGCCCGATCAGCGGCACCTTCCCCCGGGCATTCGCTCCATACTGGAAGTAGCCGTTGTGGACGATCACGCCCAACGGAGTCTTGCCGGTGCCGGTGCCGAGCGGGTCGACGAAGCCGCCGGCGTTCACCGCTGCTATCGCCCGGTTGTCCCGGGCGATGTCGCTGGTGGACTCCCCTTTGGTCCCCAGGTTGGAGGTCACCCCCACCCGCACCCTGGTGGGGTCCTGGATTTCCAGGAGATAGCCGTTGAACCGGGAACTGCTGATTTGCGTAAGCGTCACCTCGCTGCCGTGGGAATTGCTAAAGTCTTTTCCTCCCGAGCCGTTCGGCTGTTCCAGATTGTCGGGCACATACTTGTTGTACTGCTCGCTGCTCAGGACGTAGCGCAGCCAGTCGTGGTGCCTGGAGGTGATGATGGACCCGATGGCGGTGGTCCTCAGGTTGTCGAAGGGACCATAAAGCACGATGAAGGGCGCTGTAAGGATAAAGAAGAGGACGTTGATCAACAGGAAGCGGGAGATGATGATCACACCCCGCTTGATGGGCCTCTTTTTCCGTATTCGGCTATACGTCGTCATCCTTGGTACGGGCATGCTGCCCCTCCGTTTAATGCCATGCTGTTTACTTCAGCAGCAGTTTTCCATCGAAGCCCACCCTGATGAATTCGGCCGGATATGGCAGTCCCGCCTGTTGCAGAGGCGAGAAGTCTCCATCCATCTTGCCCACCAGGATGGCCTCCGCCAGTTGGCCATTATCGTTCTGGCTGCTGCTTTCCTTGCTGGCACCTGTCTTGCCGCTGGTCTTGGAACCGGTCTTGGAGCCGCTCAACCTGGCGATGTAGATGTTGTCCTCCTTGTCGGTGCCGATCAGGGCATACTGGCTGCCATCGCCCGGGGAGACCTGCTTCCGGCCGTTCTTGTCCACCAGGTAGATTCGTCCGGTGTTGATGCTGTCATAGAGCAGGGCGTCCTCGCTCTTCAAGTTGGCGATCCGGCCGATAGCGGAGGGGGTATTCTCCACCTTAGTCAGGTTGTTGTTGGCGTCGGTGCGGTAGATCGAGGAGCTATTCCTGCTTTTCACCTGGATATAGACCACGTTGATGTCCGGCGAGAAGGCCACGTCGGCGATCTCCGCATCCTTGGACAGGCCGGTGATGGACGGTTCAAACGGGTGGCTGTCGGTGATCATGTTGAGTGGCTTCAGGGTACAGATGGTGCCCTTGGTGCCCGGCTTGCTGATCCCCGCCAGGGCGATGTTCCGGTCCGGCAGCCAGGAGAAGTAGGTGAGCTTCTCGGTGTCCCCGATGTCGACCTGGTTGACCACGCTATTGTCCTTGACCGAGTAGATCTTGACCCAGTCCTTGGAGACCTCCGCCAGATAGCTGCTGTCGTAGGATGGCAGCTTGGAGGCGCCGTCAGACCCGATTGCTTTCTGGGTGACGCTGGAGACTGCGGGCACCAGGAGCACCCGGTCCAGATAGAGGTAGATGCACAGCTGAAAAACCACCACTGCCAGTAGCCACGGTATCAGTTTCTTCACAATTAGATCACCCCGTTAACCGTTAAATGACGATGAAGGCGGTGGGAACCAGGCGCTCTCCCATCAGGTCGCAAGGATGGTTGACGACCTTGCCCTCGTAGTACATAGTGGTGCTGGAGCCGCCGTCCAGATTGGCCGCCGTCCAGGCGCCGTTGTCGTAGAGAATGTTTTGCACATCCAGCAGGCTGGCGCCCAAGGAGTCAGTCTGGCGTCCATCGATCACCAGCAGCATGATGGTTCCGTCCTGCTTCTGCCCGATGGCGGTGCGCGGAGCGATGCCCCAGCCTCCGTCCCCCCTGGCGATCTGCTTCTGGCCGTTCTTGATCAGGGTCGGTCCGAAGGAGATGCCGTCCTTGATGCCTAACTGGCGGATCTCCCTGATGGTGTAGTAGCCGGTGAACAGTATCCCGTTGTCGTCCAGACCGATCAGTTCTACCTTCTCCTGGGTTCCTGCCCCGGCAAGAATGAAGCCGTTGTGAATGATGACCCCGTAAGGGGTCCTGCCGTTGCCTGTGCCGGCCGGGTCGTCGAAGCCGCCGGCGTTCACCGCCGCCATTGCCCCGTTATCCCGGGCGATCTCACTGGTCAGCTCTCCCTTGACTCCCAGACTGGCGGTTACGCCCAGCTTGACCCGGGTGGGGTCATTGATCTCCAGCAGGTAGCCCTTGAAGCGGGAACTGTTGACCTCTGTCAGCGCTACCCCGTTGTCATGGTTTTTTCCGACGGTGACACCGGACACCCCGCCGCCAGTCTGCGGTTCCTTCGACAGGAGCTTGCTGATCTCCCAGGGACTCATGATGTAGCGCAGCAGGTACTGGTGTTGGGAAGTGACGATCGCCCCGACGGCGGCATTTTTGATGTTGCGAAAAGGGCCGTACCAGACCACAAATGGGCACGTCACGGCAAACAAGATGATGTTAGCACCTAGAAAAAGCAATACCGCTAACAGGATTTTCTTGGTATTCATTCTTTTTCTGGCTGTTCTTCCCGGCCTGGCGGTTCTGGCCAAGATGCCGCTATTATTGTCTAGCATGAACACCCTCCGTCGTCTCTCAAAACCCCAAAAAACTCCTTCCTGCTCAAAAAGCTTATCATTTTTACGCCTTTTCAGCAAGACCACCTTCAGCCGCCAGGTGCTTCGCGGCATGGGCGCGGTGCGCCAGGATGGTGATCTTCCGGGCTTTTCAACGCCTGTAGGCTCTGGCGGCCTTTATTAAAAAATAATAACATTTATCCGATAGCTAACCGCCGCTAAGACTCCCGCTTCTTGAAGCGGGAGCGCCGTATCCGGGCTGACGCCCGGCCTGAAGGCAGCCTGACCCACCAAAGGTGGGCGCCCCGACTTCGTCTCAGCCTCAAAGGACGGCTGCACGTCAGAAAACGGCACAGGTAAGCGGCGCTAAGCCGGGTACCCGGGTACCCGACCCAGATGGTGCCCCGGTGGGGTGGGATAACATCTTCTAAGACACCACGCCGCCCGGAGGCGCCATCAGAGAATGAAAATGAACATTTTCAGAGCAGATTCAGGTGGGGTTTTAACCCCACCTGAATCAAGAATTTGTTTATACACAGAATGTCTTGGATGCTTGGGGACAGAAGTCCTAATTTTACGCTGGGACCGAGTAGCGAAGCCTGCGCCATAGATTGCTGAAGGGCATGCGGCATGGCTATTATATGAATTATGCACCTTGTAAAACGTGAAATTTGTCGATATTTATTGGAATTTTTGTCAAGGATTTTTTTAATGCGAGTCGAACAGTATGCAATACCTTATCTGGGATTTGAGGTGATCTTATAATGAGCATTGAAAGTCACCAGTATATGCTTATTGTGGATGATCAGCTAGCCATCTGTGAGCTGCTGGGCGAGATTTTTGCTGCGGAGGGATACCATGTCCAGACAGCCTTGAACAGTGAGCAGGCTGTCCGCGCCATCCGGGCCTGTACCCCGGGGTTGATCTTTATGGACATCAACATGCCTGGCAAAAACGGTCTGGAGACATTGAAGGAGGTCCAGAGCCTGATCTCTGATGTGCCTGTGATTTTGATCACTGCCTACGGGGAAATAGAGGATATTATGGATGCGGGAAAACGGGGATTGATCCAGTACTATATCTCCAAACCCTTTGACATCGTTAGCCTGATACAATTGGTGAAGCGGATCATGCTGCCGGACTCCGGCTTGAAGCAAAAAGCTGCCAACCTGTGAACCGGATCCCATGTAGCTACCTCTTGCTCAATCAACAGCGCCCGCCCTGGGAGCGGGCTTTTTCGTTGTCTGGCTGCATATGGTGGTGCCTATTTCCTTTCGTTAAAGCACAGGTTATAGCAAAATAGCGGGGTTGGGTTCAGGCCGGGCAGCCTGCAGGGAAGTGCAACATTGTGGCGAATATAATTTTAAGTAGATCCTGCCCGGGTCTGATGACGGAGCAGAAGGCGGGCTGCCGGGCGCCCTTTGGGCGCGGGCAGGCGCTTCCATCGAACAATACACCCTGCTACTCGCTAAAGGAGCTGAAAATATTGGGCCTCAAGAATTTTATCAAAAAGCAGTGGCTGGATATCATCCAGTGGGAGGACGACTCTCAGGAGACAATCCTCTACAAGTTCCCGATGCTGGATAACGAGATCCAGAACAACGGCAAGCTGATCGTCCGACCGGGCCAGTGCGCCGTCTTCCTGGATGAGGGACGCATCGCCGACATCTTTTCCGAGCCTGATACCTATACCTTGAACACCAAGAACCTGCCGATTTTGGCAGACTTGAAGGGGTGGCCCTACGGTTTTCAATCCCCTTTCAAATCTGATGTCTACTTCATCAACATCAAACAGTTCCTCGGCCAAAAGTGGGGCACACCTGCCCCGGTGCTGATCCCGGACCCGAAGTTCGAGCAGGTGGAGATCAAGGCTTTTGGCACCTTCAACTTTCACATTGCCGATCCCAAGCAGTTTCTGATCCAGGTCACCAGCACCAACCGTTACTATACTGCCGCCGATCTCAGGGACCAGTTGAAGGGTTTTATCGTCACCAACTTTGCTCCGCTGCTCGTGCAGCAGGGAGTGACTGCGGCCCAACTGTCTGCCAACTACAAGCTCATCGACGATGGGATGATCGGGGCGGTAACCGCAGAGTTTGCCAGTCTCGGCCTGGAGATGAACGGTTTTCAGATCGAGAGCATCACTCTGCAGGAAGAGTATCAGGAGATGCTGCGAAAGCGCACCGGAGTCAATATCATGGGCGGGATGCAGAATTATGCCCAGGTGGAGACTCTGGACGCCATGAAGGAATCGGTAGCCAACCCGGGCATCAACGCTATGGGCCAGGCAGGTGTCGGCGTTGGCATGGGCCTGGGGATCGGAGGCTTGTTTGCCCAGAACCTGAAGGGCGCCCTGAACAACCAGGATCAGCCCGGCACACCGCAGGGAGCAGTTGCCCCGGGGTCAGCGGCAGCAGGGGTTGCCGCCCTGGCCTGTCCGAAGTGTGGCGCTTCAGCAGTGGCCGATGCCAAGTTTTGCTCCAAGTGCGGCACTCCACTTCCGGCCCCTGAGCCGGAGGCCAGGTTCTGTTCCCGGTGTGGGGCCGGGCTGAGTTTAAGCGCCTTGTTCTGCAGTAAGTGCGGGATAAAATTGGAATAGGGGGGCGGCAGATGAAACCCAGACAACTATTTCTTTATGCCAGACTGGCGATTGCCGTCCTGGCTGTGGCCCTGGTGCTGATGGCGTCGGCGGCAGTTCAGCCACAGCCGGCACTGGCCGGGTTCGGCAACAGCACGTCCCACAGCGGTTCGTTCCACAGCTCGGGCTCCTTTTCCAGCGGCGGATCTTCCGGTTCCTTCGGAGGCGGTTTCGGCGGTTCATCCGGAGGCTCGCTTTTGCCCCTCCTTCTCCTCTTTGGCGGTGGCGGCCGATCAGCCGTCGTGCTGATCGTTGTCTTTCTGGCGATCTTTGCTCTACGCAACCTGCTGCCGCGGAGCCCTGGAGCAGGGCGGCCGGATAGCCCCGGGGATGCAGAGCCATACTCTATCAGGAGCAACAGCCTGGACCAGCTCAAGCAGAATGACCCCAACTTCTCCGAGGCCAACTTCATCACCCGGGTCAACAACATGTACCTGCAGTTGCAAGACTCCTGGATGAAGAAGAACTGGAACTCGGTGCGGCCGTTCGAGACCGACGAACTGTTCAACATGCACAATAAACAGTTGCAGGGCTTCATCGACAACCATACTACCAACGTGATGGAGGAGATCTGTGTTCTGGAGACTGAGATCGCTGACTATGCAGGCGATGGCGTCAATGATGTCTTAAGCGTCGTCCTGAAAGCCCGGCTCAAAGACTACGTGATCGACGACAACACCCGCAAGGTGGTGGAAGGCGACCCACACCGGGAGATTTATATGGCCTACCTGTTCAAGATGATCCGCAAACAGGGCGTGCTCACCAAAGCGGAGACAGAGGCCACCAAGGTCACCCAGTGTCCGAATTGCGGCGCCAACGTCAGTATCAATGCCTCCGGGCAGTGCGATTACTGCGGCAGCGTGATCACCAGCGGCCAGTATGACTGGGTGCTGGCATCGGTGGAGGTGCTCGATCAGAGCTAGCTGGACGGCCTGCCTGGCGTAGCCCCTGAGCGCCCTGGATTAATATTAACCGGCCGCTGGCAGTGGCCGGTCTTTGTTTTTGTTCATGGCTGCTGCCTACTGTCCCCTCCTAAAATGAAGTGAGGTAAATCCTATAAACCAGAAGGGCATGTGTAATGACCCGATCAAAAGCGAGGTCGCCCCTCGCTTTTTTGTTTCTGACTGGGCTTTTGAATTGTACAGGCATTATCACCTGGTAATAATTATTTTACAATGGGGCCGTATGGTCTGTTAAAATGAAGATATTGGCGTTGGCATGGGTGAAACGAATAAGCATATTATCGCCGGCTTAACGACTGTAGACAATAGCCAGGGAAAACGGAGGGCCAGTCATGCAATTGAAGGAATTACGCATCGGCAGGTTGAGGGCGGCGGTACCGATCATGCAGGGGGCCATGGCAGTGCGTATTTCCACTGCGCCCCTGGCTGCTGCGGTGGCCAATGAAGGCGGGATCGGGCTGATTGCCGGAACCGGCATGTCCCTGGAAGAGCTGCGAAACGAGATCCGCAGGGCCCGGGAGATGACAAGGGGGATCATTGGCGTTAATGTGCTCTTTGCCGCTATCGAGTTTGCCTCTCTGGTTAAAACGGCGATCGAGGAAAAGATCGATCTGGTGGTTTCGGGGGCTGGCTTCTCCCGGGATATGTTCTCCTGGGGGAGAGAGGGAAACGTCCCCATCGTTCCCATTGTCTCCTCGGCGAAACTGGCCACCATCGCCGAAAAATTGGGAGCGGCAGCAGTGGTGGTGGAAGGCAAGGAGGCAGGCGGCCACCTGGGCACCGACCGCTCAATGCGGGAGGTCCTGCCGGAGGTCAGGGCTGCCGTACAGATCCCGGTCATCGGCGCCGGCGGAGTGATCGACGGTCAGGACATTGGGCAGGTGATGGCCCTGGGAGCGGATGGTGTCCAGATGGGCACCCGGTTTGCTGCCAGCGAGGAATCCAACGCCTCCGATGAATTCAAGGATCTCTACGTCAAGGCGCGCCAGGAAGACGTGGTGATAATCAAGAGCCCGGTGGGACTGCCGGGCAGGGGGATCCGCAACAGTTTCTTGCAACTGATCGTCGCGGAGGACAAATCCCTGGAGATCGAGAGCTGCGTCAACTGCCTGAAAAGATGCTCCCAGAACTTCTGTATCATGGAAGCCCTGAATAATGCCTGCCGGAGCGGGGATTTCAGGAGGGCACTGGTTTTCGCCGGGGAGAAGGTAGAGAAGATCAAGGAGATATTGCCGGTAAAACAGATCTTTCAGAACCTGCTTCAAGGCGCACGCAGCGAGGGCTAGTACTAACGTAGTTCAAAAATTATCGATCAGAGCGAGGGGCAACCCCGCCTTTTTATTGTGAAGCTTTGGATTCTGTGGATAATATATAATTATAATGAAGGAGGCGAGCGGGATGGAAAAGATCGATTTTAAGAAGGAGTTTAAGGTTTTATACGGCCCACCGGCGAAAGAGCCGGCCCTGATCGATGTTCCGGAGTTCCAGTTTCTGTTGGTTGATGGCAAGGGCGACCCGGGCAATTCACCTTCTTTTGAGGCCGCGGTCAACGCCCTGTACTCGCTTTCCTACACCATGAAATTCATGCTCAAGAAGGCTGGGGTGCTGGACTACGGTGTGCCGCCCCTGGAGGGATTGTGGTGGGCCGATGATATGGAGGCGTTCACCGCAGGAGACAGGGATAGCTGGGAATGGGCCTTGATGATCATGCAGCCGCCGCAGGTGACGCATCACCTGCTGGAGGAGGCCGGGGAGCAGGCGCGCAAGAAAAAGGATTTGGCATCGCTGGACCGGGTCAGACTGGAGCGTTTCCACGAGGGCCTGTCGGCCCAGGTCATGCACATCGGTCCCTACGCCGCAGAGCATCCGACAATCGCCTTGCTGCACGATTTTATCAAGGAGCAGGGTTACGCACTGCGGGGCAAACACCACGAGATTTACCTGGGGGACCCTCGCAAGTCGGCGCCGGAAAAGCTGAGGACTGTGATCCGGCAGCCGGTGGGAAAAAGCAAGCGTTCTTGCGGGAGTAAGGCGAGAATATAGTTTTCCGCGTGGAACCTTTGATTTGAAGCCCTGGTAGTGAGCGTATAATATAGATGAGTCTGGCTTAGAGGGGTGGGCCCTCTCTCCCGCTTAAAGTTTAGAAATTGTTATCCAGGGACGTAGCCGATCTTACTCGCTGTTTCGAAGAGGTGAGGGTTAGAGCGGGCGGCCATTGGATGAGGGGAACGCTCCCGGAAATATGTACGTACGGAGGCTGAAGCGCCCTGATGGCAGAGCATGAGCCGATAGTCTTGCCTGAAGAAACTCCGCCCGCCCAGGTGGCAGCGGAGCTGAAAGAGATGCTGGAGACGGTTGCCAAGGAGATTGACTCTCTCGATCCGCTGCGAAAAATGCTCCTATCCAAGGTAATTCAGCAGCGGTCCGGGATGAGCGTCGAGGATTGGCTGAAGGCTGCCGAAAGCCTGGACATTCTCATGGAGGCGCTCGGCCGCCTGGGGAGAATTGAGGATACGGGCAGGAGATGCCGGATCCTGTCCATGTTGGCGCAGTGGAAGGGGAAACTGGAGCGGCTGGCCGACTGTTTCAGTATGGCTGCACAGGAGGCAGGCTCTTTCATCAAGGATCCCGAGGAACTGGCCGGATCGCTGGCTGCCCTGGCCTACCGGGAGCAGGTGGTTCACCGGATGATCGGAGAGATCGAACAGCTGGCAGCCAGCTGAACTGAGCCAGAAAACCGTTGCATTGATAGAGTGAGCAATGATTTAAACAGAGCTGAAGGGGCCAGGAGCAATTCCCTTTAGCTCTTTTTCGTCTATCTGCTTGTTATGGGATACCGGAGACGGCGCTGCCCATCCTGCGGGCGAAAGATGCGCAAAGGCCAGCCTATCTGCCCACATTGCGGTAGCGCCGTGAGCGGTGACTGCCCGCAGTGCCGGGGCGCTGTCAGGGGGGAGTGGAATTACTGCCCTCTCTGCGGCTGTAGGCTCAAGTGAGATGCCACAGCAGCATCTCGTTGTAAGAGGGATGTAAGCGACCCGGATATCCGGGTCGCTTACATGGTTGTGCCATATTGACTATGGGAAAACTGCGAAAGCTTACAGGAGCGCCGGAACGCCTACAGGATATCGGCGGCCAGCCGGGACAGGGGGGAACGCTCTCCCTTGATCAGCGCCACATGGCCGGCCAGGGGTTGATCCATCATTTTGTCGACCACGTAACTGAGGCCGTTGCTCTCCGTGTCCAGATAGGGGTGGTCGATCTGCTCGGTGTCGCCGATCAGCACGATCTTGCTGTTTTCGCCGGCGCGGGAGATCACTGTCTTCACCTCATGGCGGGTCAGGTTCTGGGCCTCGTCGATCAGGATGTACTGGTGGGGTAGGGTGCGCCCCCGAATGTAGGTCAGGGCTTCGATCTGCAGATTTTTCAGGCCGATCAGGATCTCATCAAGGGCGCCTTTGCGCTGGCCGAACAGGAACTCCAGGTTGTCATAGATCGGCTGGATCCAGGGACGGAGTTTTTCATCCTTGTTGCCGGGCAGATAGCCGATATCACGGCCTAGGGGAACCACCGGGCGAGCGATCAGGATCTTCTGATAGGTGGCGGCGTCCTGGGTCAGATAAAGGCCGGCAGCCAGGGCGAGCAGGGTTTTGCCGGTGCCGGCCCGTCCGGTAATGGTTACCAGGGGGATTTCCGGGTCGAGCAGCAGGTCGAGGGCCATCTTCTGCTGCACGTTCCGGGGACTGATCCCCCAGACCGGGTTGCTTCCGTGGCGTAGGGGCAGGATCAGTCCGTTGCCGGCGCAGCGGCGCCCGAGGCCGGACTGAGACAGGCCCGGGGTCTTAAGGATCACATACTGGTTCGGATGCAGACTGTTTGGCAGATCGCCGGCATCGATCTCCCTATTAAAATAGAACCGGTCTACGAAGCCGGGGTCGACGACCGCTTCCTCGTAGCCGGTATATAAAATGGGGGCGGGCTTGGTTGCAGGGTACTCTTCGGTTGTCAGACCGAGGGCGTCGGCTTTGATACGGACGATGGCGTCCTGGGAGACCAGGGACACGGTTCTGGAGTGCTCTTTCCTGTTTTCCTCCAGTTGGAGATTGAGGGCTACCGCCAACAGACGGTTGTCGTTGTTGACCTCCGGGAAATGGTCTCGCAACAGGTCCAGTGAGCGGTGGTTCAGTTCGACCCGGAGGAGGCTGCCGTTGCCCAGCGGTGTGGGCTGGTGCAGGCTTCCCTGCCGGCGAAGGTCATCTAGCTGACGGGCCACCTGCCGGGCGTTATAGGCCGTGCCGTCGCACCCGTACTTTTTGGCGTCGATCTCTTCGATGACCACTCCGGGGATGACGATTTCGGCTTCTGGAAATTCATGGATGGAATGTGGGTCGCTGAGGAGAACATTGCTGTCCAGGACATAAATGTCAGCCAATCGACCAGCCTCCCGAAAAGTTCCTTTATGAAGTTGTCCATCTGATCATAGCCCCGGATTATTAACCCCAGATTAAGCCGGAATTAAAATTGTATGATGATAGGGGAGAGGTGGGTGGGCGTTACCAGGTCCTGTCCCTTGCCACAGCTTTGTGCCAGTGCTATATTAGTGGTTGAAATAGCAGCGCCGCGCCCGGTAGGCGCCAACGGGGAAAGGAGCATGAGCATGTCCAAGAAGCGGATCTCGCATAGCACCCGACTCAGTGGTCCGTCTCCCGGGCAGATCAGAAGGAGAAACCTGATTATCGGCGTGGTGATCATCGCTGCAATAGCCCTGGTTGTTGTGATTGCAGCGGGAATGGCCCGGGGCGGCAACCAGGCCGCAAACAACCAGGGGGCGAAAGCTCCGGTACCTGCTGCTTCCAGCCAGGGAACAACCCAGCAGACTGCCTCGACAAATACACCTGCTGTCCAGGGTGCGGCCTCCGGCCAGCAGACGGCTCCGCCCCAGGCTGACAAGAGCGCCCACCGGGTGACTATCGCTACCAGCAGGGGCCAGATCGTGCTGGATGTCTACCCGGACCTGATGCCGATCACTGTGGCCAATTTCGACAAACTGGTAAAATCAGGATTTTACAACGGGCTCACGTGGCACCGCGTGGAGGGCTGGGTGATCCAGGGCGGTGACCCGAAGGGTGACGGCACCGGCGGATCAAGCCAGACCATCAAACTGGAGACCAATCCGCAACTAAATAATATACGCGGGGCGGTGGCCATGGCGCGCTCTAGCGATCCCAATTCCGCCAGTTCCCAGTTCTATATCTTAAAGAAGGACCAATCGTCCCTGGACGGGCAGTATGCCGTATTCGGCAAGGTGATCTCCGGCATGGACGTGGTCGACCAGATCCAGCAGGGTGACAAGATGTTGTCAGTGAAAGAATAATAAACATCTTCTAAGATTCAGATGGGTTTAAAACCCATCTGAATCTTAGAAGATGTTATCCCGCCCCACCCAGAGGGTACCCGGGCACCCGGCTTAGCGCCTCTTATCTCCCGCGTCAAGAAGCGGGAGTCTTAGCGGCGGTTAGCTATCGGATAAACAAGTAACCGCGGGGACGGGGACCGTCCAAATTTTAGCGAGGGGGAAATTAAGTGTCCAAAGTCTTCATCGACACCGCCAGGGGCCAGATCGAGCTGGAAGTCTACCCGGACCTGATGCCGATCACCGTGGCCAATTTCGACAAGCTGGTGCAGTCCGGTTTCTACGACGGGCTCAAGTTCCACCGGGTGGAGGACTGGGTGATCCAGGGCGGCGACCCCATCGGCAACGGCACCGGCGGCCCCGGCTGGAAGATCAAGCTGGAGACCAGCCCGCAGCTCAAGAACGTGCGTGGAGCGGTGGCCATGGCCAGGGCATCGGACCCCAACTCTGCCGGTTCCCAGTTCTATATCTTGAAGAAGGACGCCTCCTGGCTCGACGGGCAGTATGCCGTATTCGGCAAGGTAGTGCAGGGGTTGGACGTGGTCGACCTGATCCAGAAGGGCGATCTCATGAAAACGGTCAAAGCGGAATAGGCCGCCTTGTGCACTCATTCCCGGGGCCTGAAACGACATCGGCGGCAGACTGATTTTAACGCGAGGGTGCCGTAGCATGATAGATACTTGCAGACAAGGAGAGGGGGGTCCTATTTTGGGCCCTCTCTCCTTGTCGTGGCTCCCGAATCATGCCACAAAAGTTACCCGCTCATCGGGCTAATGATGTTATAATGAAAACCGGGTCCAAAAGAGGCCTATATGCGGCTGATACAGCCTGGGGAGCGAGATCCGGTTGTTGGGAACCATTGTCAACGCGGCAGCAATTCTTTTAGGGGCTATCCTGGGTAACTTTCTAAAGACCGGCTTTCCGGAGCGGATCAAGGCTACGGTAATGCAGGGGATTGGCCTGGTGGTGATCCTGATCGGCCTGTCCATGGCCCTGAAGACTCAGAATGCCCTGATAGTGACCCTGAGTATCGTCATCGGCGGTGTCATCGGGGAATTGTTGGGCATAGAAGAGTGGTTGAATAGACTGGGGCTGAAGCTGGAACGGCGCCTGGTGCCCTCAGGGCGCGGCGATGACGGCAATTTTGCCAAGGCCTTCGTCACCGCCAGCCTGGTCTACTGCGTGGGGGCGATGGCGATCATGGGCTCCCTGGAGAGCGGTCTCACCGGGCACCATAATACTCTGTTCGTCAAGTCCATCCTGGACGGGATCACCTCTGTCGTCTTCGCCTCCAGCCTGGGGATCGGTGTAGCCTTCGCGGCCATTCCGGTCTTTCTCTACCAGGGCGGCATTACCCTGGCGGCATCATTTATCAAACCCCTCCTGACCGACGCCATTATCCTGGAGATGAGCGCCACCGGCGGCCTCCTGATCTTCGGCATCGGTATCAACATGCTGACGGGCAACAGGTTGCAGATCAAGATTGGCAACCTGTTGCCGGGTATCTTTGTCGCCATCCCGATAGTTGTCCTGCTTGCCCACTTTCACATGTAACATTTCTGGCGGCCGTGTTCAGCAGCGTTACAGTCAACGGCATCGTAGCGGCGGATCTATTATCTGGCGCGGCTATAGCGCTGCCCGGAGCCGCATGGTTATTGCCGGCTGGTCAGATAGGTGCCGCCCAGGACGATCAGCCCGCCAATTATTGTGTAGAGACTGGGCAGCTGCCTGTAGTAGACGGTGGACATCACTGCCGTCAGTACCGGTATCAGGTAGATGTAGGAGGCAGCGGTGACCGCTGCCACCCGCGTGAGGGCCAGGTTCCAGATCAGGTAGGCAAGAGTCGAGGCGAACAGCCCCAGGTAGATCACATTCAGCCAACAGGAGAGGGTGACTGCGGCAAAGTTGATCGGTAGTTCCGCCAGGCTCAAAGGGAGTAGGAACAGTGTTCCGGCAAAAGTGGAGTAACCCAGCACGGTTGCTGCAGGATAGCGCTCCAACAGGGTTTTCACGATGGTGCTGTAGGCTGCCCAGGCCAGCCCTGTCATCAGCACCAGGGTGTCGCCGTAGACCCGCAGCGGGTTCATAGCAAGGTTGGCTAGTGAGCCGTTGGTAGCCACCAGAACTGACCCGGCCAGGGCGATGGTAATCCCCAGGCTCTGGATCCGGGAGATGCGCTCTTTCAGTATCGCCCAGGCGAACAGTGCCAGAAACACCGGGGATGTGGCAGTCAGAATGGCGGCATCGGTAGCTCCGGCGTACTGGAGACCCTGGTTCTGTAAGAAATTGTACAAGGCTACTCCGGTCAGGCCACAGACGGCCAGGCGCAGCCAGTCCTGCCGCCGGATCGCCGGCTGGCGCGTGCAGAGCATGTACAACCCCAGCGCCAGGCTGGCCGCCAGGAAGCGTAGGAAGGCGATGGTATTGGGAGGAAGCTGCAGCAGCACGATTTTGATGTTAAGGAAAGTGCTGGCCCAGATAGCAGCGGTCAGGAACAGACCCAGGTGATAGACAGCTGAAGCCGCCCCTCGCCTGGGGGCGGCTGCTGGTGTATGGATGTCCTTCATGATGTTTTCAGGCATGCGCAGTTGTTGCTCCTTCGGATATCACTGATTTAAATTTCGCCATTCAGACCCGCCCTCCTTTTTTATGCCGGAAAAGATAGCTGAATGCTGAACGGTTATTGGTAATTTCTGATCATAATTTTACAGTAACTTAACCATGTTTTAATGGTTGACATATTGAAAGGCTGTTGGCAAGGGTGTACAAAGAGATCATAACCAGCCGTTGACAAATGTGGCGCCGCTAGAGCTTATAGCAGGAGGTTTGCCTGACTTGGATTTCATTGATGCTTTAATGCCATCGGTTTTGGGCAAACGGCGGCATGACTACTTTTATTGTCTGACGAAGCGCGTAGCTAGGCAGTTGATCCAGGCTCATAAACAAAAGTTGCAGTTGAGCCTGGTCTATTTGAAAATCGCATCTTCCTGCCAGCCGAAAACGGGAAGCAACGGTAAAACAGGTTTTCTGGACTGGCAATCGATTGAGCGGATCATCTCGGAAAAAGCGCGGCTGTGTTTGCCATCAGGCTTGCCGATAGCCATACAGAATTTTGGATATGGCGAGTGCTGTCTCTATATTGCCGCCGATTCTCATCTGACCATGGAGCATTTGCAAAATTACATCGTAGTCCTGACAGAGAAAATTGAGGAAATGATGGAGACAGATACAGTTGTTGCCGACAGGGATATCCGGATTACTTCCGGCTTTGGACTGATCGACCTGGGCCAGGGTTCACTGGAACAGGCGGTTTACTGGGCTTTAAGAGAGGCCCGCGACCGTGCCGGAGTTCAATCCGACATTCATAACCAGGTTCTGCAGAGGCAATTGGGCCGGCTGATCCGGGAGCAGGATTTTACCAGTGTTTTTCAGCCGGTCGTGACCATTCCCGAGGGTGATATCTTCGGTTATGAGGCCCTGACTCGCCCGGACGAGGGAAGCGGTTTCGCCGGTCCGGCACAGTTATTTGCTTTTGCTGCTGAAAAGGGCATGCTCTACCCGCTGGAGAGGGTTACCAGGGAGATGGCTTTACAACAATTGTCTTACCTGGGCCGCAATGAGAAACTGTTCTTGAACATCAATCCCCAGACTATCAATGACCCCGGCTTTACTGCCGGAGTGACCCAAAAATTTGTTGACAAACACAACCTGACTCCGGAAAACATTGTCTTTGAGATCACCGAAGGCACCGCCATCGACGATTATCCGACCTTTTGCAGGGTCATGGACCATTATCGCAACCAGGGCTTTCTGATCGCCATCGACGATTTTGGAAATGGTTGTTCCAGTCTCAAGGCGATTGCCGAATTGCAGCCCGACTTCATCAAGCTGGATATGTCCCTGGTGCGCGGCGTTCAAGCCAAGCCGGTGCTGCAGGCCCTGATCGAGACCTTCCTGGCCTTTGCCCGGAAGGCCCATGTCCAGGTAGTCGCCGAAGGGATCGAGAGCCGCGAAGAGCTGGTGTCTCTGGCCCAGTTGGGGATCATGCTGGGGCAGGGCTATTACTTGGCAAGACCTGGTTTTCCTCCGCCGCAGCCAGTGGCAGAAGTTCGGCAGGTGTTGGGAGAACTGAAGAAAGAGCTATACAAACATAAGCTCGGCCAACACACGGTGAACGCCATCGCCAGCCAGGGCGTTGAGGTCGACATTGCGGACATGACCAAAAAAGTGGTGCAATTGTTTGAACATAATCCCCAGTTGCAGGGGATTGGAGTCACGCAGCAGCTGCAAGTAGTGGGGCTGATCATGCGGGAGAAGCTGTATGCGAAGCTGGGCACCCGTTACGGTTATTCCCTCTATATGGACCGCCCGGTCACCACAGTGATGGATGCCAACCCCCTGATCATCGATGCCGGCACTCCGTTGGAGGTGGCGTCACAACTGGCCATGAGCAGGCCGAATGATAAAATTTATGATTACCTGATCCTGACCAGGGACAATACCTACTGCGGGGTAGTTTCCGTCCAGGATTTACTTAGCGGGATCACCCAGAAGCAGTTGGAGCTGGCCCGGGCGGCCAATCCGCTGACCAATCTCCCCGGTAATCCGGTCATCCAGAGTGAGATTACTGAACGCCTGCAATCTGATGGGCAGTTCGCAGTGATCTATTGCGACCTGGACGATTTTAAAGCCTATAATGATTACTATGGTTTTGAACGCGGCGATCAGGTACTGGCTATGACCGCCCGGGTACTACAACAGGCTATCAAACGGGTGTGTCCGGGTGAGGCTTTTCTGGGACATATTGGGGGAGATGATTTTGTCATAGTGACCACACCCGACAGAGTTCAGCCGCTATGCAGGGATACGATCGAGATGTTTGACGCGGAAATACCCGGTCTGTACCGGAAAGAGGACCGGACGAACGGTTTTATCGAAGTCTGCGATCGCCGCGGTATCAGCCAGCGTTTTCCCCTGGTATCCATCTCCCTGGCGGTGGTCACCAATGAGCGGCGCAGTTTCAGGAGTTGCCTGGAGGTGTCTGAAACGGCGGCGGAACTCAAGAAATACGTAAAGTCCATTCCCGGCAGCACCTTTGCCTGTGATCTCCGAAGCAATTCAGCAAACAAAGATTTACAAGAAATTACCTTTTCTTTATAGGGGCGCAATATTGGGCATTTATTTTTTATATAAGTGCAGGTAGTTTTCTGATACAATAGCCAGGATATACTGTTTTGGAGTTGTCCATGCTGCCTTGGCGCCAGGCTGATGATGCCGGAGGGGCAGTTGAGCTTAAATTGAGATGCGAGGGGATTTGCAAGCGATGAATGCCTACCTGCAGCGGGGCGACGTGACTGTTTTCTATGCGCTGAACCACAAGATGCACTGCTCATTGCTGGATATCCTGATGCGGGCGATCACAAACCTGGGGTCGGTGGGGTTCACCCTGGCCCTGTTGGCAACTTTTCTATTCTCCAGGCATCCTCTGACCAGAAACGCCGGGATCAACCTGGCGATGGGACTGGTCTCCAGCCAGATCGTCGTGCACACCATCAAGCGCCTGGTCAACCGGCCGCGCCCGTATCGCGCCCTGGAGGACGCTATTGCCATACACCCGCCATCCTGCAAGTACTCCTTCCCCTCCGGGCATACCGCCACCGCCTTTGTGATGGCCTTCATTTTGGCGGCCAGTCTGCCGGTGTCGGGCGCCGTCGCCGGGGTGCTGTTCGCCCTGGCTTTCCTGGTGGCCATCTCGCGGATCTACCTGGGTTTTCACTATCCCACCGATGTCCTGGTCGGCTTCGGGATCGCCTATCTCTGTTTCCTCTTGACCATCAACCTGACCCTGCCCTTCCTGAGCTAGGTTCCCGTTGCCGGAGTTGATCCATCCGGATTGAAAGCGCGCAAAAATACAGGCTCGCGCAACCTGGACCGCATTCTGGGCGAACTTGAGGGCGCTGTAATTTTTAATTGCCTGCCCTTCCGCCCTGTGGGCGGCGCAGCAGGATCAGGTAGAAGGCGCCCATGATAAACAGCGCCGTTGCGGAAACGCCAAAGGTGAACGAGTAGCTGAAGAGTTCTCCCAATTTGCCGCCGATCACCGGACCTGCGGCGACGCCCAGACCCTCGATGCTCATGATGATGGAATAGAGGCTGGCCCGCACCTCGCTGGGCAGCCGGTTGGCAAGCAGGCCGTTCCAGGCTGGCAGGATGAAGGCATAGGAGATTCCCAGCAGTATGGCATAGGGATAGATCAGCAGGTGGTTGGGATAGTGGTTGATGGCTACCAGCAGCGTGCCGCCCAGAAAGAAGCCCACGACCAGAAACGTGCGGTATCCAAACCGGTCAACCATCTTTCCGATCGGCACCAGCATGGCGATGGTAATGAGGCCTCCCGCCAGCATGAGTATTCCGTAAGCTCGCTGGTTGAGGCCGTAAACCTGTTTACAGAAGGGTTGCAGCAGGGGCAACAGCATGCCCAGAGCCAGGGTCTGGGTGAAGGCCCCGGGCAATAGCACCCGGAAGTTCCAGATCTCCCGGGTCATCCGCAACAGGTGGCGTCCGGCGCTGGCTTCCTTGGTGGTGCGACGCCTGGAGATCCACTTGCGAATATTGAGGGCGAGGATGAGCGGGATGCAGAAGACTCCTACCAGGATCGCGATCAGCAATTTCGGGCCCAGATGGTAGACCAGATTGATCAGCACTGCCCCGGAGCCCATTCCGAGCAGCCAGACCACGTAGATGGAGCTAAGGGTCTTGGCCTTCTCTCCGGTGGGGGAATACTCCACCAGGGTGCTCACCACCGCCGGCCAGACCGGAGCACAGCCCAGGCCGTAGAGGATCGCTCCCAGGATCAGGATGGCCCCGGACTTGCTCCACAAAAAGAAGCTCAGGCCGAGCAGGGCACAGGGCAGGCTGATCAGCAGGGTAGCCCGCGGCCCGAAGTAGTCCACCAGCCAGCCGGCGGTAGGCTTGAAAATGGTGTCGGCCCCGTACATGGCGGAGATGATGGCGCCGCTCAGGAAAACAGTGGCCCTCAACTGTTCGGGCACGTAAATGGGAATCAGGGCGATGAATAGAGCGCCCCGCACAAAGTCGACCGAACCGATGAGGCTGAGAAGGATCCAGTGAAAGCGCCGGTAGTAGGCCTCTCGAAATCCATTGCGCATGCCAACAGTCCCTTAACATGGTCGTTAGCGATTGGTCGCTGGCCATTAGTCAAAACAACAAATGACGGATGCCGATCACTTATACGGTGTTGGCCCTGATCGCCGGTATACTGCCGGCATATTCGCCGGCCAGCATCGAGATCAGGATCTCGGCAGCCAATTTGGCGGCTTCTGGGCGCCCCGCGGCTCGGGCCCTAAAACACAGCGCCTCGTAGAAATGCTTCTGGGTGAAGACGAGGTGCAGCTTTACCTTCAGTTCCTTCAGGTCGTAAACTGGGAGCGCCGCCCCCGCATTCACCAGGTACTGGGTGTTTTCCATCTCCTGTCCGGGAATCGGGTGGTAGATCAGCATTGGCAACCCCAGGGCCAGGGCCTCGGAGATGGTCAGGCCTCCCGCCTTGGTGATCAGCAGGTTGGATACCGCCATGAACTCCTCGACGTTGTCGACGAACTGGTAGACCTTCAGCGGTTTACTGAACTTGCCTGCTTGTTCTCTCAGGAGCTGATAGAGGCCCTTGTCTTTGCCGGTCACCACCAAAACCTGTAAAGGCAGGGGAAACTCGTCCAATACCTGGCAAAGCGCCGGGATTCCTCGCAACATCCCCTCAGCCCCAGTCATCACCAGGATCACCGGGCTATCTGGACTGAGCCCGAACTTCGCCAGCAGGGTCTCTCGCGGCGGCACCCGGGCAAACTTGGGGTCGATAGGGATGCCGGTGACGGCGATCTTCGAGTCGGGCACTCCCTGGTAGAGCAAGCCCTGGCGGACCTGTTCAGAGGCTACCAGGTAGAGATCGGTTTCCGGATGCACCCACTGGCAGTGAGCGGTGTTGTCCGTGATCACCGTGACCAGCGGGGCGTTTAACTGCCCCATACGCTTGATATAGGAGACGATGCCGGCCACCATAGGGTAGGTGGCGACAACCATCTGTGGCGATCGGTCGACCAGGAAATCCAGGATCTTTTGCAGCCCGAAGTTGGTGAGTTGTTTTTCCATCAGGTTGTCCAGTTTCAGGTTATCCGTTACCTTGTAAAAATATCCGTAGAGGGTCGGGGTGTTGCGGATTGATTTGGTATAGGTGAACCTGGTGACTTTGTTGATGGCGGGGCTGATCAACTCCATGAAATCGACGATTTCGATCTGCAGCTTGTCCTGGCAAGATCCCAGCGCCTTGGCCAGCGCCAGCGATGCCTGGCGGTGTCCTCCGCCGTAGCTGGCTGAAAATATCAGTACGTCAAGCATTATGATACCCCCAGTTCGGGAACGATGGGTTTCACTATAATCATATACGCTCAAGATTTAATTCGTATTATCTTATTGTAAACTTTTTCTTGTCGTTTAGCAGCTATTTTGTCCGATCCCCAATGCCCCTGCTTCGGAAAGCGGTCGGAGGGGGCGTTAGGCCTTATTATCAACAAGGTTAAATAAAACTTTACTTCTGATTCACGCCCCTTTAACACTTCTTATTTATACTTAAACCACCAAATGTGTCAAGAGGGGGGTCTGGCGGTGCCATTGCAAGGGAAGCCACATCTATTGCTGCGCACCATCAATGCCTGCCTGCGCAACGCCGGTTCTTATGCGGCAACTACCTGCCGCCCCACGCTGGGAGCCACTCTCGGTTTTGCTGCCACTCATATCTTTATCAACCGTCAGGCGGCCACTATTTTGCAGAAGGACGGTTGGAAGGCCCAGGGCGACTTTATCAAGCGGTCGCTGGTCTACCTCAATGCCGGTGTCTGCAGGGCCGACGGCGGCCTGGGATGCATCAGCCACTATTACAACCCCAGCACTGGACGCGGGCTGTGGGGAGGGGTTTCGGCCGCAGCTGCCTGCGGCCGTTTCTTCAACCTGGCGGTACGGTACTGGCGCCAGGGCGATGCCGGCAGGGCACTGTATCTGATCGGGTTGGCCAGCCACCTGGTGCAGGATGTCTGCGTACCTCAGCATGTTCACGGGCTGGTGGGAGGTGGGCATGGCAGCTTCGAACTCTGGGTGCAGCAGGAACGGGAGCGCTTTCCGGTGCTCAGCGGCGGTCTCTACCGGGGCAATGTCTCCAGTCCTGAAGAGTGGGTGATCTTTAACAGCCAAAGAGCTTACGATTGCCTGAGTCTGGTGTTCAAGCCGGATCACTTTGTCGAATATGAGCGTGCCACCACCGAACTTCTGGGCCTTGCTCAACGGAGCACGGCGGGGTTCTGGATCTACTTCCTGGAAAAAGTCGGCGCCTCTACCCGGGCTGCGGTTTTTCCAGGCTGGGTCGCCTAGGTTATCCGGACCTCCTTAGCAATGGGGCCGGCAGCGGGCAAAGTCAGCCGGTCAGTTTTGCAAATCAATCTTCAGTGAAAAAATGCCAGTTGGTGATAGAGGGTTATCTTGCCAGCCAAGCGGAAAAGCGGATGAATAGAAGACATACCAGGAAAGGGTGACCGGATTTGCGTATCTGTGTTGTTGGGGCGGGTTATGTGGGATTGGTGACCGCCGCTGTGATTGCCGGGTTGGGGCATCAGGTCTCGGTGGTGGAAAATCATCCTGCCAAGCTGGCGGTGTTGCGAAGAGGGGAGACCCCGATCTACGAGGAAGGTCTCCCCAGCCTTGTTAAAGATAATTTCCGGGATGGGCGGCTGACTTTTACCGATGATATCGGAGCCGCAGCCGAGAAAGCCGAAGCGGTCTTCATCGCCGTTGGCACTCCCTCCCAGGCTGACGGCTCCCCGGACATGGCCTCTTTTTATGCAGTCCGGGATGCTCTCTGCCAGTTGCCGTACCGTTCCAACGCCGGGCGCCGGCTGGCAGTGGTCAAGAGCACGGTGCCGATCGGCACCGGAGATGCACTGCACCACTTTTTTCAGAAGAATGCCGCCTCCCGCTCCTGGCAGGTGATCTCTAATCCCGAATTTTTGCGCCAGGGGACGGCCCTCTACGATACCTACAACGCCGACCGGATCATCATCGGCACCGAAGAGGAGGATGCCGCTCACCTGTTGATGAAGATCTACGCCCCGCTGGGCCGCCCGGTACTCCTGGTAGACCGGCGCAGTGCAGAGATGATCAAGTATGCCGCCAACACTTTCCTGGCTGCCAAGATCTCCTTTATCAACGAGATCGCCTGCCTCTGTGAGCAGGTGGGAGCCGATATCGGGGCGGTTGCCCGGGGAATGGGGATGGATGCCCGGATCGGGCATGCCTTCCTGAGAGCGGGGATCGGCTTCGGAGGCTCCTGTTTTCCCAAGGATCTCCATGCCCTGCTGTCCACCGGCCAGGAGGCCCAACTGCAGCTGCCCATGATCACTGCGGTGGCAGCTGTCAATCATAACCAGAACCTGCTGCTGCCCCGTTTCCTGAGTGAGCTTTACGGTGATCTGCAGGGAGTGCGGGTCTGCCTGTGGGGCCTTACCTACAAACCGGGGACCGACGATACCCGGGATGCCCCGGCTCTGGCGGTACTGGCCGAACTGACCGGTCGCGGCGCTCAGGTCACTGCCTACGATCCTCAGGTAAAGGCCTGTTGGCTGGTCAAGCAGCAATTTCCTGCAGTGGCCATCGCTCATGACTCCTACGAGGCGGCGGCCCGGTCCGAGGCCATTATCTTGCTGACCGAATGGCCGGAGTTTGCTCACCTGAACTGGAACCGTCTGCGCCACCAAGTAAAGAGGCCGCTGGTGCTGGATGGGCGCAACTGCCTCGATGGGTCTGTCGTAGAGGCTGCGGGTTTCAGCTATGCCGGAATTGGGCAGAAGCGTTATTCCCTGAAGCGGCTTCAAGCTAGAACCGGCAGTGCAGAGATGGGGGTGGCCTTATCGTGAGCCTGCGCATCGCCTTTTTCACTGATGCCTGCCTGTACCAGGTGAACGGGGTCAGTCGTACTGTCGACCGGCTGCTGGGGTTTTTAGAGGAACAGGGTTGTCAGACGGCGGTCTTTGCCCCGATTGATCCGACGCAGCCGTTACCTGGTTTGCAACCGCGGCGCAAGGCTTACCTGTACCATGGGATCCCGCTCCCCTTCTATGCTGAATGCCGGCTGAGCATGCCGCTCAGCCCCCGCTTCTATGCAGCCTTCACTGGCTTCAAGCCGGATCTGGTGCATCTGGTGACGGAGTATTCCATGGGCTTGGCGGGTCTTTATTGCGCCTGTCGTTTCGGTGTGCCCGTGGTCTCATCCTACCACACGGATATCTCCCGCTATGCGGCTTACTACCGTTTACCGTTTCTGTCCGAGGCCACCTGGCGCTATCTGGTCTGGTTCCACCGCCAGTGCCGCCTCAACTTCTATCCGTCGCGGAGCACCGGGCAGATGTTGGCAGAACGAGGAATTCCCAACTTGCAATTCTGGGGAAGAGGAGTGGACACCACTCTTTTCCACCCGCATAAGCGGGATGATCTGCTTCGCCGCCGGCTGGGTTCCGGGCCTCTATTGCTCTATGTAGGCCGGCTGGCACCCGAAAAGAACCTGGATGTGGCATTCGCCGCCCTGGAACAGGTGCTCCACACCTACCCGGAGGCAAAGCTGATCTTGGCCGGAGACGGCCCCCTGGGGCCGGTGATCCGCCGCCAGCCGCCAGCCGGGGTGCTGCCCCTGGGCATGCTGCAGGGTGAGGAGTTGAGCCGCCTCTACGCCTCCTGCGACCTGTTTGTCTTTCCCTCCACCACCGAAACCTACGGCAACGTGGTGCTGGAGGCGATGGCCTCGGGACTGCCGGTGGTGGCCTCTCTGAGTGGGGGGATCACCGAGAACCTGAGGCCCGGAAGCAACGGCCTGGATTTTCCGCCCCAACGCTCGCAGGGAATGGCTGCAGCAATCTGCGCTCTCTTGGACAATGACTTGCTGCGCCGGCAGATGAGCGTTGCCGCCCGCCGCCATGCCGAGACCCGCTCCTGGACCAACGCTCTCACCCCCGTGCTTGAGGGCTATCAGTCCGTGGCGCTGGCCAAGAATCCTCTCCAACAGGCAGTGTAGCCGGAAGATATCTGGCGCAATTTTCTCCCAAGCTGGATAGGACCGATCTCCCCTATCATTTATTTAATACCGGTTGTCGGGCATAGTTGGACGGAGCGTCCAGATCGGCAGTCTGGCGCGGGCAGACTATCTCGTTATGGCGCAGGATCTCTACCTGGCCGCTTCTGACCGCCTGGCGCAGGGTGGGCATGTCCTTTACCCAGCCGGGCAGGCGGTTGAGCACTCGCCCCAGGTGCCAACTGAAATGGGCGTCGCTGCCTGCCACCAACGGCAGGCGCAACTCTGCCGCCAGAGCGGTGACCTCCCGGTTTCTGCCGGTCTCCCTGGCGTTGATCTCCAGGGCGTCCAGCCGGCGCAATAGTTCCCGCGGTATATTGAGCAGGCTCTGGCGAGGCCGTAACGGGTGGGCGCCGACCTTCATCAGATCCAGAGCCTCGGCTGCTTCCAGCAGCCGCTCCAGGGGTGGGCGGACCCGGCCTGCAGGCCAACCTCCCAGGCGATCCGGCAGCTCCTTGAAGGCTGACGGTGAGCCGTACACTAAAATGTCTCCGCCTTCTTGCACGGTGATCTCGGCACCGGTGAGAATGGTCACTCCTTCCCGCTGCCAGGCGCTATCCTCTAGAAAGGCAAACAGCTTCCAATAGTTCTTGATGTTGGCGTGTTCGGTAAAGGCCAGGGCTTTTACGCCCAGGCACCGGGCGCGGCTCAAAAAGCTGTTCAGACGGCGCCGGGAAAAGTGTTGCCAGCCAAAGAACTGGGTATGGCAGTGCAGTTCCGCCAGGATCGTCGCCGTTGTTTCATTAGTAGTGGCCATATATAGACCCCATTTCATGATGGTTTTAATTGCCTGCGGCTGAATTTGATAACGTTCGTTATACCGTTTAGGTTGCCATAATCGAGGCTGGCCGATACCTGTACAAACGCTTCCGGGTTCACAGCCGGCGATAGATAGTGGTCAGGTAGATCTCCGGCTGGCGGCAGCGGGAATATTCCAATTCCCTGATTGACTGACCGACGGTAATCCCTGACTGCCGCATGGGCTCATCCCGCCCCCGGGTCTTGAAGATCCCATCATACTTGGTGAGGCGCACCCGGTCATAGAACTGCCAGCCGAAACGCTGGAATGACGCCGCGGTACGGCGTTTGCCGTAGGTGGTCATCTGGCCCCACACAGCCCGCAACTCCGGGTGCTCCCGGCGCAGCAAGTCCAGGAAGGCTTCTATCAGCGGGAGGGCGGCTCTACGGTTGCGCCATTCCTTTAAGCAATTGCAATGAAAGTGAGCGCCGCCGGCAGGCGTCCGGGGCATCTCCCGCCAGCCGCGCCGGATAGACCACCAGATGTAGCTTCGGGCGCCGCCGCCGAATTCCCCCAGCAGCAGCAACTGGAGCGCTTGGCAGGCGATCCTGGCCAGCAGTAACGGCTGGCGGCGACTGTAGCACTGCGGGTTCGTGCATCCCAGCAGGTAGCCGACCACCTCCGGCTGGCCCGAAGCGCCGGGGGCTTCGGCCACCAGGCAGGAGTCCGGCTCCAGGTCTGTGTAGTAGGATGTGAACAGGTCCACAAAGAAGTCCGGGTGCGGAAACAGGGGCCGGATGTCATTGCCCAGCAGCCCGGTGGCGGCGCAGATCTCTCTTACCGCAGGGCGGTCCTCCGGGCTGAAAGGCCTGATGCGGCACTGTCTTTCGCGAATTATTTCCGGAACCCTTACGGCCATTTTGATTTACCTCCCCCTGGGTTGACAATTGCTCGTATGCACGGAACAGCCTGTCAAAAGTACAGTTCCAACTGTAG
The DNA here is from genome assembly GCA_023249405.1 of Peptococcaceae bacterium. Taxonomy (GTDB): domain Bacteria; phylum Bacillota; class DSM-12270; order Thermacetogeniales; family Thermacetogeniaceae; genus Palsa-1188. The sequence continues at coordinate 29,967 of JAHFCR010000011.1, read as the reverse complement.
CGTTCCTCCACGAAGCGGCGCGCCTTCCATCCCAGCGCCCTCAGATCCTGCCTGGCCATGAGGGATACCGCTGCTGCCATCAATTCAGCGTTCCGGGGGTCGATCAACGCCCCGGCAGCGGGCGCCACTACCTCCGGGGCGGCTCCGGAGGATCCGGCGATTACCGGCAAACCTGATGCCTGGGCTTCCAGGAGGGTGAGCCCGAAAGTCTCAGCAGTGCCCGGACTGACGAAGATATCGGCGGAGGCATACACTTCTGCCAGAGCTTGCCCCTGGAGGTAGTTCCAGACCGTGACGTCGCTTCTGGCGGCGGACCAGAACTGCAGTTCTGGTCCGAGCGGACCGGCCCCCACGAACAGCAGATGAAAGCGCCCCGGCTCCTGCCGGGACAGCAACTCAAAAGACCGGAACAGATAGGTCAAACCCTTCTCCTGGGAGAAGCGCCCCACGAACAGGAGCAAAAGCTGTCCTTCACACAGGCCGAGCCGGTTGCGCACCCAAGGTTGCCGGTGCTGTGGGTGAAACTTGACAGTATCTACCCCCAGGGGGATGGTCTCTACCCGCTCGATCCCGTAGCTGCTTAGAAAGGCGGCAATTGCCGGCGATGGAGCAATGGTCAGGTCCATCCTCCGGTACACCAGGCGTATATATCTAAAAGCCAACTGCCGCAACAGGATCTCCACAATCTCCCCGAGCAGCTTGTTATGAAGGCGGAGGTAGGCGCTTGGGAAATCGCTGTGGTAGAAACCGACCACCCGGCAACCCGGGTGCACGCCTTGGCCGGACTTCCCAACTGCGCCTGCTGATGACTGCCCGGCGTCTGACCGGCGAATGCGCCACCGCACCAGGAAGGCGAGCCAGGGAAAGATATAGGGGCAACCGACCTCGATCACGTCCGGTTGGAAGGACAGCACCAGGCGGTAGGCCTTGACCAGCTGCAGGATCACCCGGTAGGGACGGGCGAAAGGCACCACCGGCCCTTTGAGGAACTGGATCCGGCTGTGCTGCCGGCGCAGTTCCAGGTCTTTCTCTCCGGGAACGATTACCAGGTGTGAATTGCCGTTCCGGTGACGGGCCAGGTAGCAGATCTTCTCGTGAATGTAGGTGCGTACGCCCCCGCTCTGCTGGTGGTAGAAGATTGTCAGGTCACAGACTCGCATGCTTTCCCTTCTTCCATCAGGAGTTATCTGATGATGGGACATTCAGGCCTTACGCCTGCAGTTTCAGGTATTCATCAAGCGACAGGCAGCTGCGCTGGCTGGACAGGTACTTCAGAAGCCGTTTAGCGGTCTGCATAATCAGGGGAGAGGCCAGATCGGAAGGGTGCAGGGCAACCCGTACGAAGGGCAACCCCCACCAGAGATATCCGGCTGACCAGCCGGAGATTGCCGATGCCAGCCTGCGTCCAGGGCTGCGGCTGCTGAAGGCCTGCACCGGGGCAAACCGGCGGCGGCCGTTTTTTAAATCATAGACCTGATTCAAGGTGGTGGTAAAGGAGAAAGGCAACTGCTCGAGAGCCTGCAATGTTGACCGTCCCAGCAACCAGGCAGGGGCCACGAAACCGGCGGGTGTCAGGCTGCATTCATCCGCTAGTATGGACAGCCCCCGGGCAAGACGGCGCCGCGCCTCCTCCCCGGACAGCAGATAGAACTCTCCTTCATGGTCGGTGTAGTGATGGGCGATCAGGCGCTGGGGCAACGTCAGGCTGGCAGGCTCGGGCATCAGGTGCTCCTGTCCGTGCAGGGCAATCTCCCAGCCGTCCTGTGCGAGCGCTTGCAGCCAGCGCACGATTGGTTGCCGGCGCTGCAGAGGGTATCGGCCGTGAAAATTGGGAATCACCAATAGCGTGCCCCTGGCGATTCCACACTCCTCGCACAGGTGGAGCATTGCCCGCGCCTCTTGCTCATGGGCCGGGGTGATATCATGCAGCGATACATTGTAATATAAAACGTTCACCCCCCATCGTCTGTTGGAGGCAGGAGCGGGCGCACAAGAGCCGATGCGCTGCGCTTTGAAACCGTGTACGACACCATCGGGCACGGGACACGGGAACTTCCAACACTTCCTTGATATAGTGTAACAACGGTCTGTTAACTTTCTATAAAGCCTGGATTAATCTGTTGTTAATCTCCCAGGGCGTTTTTATGCGGTTATATTACCATTATCTGCGGCGCTAGCCATTGCTAAGCCGATTGAGGCAATACTTTACAATTACTTAATCAAAAATCAATATGCAGTCAACATTATTCTTATAAACTTTTAAGAAAATGGATAGTTAGAAAAAGCGACAAAGGGGGGAAAGTGGGCTAGTTTCCCCAAAAAAGGGGTTTTTGCATTTTTGCTATGATTGCTTACTGGCGTGATTTAAAAATCCAAGGAGGGTTATCATGAAGAGGAAGTCTCTGTTATTGTGTATTTTTCTGGCCCTGGTCCTGCTTGTCGGACAAGTTCCGTTTGCTCAGGCAGCGGGCGACATCTCCGTTATCGTCAACGGCAAAACTCTGGCCGCCGATCCGGCTCCGTTTATCCAGGGTGGGCGGGTGCTGGTGCCTTTCCGGGCGATCTTTGAGGCTCTCGGCGCCAATGTGTCCTGGGATGAATCCACCCAGACCGTCACCGGAGTCAAGGGCGACACCAGCGTGATCCTGGTGATCGGCCAGAATACTGCCACCATCGGTGATGAGAAAGATAATCTGGACGTTCCGGCCTCAATTGTCAATGGGCATACTGTGGTTCCCCTGCGTTTTGTAAGCGAGTCCCTGGGCGCCCAAGTCGACTGGGACGGCGGGCAGCGCCAGGTGATCATCAATGGCGCCGTGACCAACCAGGGTGGCGCCCTGCCTACCACACTGTCGGGCAACCTGGTCATGGACGGCTCTACCTCTGTGCAGCCGCTGGCTGAGCAACTGAAAACCGCCTTTGTGGCAAAGTATCCGGGCGTTAATATTACCATCACTGGCGGCGGTTCCGGCGTGGGTGTCGCCGATGCGGCAGCCGGCAAGGTCAATATCGGCTCCGTCTCCCGGGCGCTGACCGACAAAGACCCCAAGAACCTGGTGGGAACGACTATCTGCAAGGATGCCATCGTCATCGTGGTCAATCCGAAAAACCCCATCGCCAAGCTGACCAAGCAGCAGGTGCAGGACGTTTTCGACGGAAATATCACAAATTGGGTCCACGTTAATGGGCAGAATCTGCCGATTATGGTCTATACCCGGGAGGCCGGTTCCGGCACCCTGGATTTCTTCACTTCGTCGTTCCTGGGCAAGAACAAGCTGGTGGCCACCGCCAAGCAGTACAATTCCACCGATCTGATCCGCCAGGCGGTAGCATCCAACCCCAACGCCATCGGTTTCGTCTCCATGGGTTACTTGGATAATACCATCAAGGCCATGCCTTTGGACGGTGTTGATCCGACCATCGGCAACGCCAAGAGCGGCAAGTATCCCTACGTCCGGCCGTTCGTGCTGGCCACCAATGGCGACCCCACGGGGCTGGCCAAGTCCTTCATCGAGTACTGCCTCTCCCCTGACGGCCAGGCGATTGCAGCCAAGGATTACCTGCCCCTGTAATAGTTTCAGAACCTCGGAGTTGTAGATCTGTGAATTTGGCGCCCGCCTGCTTCCAGTTGAGGCAGGCGGGCATTTTTTAAGCCTTAAATAGAGGGAGGGACTGCTGGACAGCATGAAGGAGCACTCGGATCTGACAGCAGCTCTGGCTACCGCAACCCCCACGACTGCCAACACCGTCACTTCGGCCTGGAGGCTCAAACAGTTCAAGGAAAAGGCGATTGAGTACCTGCTCGCCACCTTCACCGTAATGAGCGCTATATTGATCTTTTTTATCATGTACTTTGTGATCAGGCGCGCCGTGCCGGTATTTCAGGCCAACGGAATCGGTTTTATCCTTCGCGGCGGATGGGACACCCAGTTTATGACCTCCTGGCAGGCGCCGGCCGACCAGCCTAGTTGGATATTCGGGGCGCTGCCACTGGTAATGGGCACCATCTATACCACTGTGGGAGCGTTGTTGATCGCCGTTCCCCTGGGGCTGGGCTGTGCCATTTTTTTGGTGGAGTTGTGCCCGCCCTGGCTGCGGGTTCCGCTGACCACCACCGTGCGTTTGCTGGCGGCAATTCCTTCGGTGATCTACGGGCTGGTGGGGCTGATCGTGGTAGTGCCCGTCATTGCCCATACCCTGATTACCAACCAGATGGCCATGAATATGATCAATATCGCTGCTCTCGATGGAACCAGCATTCTGGCGAGTATGATCGTGCTCAGCATTATGATCGGGCCGATCTTTATCGCTCTTTCCAGCGATGCCCTGCGGGCGGTGCCGCGCAGTTACAAAGAAGCTGCCTTTGCCCTGGGCATCTCCCAATGGCGTACCATCCTCAAGGTGATGCTGCCTGTGGCCCGCAAGGGGATCATCGCCGGGGCCATTCTGGCCACCGGGCGGGCAATAGGAGAGGCGATCGCCCTCTCCATGGTCTCCGGCGGCGTGGCCAATCTACCCGATTTTCAGCATGGGCTGGTCTTTTTTCTGGAGCCGGTGCGCACCCTGGCCTCGGCTATCGTGAACAACTCTGAGGGGATGATCGTCTCCACTTGCGAGTCGGCCCTGTTTGCCTGCGCTACCTTGTTGCTGCTGTCCAGCGTCGCCCTGAGCGTGATGGCCACGTGGGTATCGGGGATGGTACGTAAGGGGGTGCGCAGTCATGTTTAAGAGACACTGGCTTGCCTACGCCGCCCTGTGGTGCTCCGGACTGATCACCATGCTGATCTGCCTGGGGATCGTCCTGTTCCTGGTGGTTAAAGGAGCGCATGCCATCAGCTGGCAGTTTTTATTTACCGATCCCCTGCCCAGCATGAACGAGGCCCTTAGCGGCGGCATTTTGACCCCGCTGATCGGCACCGTTCTGTTGACCACGCTGGGGATTGTCTGCGCCCTGCCCTGGGCTGGGGCTACCGCTATCTACCTGGCAGAATATGCCGGGGAAAACCAGTTCGTTAACGCCTTGCGCACCGGTATCGATGTGTTGGCCGGTGTGCCCACCATCGTGTTTGCCATCTTTGGACTGGCAGTCTTTACGCTACCGCAGATGGCCATGTTCAGTACCATCGTAGAGGGAGTGGACAATGCCCAGGCCTTCGGCCGGAGCTTTTTAGTGGCTGCCATCACCATGGCGGCAATGGTGCTGCCTTTTGTGATCAAATCGATCGAAGAGGCGATCCGGTCGGTGCCGCCTTCTTATAAAGAGGCCTCCTATGCCCTGGGGGCTAGCAAGTGGAATACCATCAGCTGCGTCATTTTGCCGGCGGCCAGGGCCGGAATCATCACCGGGGTGATCCTGGGGATCGGCAGAATTGCCGGAGACACGGCGATCATCTGGCTTTGCCTGGGCGGCAGCATGAACATGGGCGGACAGCAGCCCTGGTGGATGCCCCAGCATTGGGTGAGCACCCTGCGGCATACTGGCAGTACGCTCACCTCGTACGTCTACTTCTCATCGCCGGCAGGTGAGGGCAACTCACCGGGAAAGGCCTTCGGGGCCGGGTTAGTGCTGGTGGTCTTCATTCTGTTGCTCAACGCCGTCGTCAGCTACCTGGGGCGCTTTACTGCCATTAAGGAGGATCAATAGCATGAATATGGGGGGAAATGCCTCTAAAATTGTTGTCAATGACCTCTCCTGCTGGTATGGCCCCCAAAATGTCTTGCAGGATGTCAGCATGGAGATTTATGCACATGCCATCACCGGCCTGATCGGACCCTCCGGATGCGGCAAGACCACTTTCCTGCGTACTCTCAACCGGCTCAACGACTTGGCGCCGTCGTTCCGGCACCAGGGCCAGGTCCTGTTGGACGGCGAGGAGATCTACCAGCCGAAGAAGGACGTGGTGATGGTGCGGCGCAGGGTGGGGATGGTCTTTCAACAGCCAAATCCCTTTCCGATCTCCATCTTCGATAACATTGCTTTGGGAGTGCGTGAGCAACAACCCGGCATTAAGAAAAAAGAACTCCTGGATATCGTCGTGAACAGTCTGCAGCGGGTCTACCTCTGGGAAGAGGTCAAGGGCAGCATGCAAACCTCCGCCATGAGCCTGTCCGGGGGCCAGCAGCAGCGCCTGTGTCTGGCCAGGGTGTTGGCAGTAAGGCCGGAGATAATCTTACTGGACGAGCCCTGCTCCAGTCTCGACCCGGTCTCCACCGCCAAGATCGAAGAGATGATGCTGCGGTATAAGAATGAGTATACATTTATCGTGGTTACGCATAACCTGGGGCAAGCCCGCAGGGTTTCCGACTACCTGGGTTTCTTTCTGAACGGCAGGCTGGTGGAGTATGGGCAGACCATCGATGTCGTGGTCAACCCCAGGGAGAGGGAGACTGAGGATTATCTGGTCGGTAATTTTGGGTAGCGGGTATGGGCTCGAATAATGGAACATTAAGTTTGCGCGTCTTGAGGCAAGATTATATTTGACCGTCAAGGAGGAATTGGATTGTTGAAGATTAAGTGGCTGGGGGTAGCGGTTGTGGCGCTGCTGGTGCTGGGGATGGCTGCCGGATGCAGGCCGAAAGCTGCCCAGCAGGCGCAAACTGCGCAGCAGGCTCAATCACAGGCGCCCATAAGCACTGCGGCGCCTGTAGATACTTTGTCGGGTACGCTCAAGATCGGTGGGTCCACTTCAGTGCAAGCCCTCAACACGGAACTGGCAGGCGCATTTATGAAAAAGCATCCAGGCGTTAAGGTCCAAGTTGTTGGCGGCAGCCTTGACTCGGGCATCACTGCTGTCCAGAAGGGCACTGCGGATATTGGGGCCGTTCCCCGGGTACTGACTGCCCAGGAGATGTCTGCTTTCAAGAACTATGTGATCGCTCTGGAAGGGGTGGTTATCATTGTGAACCCGGCTAACGGGGTGTCTGGTTTGACCATGGACCAGGCAAGACAGGTTTTTGACGGTCAGATCACCAACTGGCAGGCTGTCGGTGGAGGCGCCGCCGCCATTGACCTGTTTACCCGTGAAAGAGGTTCCGGCACGCGTTCTATTCTACAGGGCATCGTCATGGGCCAGGATAAAATCAGCTCTACCGCCGGCATACAGAACTCTACCGAAGCTATCAGAGCTGCAGTGGCTGGAGATCATGGGGGGATCGGCTACATATCGCTAGGCGATCTTAATAGTTCTGTCAAGGCCCTCTCGATCCAGGGGGTCAGGCCGAGCAGGCAGACCGTGTTCAACGCCAGCTACAAGATTTCCCGGCCTTATTTCTATATAACCAAGGATGATCCCCAGGGTCTTACCAAGGCTTTTATAGATTTCGTACTGAGCCCGGAGGGGCAGGCGGTAGTTGCCAAAATGAAGTTCGTGACTTCAAAGTAAGGCAGTCCGCAGCTGTGCCTCATGCAACTCAGTAGGCTGAGGCGATTGCAGCTATCGTGAGTGGTGGCATATAAGCGAGCTGAAGCAATAGCCGGCAGCTGATCCGCTCGTCAGAGCGATTGTCCGCCGGCTGCATTATTTGACAGGCAGGCGCGGGAGAAAGAGAAGCCAGGGAGATAAGCAGGCAGTGCCATCTACGGGAGCTAGGCGGTTGGACCGGGCGCCATATCCACGTAGATCGGGTTGGTGATAGCGAGCAGGCCGTCATCACCGGGAGCAAATTCCTTGCTGGAGGTGTACAGTTCTACCCGGTACCAGGTTTTGGAACCGGCAGCGCCGAGCGCCTCGTCGTCGCTCCAGGCGATGGAGAGCAGGCCGGCATGGGAGACCCGTTCCGACAGACAGGACACACCGTTTTTCACCAAACGGACCTCGGAGCCCAGGGGCGCATCCTTGATGTTGATGTGCAGCCAGACCTGCTCCCGGAACTGGCTCAGGGGCAGCGACTCACCGACCATGGCCTTGGCGCCGGACTGGCTGGATGCCGTGAAGTAGATCTTAGGGCCGACGGTCATGAAGACACTCCCCTTTCTAATTCCGGCGATGATCTCTGCCTGCGACAGGGCTAGGGCGTAGACGTAAGTTAGCGGCACTCCCAGCGGCTGACGGGAGCCGTCAATGTAATGGGCATCGCTGCCCCCGATGCCGGTGATCCGGTAGCCCTGGTTCAGAAGCTGGTCCCAGAAACGGCGCGACTCCTGGTTGGCCCCGGTGCCGTTGCTGAATACAGGGGCGTTCCAGACTTCGATCGCATCCACCAGGTTGTAGTCCACATCATCAGCCCGCCAGCAGGCATGGCCCGTAGGCAGTTTGCCGGTGCGGGGGTGGTTGATGGAGAAGATGCCGCCCAACTCCCGCACCCGGCGGATCATCTCATTGACTCCGTAATCCCCCAGCCCCAGACGCCAATCGACCCAGCCCCGAACTCCCAGGGCATTGCCATGGCCCTGGTAAGTTGATAATTCGATCCCCGTGAGCGGCAGGCAGAACTCTGAGAGTTCCGTGGTCAATTGCTCCCAGGCGGTGTGCACATTATGGTCGGTAATGGCCAGAAAGTCCAGTTCCCTGATCACTGCCAGGCGCATCAGATCCCGCACTTCCAGGATGCCGTCGCTTTCTTCCGAGTGTACATGCAGGTCGCCCCGGTACCAGCCCGACCGTTGCCTGAGAGGGCGCTGCATATCGAGGCGGCTGGGCGCCTGGAATCCTCCAGCCCTCTGCTGCTCACTGGCGCTGGCCTGTTGCCTGGAACTGGCGGTTGCTCCCTGGTAGATCTCGGTCACCAGTTCAAAAATGCAATCATTTTTGACGCAATAGGTGTCGATTTCTAAGGTCCAGATTCCCGGAGCGATCTCCCCTGACACCGCGCCTCTGCTGCGGCAGCCGGTGTCAATGACGCTCTCGACGTGGCCCCAGTTCCCCTTGACCTTTTGCGCCCGGCCCCGGGCCCGGAAGCCGTTCCGGTCAAAGACCTGCACTCCCAGCACGTTGTTATTGGAGTTGTGGGCGTAGGCCAGGCTGACCTCCACCCGCCGCGTTCCACTGGGAATGCTCAGGGGGTAGCTAAAGTATTTACCGGAGTCTGAGGCGTGAAAAATACCTCGATACTGGTAAACATGAGGCCCCTGCGCACGCATCCGATGAGCCATCGGCAACACTGCTCCCATTGATTTGCCTCCATGTGATCCGCAGTTTATCCGGTAGCTAACCGCCGCTTACGGCGGCAGCGCTGACACTGTTTACAGGGTATCAGGACAGGGTTAATATGGTGTAATGCCAGGATAAAGATTGAGTTAAGATTTACCCGATATGGGGGAAAGAAAGCCCTTGCTGAGGCTGAGAACTCGTTGAACTTTGGCCAAAACGGAGCATAAGATGAAATGTAAGCATAGGCAGTCGGGGGTGACCGGGCATGGGTTCTGAGCAGACTGCCTGCCCGTCCGGGCGTTTCTGGAAGGTGCAGGCGGGGGATACCTTTTACACCATTGCGGTGCGTTTGAACTTGGATGTGGGGGATCTGCAACAACTCAACCCGGGAATAGACCCGGATAATCTCCAGGTGGGCATAAGCCTGTGTCTGCCGGAGGAACTGCCGCCCTGCGCATCAGGTCTATATTGGCGAGCGGCCCCCGGGGATACCCTGTTTAGCATCGCCCAGGCTACCGGAACTACGCTGGGGAGGCTGCTGTTGCTCAACCCCAGCATCGACCCCGGCAACCTCAGGGTTGAGCAGGCAGTCTGCCTGCCTCCGATCTCGGAAACAAGCCTCAAGGCTGAAGCCGTCGATAAGACCTTCCATAAGAATTTTTAACGCCCAAGCGGTCGCTCTCCCCCGGTTGTTCTGCCCATCATTACGGATTATGCTTCCCGCGGCAGACTCGGTCAAAGACAACGCGGCAGCCTGGCCAGGCATGGCCAAATACATGCTATAATATTGAAAAAATGTATCTGCTGATGATCTGCAGTCGAAAGGGGACCTCAATTGACTTCGTCACTATTTGCCGCGGATGTGCTATCAGGCTTTGCCGATCTGGTATTGCAGGCTGCGGGGGTGGATGCGCAGGAAAGCCGGGTGGTGGCCGACAACCTGATCACCGCCAATCTTAGAGGGATCGATTCCCATGGCATTACCCGATTGCCCCTGTACGTGGAACGCCTGGTGGCGGGCCTGATCGCCAGGCGCACCGAGGTGGAGAGGGTGCGCCAGACGCCGGGCGCCTGTGTGCTGGATGCCCACAACGGATGGGGCGCCGTGGCCGGCCTGGCCGGAATGCGGGAGGCGATCGGGCGGGCGCGGCAGGTGGGGACCGGGGTGGCCGTGGTCAGGCGCTCCAACCACTTCGGCATCGCCGCCTACTATGCCCAGGAGGCGGTGGCGGCCAATATGATCGGGGTGGCCATGACCAACGCCTCCGCCAACATGTCTCCATGGGGCAGCCGGCAGCCCTATTTCGGAACCAACCCGATCTGTGTGGCCGTGCCTGCCGGCAGGGAGCGCCCGGTGATCTACGACGGGGCAACCAGCGTGGTCGCCATCGGCAAGCTGGTGCTGGCGGCCAAGAAGGGTGAACAGATACCGTCCAACTGGGCGGCAGACCAATACGGGCAGCCCACTACCGACCCCGGGGCGGCGGTAGCTGCCGGGAACCTGCTGCCGATGGGCGGCTACAAGGGCTCTGGATTTGCCCTGATGGTGGACGTGCTGTCGGGAGTCCTGGCGGGAGCGGCTTTTGGCTCCCACGTCAGCAATCTGAGGTGTCTGGATGCCCCCCAGAACGTGGGCCACTTCTTTGCCGCCCTGGATATCGGCGCCTTTGCCGACCCGGCAGAGTTTCAGGAGGAGATGGAGCAACTGGTGCGGGAGATCAGGAATTCACCCCGGGCTCCGGGCTGCGAACGGATCTATCTGCCGGGCGAGATCGAGTGGGAGTGCGAGGAGCGCCGCCGCCGGGAGGGGATCCCGGTGCCCGCAGAGGTGCTGGCCGAATTGCGCCAGGTAGGCCGGCACTACCAAGTGGCGCTTGAATAAAGCCTCTCAACACAGGTTGAATAACCGCTTCAAGGCGACGGTTTTAAACGGAGTGGACGTGCATAAAGATTAGGGAGGCCCATTTTCGGAAGGGGTGTTCCCTTGGACAAGCCGATCGAGGCGATCCAGACCCTGATCTTTATGTCAGTCGTGGTGGAGTTACTGCTGGCCATCTTCCAGAAGTTCGTCAGCAAACAGGCCGGCCAACTGGTGGTGGTGCTGTTCGGGGTTGCCCTCTGTTTTTCCTACCAGGTGGGCATCTTCACCAGCCTCGGCCTGGAAACCAGGTACCCCTTCGTGGATTACCTGATCTCCGGGATCATCATCTCCCAGGGCTCCAACGCTCTCTCCGAACTGTTCAAGCTGCGCCACAAGTGAACTGGGCGTCCGGCAGGCGATAGAGCGCCGGCGGTCAGGTTAATTTTGGCTCCAGCCACTTGCTGATATCCTCTATCATTGCTTGTTGGCCGTCAGTGGCGGAGCAGTTTTTAATGCTGGCGATCATGGTCTCTTTACGGAAGGGAATATGCTGCAGCGCCGATGCGACGATCTCGGCCAGATCGCAGTCCATGGCGTCGGAATAGACTACCGCATCGGCGATCAGGCCATCTTTGACGCTCAGCCTGATCTCGATGTCACCCCAAAAGAACCTGTTGCTGAAGGCGATATCGAAGGCGGGAGTATTGCCGTACCTCCATTCCCATGAGGAATGTTTCTGATACAGCGTGGTAATTTCTGCGTTCCGGGGAAGGTCGCCCATGATCGCTGTCCGGCCATAGAAATCCGAAAAGCTTTCTTGCAGGCGTTGGGAGATGGCATCGACGGTGATGTCGCCGCTCAAGGCGGATAGATTGACCACCCTGGATTGAACAGAGTCCACCCCTTTGGAGGAGATCTTCTCTCTTGATACTGTCAGGTAGCGGGCAAGCCTGGTCAGGTCTGAATTGATGAGCAGCGTTCCGTGATGCAGCGCTGCTCTGCCCTTAAAATAAAAAGCATTGCCCGAAAATTTCTTGCCCGACACTGTCAGATCGTTCCGCCCGGAAAATTCGGCGTTGATTCCGAAACTATTGACCGCCTGCAGAATAACCCGCAACTGTCTATCCAGATTGTACAGTTCCCGGTCGGAGATAAAGGAAAACATCAGCGTGCCCAGGTCTTGAAACACCGCTCCCCCACCGGATAACCTGCGTGCCAGGTTGCCTCCCTCATTTTCCAGTTGTTCACACCGGCACTCTTTTAGCGGATTCTGGTGTTTACCGATCATCACGGTGCTCTGAACCTGCCACAGATACAGGATCATCTCATCGCCGGAGACATGATTGAAGAGGTACTCCTCTACGGCCATGTTGAGCCAGGGATCAGTGGAAGAGGCGATCATCAGGCTTGTTTTCACGGTTTCTCACCCATTGTTGTCAGGATTGGCATTTCTTCTATCGCTGAAAAGTTTGTGCGCATGATACGAGCTTCTGACGTACGGGCCGGATTCGACATAGACAAAACCCAGTTGCAATGCCTTCTCCTTGTAGGAAGCGAACTCTTCAGGAGCGATGAATCTGGCAATCGGTATATGCTGCGGAGAAGGACGCAGGTACTGTCCGATCGTCAGGGTGTCACAACCTGCCCTGCGCAGGTCTGACATTGCTGCCACCACCTCCTCGAACTCCTCGCCCAGACCTACCATCAGGCCTGACTTAGTGTAGATCCGGGGCGTCTGGTCTTTGACCCGCTGCAGCAGATTGAGGCTGCGTTCATATTGGGCATCGGGGCGTACGGCAGGATAGAGCCGGTTGACAGTTTCCAGATTGTGGTTATAGACATCTGGCCCCGCAGCAATGACGATATCTATCGACCATTCCTGGCCCCCGAAATCAGGGGTCAGCACCTCGATGGTCGCCGCAGGCAGGTGGAGGCGCAATTCTTTGATGGTAGCGGCAAAATGGCCCGCTCCACCATCAGGCAGGTCGTCACGGGTGACGGACGTGACCACGACATGGCGTAAATTCAAGTCCGCAGCCGCTTGGGCGAGCCTGGCCGGTTCCTCCGGGTCCGGGGCCTCAGGCAGGCCCCTGGTCACGGCGCAGAAAGTGCAGCCCCGGGTACAGTAGTCCCCGAGAATTAGAAAGGTGGCAGTGCCGGCGGCCAGACATTCCCCCTGGTTTGGACAGAGGGCGCTGGTGCAGATCGTATTCAGACCGTAGTGGGCGAGGGTCTGTCTCGTGGCCTCCATTTTTGCGCCAGTCGACAGCTTTTTATGCATCCAAATGGGAAAGTGGGACATGTCGTCATCTCTCTCATGCCAGGTTTGTCCGGACCTATAGTTGACCGGTCTTAATGCTGATATATAGTCCAATTATAACAATAAAGCAGTGGAATTGTCCCGCCTGATCCGTTATATGTTGTATTTTCCAGCTAACCCTTATCTACACAAAACTGCAAACAGAAATGTTATACTTGATGGCGAAGGGCGGTAAAATAGCCCCGATGGGCTTCGTTGACACTTTTCCAGGAATAGGGTAAGCTAAAACCGCGTTGTCAAGCCTGTTTTTCAGGCGTGTTATACCGGTATAAAATTCCGATCTCCTGATATCTATGACGGGAGGGATCGCCTTGAATATCCTCGATCTGATCATCCTGTTAATCCTGCTGTTGGGTGCCTGGGGGGGATTCCGCCGGGGTCTGATCCTCACTTGCGGCGGGCTCCTCGGCTTTCTCGGGGGCATCTGGCTGGCCGGCCGCTACTATATCACGGCGGCCCAATACCTCGGGACACAACTTGGCCTGGACAAACTATTCACCAGGATCCTGATTCCCCTCACCGCCGGCATTCCTTCAACCGTGCCGGCCATCAAGGCCACCGGCGGGGCGACGTTCCCAGGCTGGCCACCATCCCTCTGGGTGCCCGTAAGCGGTGCCGCGGCTGGCGTTAGCGGGCAGGGGATGGCTCAGATGCTGGCTGCGGCCATTGTCAAGGCGATCGCCTTTTTCCTGATCATGGCCCTGGTGAGCTATCTGGTGATGATCCTGGCCTCTTTTATATCCAGAGTAGCGCATCTGTTGTTCATGGGAGGTCTCGACCGCCTCGGCGGGGTGGGCCTCGGTCTGGGTACCAGGGCACTGGAGATGGTGGTGATCATCGGCCTGCTGACTCCGGTGGTGCTTGGCCTGTCCATGGGGCTGCCGGTACAGGGAGGCTGGCTGCATTCCTTCTTCCAGGCTTGGAACCAGTCTGCATTAATCCCGTACTTTAATCGCACCTGGAATCTGGTATCTCCCAGTATGAATAATTTCTTTACGATGATCTAGTTCTGCCAAATGGCTATTGTTCCCCCGGCGAGATTGCTCTCCAGGGATCAGGAGTGGGCAGTCCAGTCTGGACGATTCCGTAAAAAATCGTTCACCGGGTACATTAGTAGTACATGAGCATTGACAGCAAAACTTGACGGGGAGGCAGGCAAGAGATGCAGGATCAAAGGGAGACGCCGGCTACGGGGCAAGCCGGGCAGAATGGGGGACGAATCAGGCTGACCCAGTATGCCAAGGCTTCGGGTTGCGCAGCCAAGCTGGGGCCGGGCATACTGGCGGAGATCATGGAGGGCCTGCCCCGCTTCGAGCATCCGGACCTGCTGGTGGGCCTGGCAGCGCCGGATGATGCCGGGGTTTACCGGCTGCGGCCGGACCTGGCTCTGGTACAGACGGTGGACTTCTTCACTCCGGTGGCGGACGACCCCTACACTTTCGGCCAGATCGCCGCCGCCAATGCCTTGAGCGACATCTACGCCATGGGAGGAACGCCCCTGACAGCCCTGAATCTGGTGGCCTACCCCTTCTGTGACCTGGGAGCCGCTCCGCTGCAGGAGATTTTGAGAGGGGGCGGCGCCAAGGTGGCCGAGGCCGGGGCAGTGATCGTCGGCGGCCACTCGATCGCCGATGACGAACCCAAATACGGCCTGGCCGTCACCGGCATCGTGCACCCGGACCAGATCGTCACCAATGCGGGGGCTCAGCCCGGAGACTGGCTGGTGCTCACCAAACCCCTGGGAACCGGGGTGCTGGCCACAGCCCTCAAGGGCGGACTGTTGGATCCCGAGGCGGAGCGGTTGCTGGGGGAGACGATGTCGACTCTCAATGCTGCTGCTGCCCGGGCGATGCGCCAGATCGGCGTCGATGCCTGCACCGACATCACCGGATTCGGCCTGCTCGGGCACCTGCGGGAAATGGCCCTGAACAGCGGGGTCGACCTGGAGATCGATATCACCGCTGTGCCCTACCTGCCCCAGGCTCGCAAGCTGGCCGGGCAGGGCGTCATCCCTGCCGGGGCCTACAACAACAGGGAATATGTGGCGCCTTACGTGAAATGGACCGGGGCGGTGAGCCCGGCAGAGCAGGACCTGTGCTTCGATCCGCAGACCTCCGGCGGGCTGATGATGGCGGTGCCGGAAGCGAAAAAAGAGTTATTGCTGGCGGCGCTTCGCCAGGAGGGTGTCAGGCGTTACGGTGTTGTGGGGCGGGTGACTGGCAAAGGCGACGGCGGGATCGCGGTCAGGGGAATGTGAGTGCTGTTCCGGCCAGCTTGTCAAACCGTACAATGCGGATGTAAAACAGTGATAATCATAATATAAAAATCGGGAGGATGAACGATGGAAAACCAGTCCGATGTGGTTGACGTGCGCGGTCTGGCCTGCCCGCAGCCGGTGATCCGGACGCGCCAGGCCCTGGAAGCGTCACAGCAGGAACGGCTCACGGTAGTTGCCGACGACGAGATAGCCCGGGACAATATCATGAAGCTGGCCAGGTCTCTTTCCTGCGGGGTCGAGGCTGAACAGCGGGGTGCGGAGTTCTACATCAACATCACCAAGCCGGAGGATTTCGGCGCCACCCTGGAGCCACTGGAGAGCCAGCTGTTTTTAGCGGCGTCGAACAGCCTGGGACGCGGCAGCGAGGAACTGGGGCAGCTTTTAATGAAGAATTTCTTCTATGCTCTTTCTGAACAGGGTGGCCTGGGAAAGGTGATCATCTTCATGAACAGCGGGGTCACCCTGGCCTGCGCCGGATCTCCGGCGTTGGACTACCTGTTGGAACTGGAGCAGGACGGGGCTGAGATCTTCGTCTGCGGCACCTGCCTCGACTACTTCAAGATCAAAGACCAGCTGAGCGTCGGTCAGGTTACCAACTTGTACACCATTTTGGAATACCTGCAAAAGGTACCCAAGGTCATCTACCTGTAGCCTTCTGCTGCCATTATTTTAGGATCTGTCCAGGTGCGCCGGTCCTTACGTGGACTTGGACTGGTATGCGGACGCTGCCGGACTCCGGTATAATCTCGGTCCCGGGAAGGAGGATGCGCATGCCCAGGTTGCTCAGCCTCTGGCTTAGCCTACTCACTGCACTCCCTGCCGGCAACATCGCGGTGTATAACTACAGCGTCAAGGTGCTCCGCATCCTGCTGATCATTGCCGGCCTGATCCTGGCGGGGCAGGTCGGCAACCGCCTGATCAGCGGCCTCCTGCGCCCGGACCGCATTCCCGGAAACTGGGGTGAACGCCGCATCAAGACGATGCGCGGCCTGGTCAAAAGTCTGCTGCGTTACACTCTCTACTTCGTCGGTGCCATCATGGTCATCCATGAATTGGGCCTGAATATGACCTCAGTGCTGGCGGGCGCCAGCATCCTGGGCCTGGCTATCGGCTTCGGCGCTCAGAGCCTGGTGCGGGATGTGGTCACCGGCTTCTTCATCCTGTTCGAGGACCAGTTCGCGGTGGGAGACTATGTCACCGTCGCCGGGGTCACGGGGACGGTAGAGGACATGGGTCTGCGGGTGAGCAAGATCCGGGGGTCGACCGGTGAACTGTACATCGTCTCCAATGGCGAGATCCGGCAGGTGACCAACATGTCGCGGGGGGCAATGGGTGTGCTGGTAGAGGTGAGCGTCCCCTATAAACAGGACCTTGACGAGGTGACTGCGATCATCGAGGCTGCTGCCGGGCGGACGGCTGATGCCAACCGGTCAGTGGTGCTGGAAGACCCTCAGGTTCTGGGGGTCAGCAGTTTCGGGGAGGCTGGCGTCGTCCTGCAGGTGTTCGCCAAGGTCAGGCCGATGCAGCAATGGGCTTTTGGACGCCTGCTGCGACGGGCGATCAAGGAGGCCCTGGATGCGGCCGGTATTGCCATCTCCTATCCCCACCATGTGATGCTCCACGTCAAAGGCCTGGAAAAAGGAGAGATCGATGACACTTCCGGTACGATACAACCTCGGTGATGTGGTGCGCATGAAAAAGCAACATCCCTGCGGCGGTTTCGAGTGGGAGATCCTGCGCGTGGGGATGGACTTTCGCATCCGCTGCCTGAAGTGCCGGCGGATGGTGATGCTGCCCCGCCCGAAATTCGAGAAAAACGTCAAGATCCGGGTCACAGCCGCCATTCCGGTTGAGGCCGGGGAGCCAACTGAGAGCCCCGGAGAGCCGGTCCCCCCGGCCCGCTCTTAAAATTCCCCATACAGTAAATTCCCCATACAGT
>JAHFCR010000011.1:0-12380 GCA_023249405.1 Peptococcaceae bacterium | reverse complement strand
AGAAGTCGGATGCCCGGAAGTCGGAAGCCGGATAGAGGACTTGCATCTTTTTTACGATGCGCTATCTCTTTTTCCGGTCTCTGAACTCTTGTCTCTGACCTCTGCTATGAGGGCCGTCAGTCCATAGGGAGGAGGTGCGTGATTTGCACGCCTACGAACTGCTATTCATACTCAAGCCAGATCTTGAGGATGAGGCAACCACAGCCGCCATCGACAAGTATCTCAATCTGATCCAGCAGAACCAGGGCGCCGTCGAGCAGGTCAGCCGTTGGGGAAAGAAGCGGCTGGCCTACGAGATTCGGGATTTCAAAGAGGGAGTCTACACTCTGGTCCAGTTTCAGGGCGTCTCTGCCACGATCAAGGAGTTGGATCGGTTGATGCGGCTGGCGGACGAGGTACTGCGCCATATGATTGTGCGTAAAGACGCCGCTTAGCGCAACTGCCAGAGGCAGGGACCAATAGCCGGAGCGCCGGCATCCTGCGTCCGGTTTCTAATTTTAAGCAAGCTCTGAAGCTTTGCTTCAGGCAAACAGCACGCCTGCATGTGGGGAGGGGAGAACCGTGCTGAACAGGATCGTGTTGATCGGCAGGCTGACCCGGGACCCGGAGTTGCGCTTCACGGCATCGGGGACCGCGGTGGCCAATTTTACTCTTGCTGTCGACCGGCAACGGCCAAACAAACAGGGGGAACGGGAAGCGGATTTTATCCGGATCGTTGTCTGGGATAAAATGGGCGAGACCTGTGCCAATTACCTGGGCAAGGGCCGCCTGGTGGCCGTGGATGGCCGCTTGCAGGTACGCACCTACCAGGCCCAGGACGGCCAGAACCGTACCTCTGCGGAAGTGGTTGCAGAAAATGTGAGATTTCTCGACCGTGCAAAAGAGGGCACGGGAGCCGGCCCTGGGCCGTCAGGCGATATGGGTGGCGGACCTCCCCAGGGTGACTTCGGCGATGACGGTTTTGGCAACGATGAGCCCCCATTCTGATTCGGAGGCACCGTCCCGATAACGTTGAATTGATCGGAGCATGGTTCCGCTGTATGACTGGCGTTTGCATAGCGCCGGCACACCGGTAGCTGTCCGCAAGGACCGTCAGGCCGGGATTCGTAACAAACAGAGTCAACTAAACAGGAGGTGGCAAGCCTGGCTGCGCATACTTCTACCCCATCATCCGGTTCTGGTATGTCCGCTAAACCAGGCGGGAAGTTGAGGCGAGAACGCGGAAAACGAAAGAAAAAGGTTTGCAGCTTTTGTGTAGACCGTTCCGGTCAGGGAAATGCGATCGATTACAAGGACGTCTACAAGCTGCGCAAGTATATCACCGAGCGGGGCAAGATCCTGCCGCGACGGATATCCGGCAACTGCGCCTTTCATCAGCGCCAGTTGACCGTAGCCATCAAGCGGGCCCGCAACGTTGCCCTGCTGCCCTTCACTGTCGAGTAGCGGAGCGGAACTGTTTGACGGATTGACTATGAGAGGCATCGCGATTGTTTCAAGGGGGGAGTACCCCCCTTTGTTTTTTTACCTGTCCAGCAGACGGGCACAGAGCGGTGGGGCTTGCGGGCGCCCGGATGGGCGCGCGTTTGCGCCAGAGGAATATTCTCCTTTGGACGGAACCAAAATACCAGCGAAAAGAGTTTGTTTGTTGCAGGAATCGCCTGAAATTTTGCCGAAATAAAGCCGCAATGAAAAGCTGTGGATGAAAGCGGGGGATCATGTGGACTCAACCTTTTACCGGAAGTATAAGCGGATGCTCTTTATCGGGCTGGGGATTCTGATCGTCCTCAACTCCCTGTTGTTATGGTTGACCAACCACCTGAACCTGGGACTCTTCGCCATCTTCATCGCCTTCTTGGGGATGAGCGGCCTGGCCTACTTCGATCAGAAGGAGGGGGAGGCTCTGGCCGAAGAGATGAGGGCGAGTACTGATGTCGAAACGCCGGACCCGAATGAGGCGCCGGCATCGAACAATACCCGGCTCACCCTGGCCCTGATGCAGGTGGATGACTACGACGAGGTTTTTCAGGGCATGAGCGATGAGAAGCGTCCGTTGCTGGTGGCTGCCGTGGACAAATACCTGCGGGAATGGTCAGCCGGGATGAGGGCATACCTGCGCAAAGATGGCAGGGACCGCTACCTGGTGCTGATCCCCTCTGAAGAGTTGAATAATCTTGAGGAAGCCAGTTTTCCCATCATCGACCAGATCCGGCAGGTGAGTACGGGCAAGCACCTGCCTGTCACCTTGAGCGTTGGCGTCGGCAAGGAGTCCGCTTCCGGGCATAGTAGCGAACCGGGGCCGGCTCTGCTGGGGCGACTGGCCCAAGAAGCCCTCAACCTGGCCCTGGAGCGTGGTGGCGACCAGGTGGTGGTCAAGGGCCCGGATCACACCTGGTTTTATGGCGGCCGTACCGAGGCCGTGGGCAAACGGAGCCAGGTCCGCGCCCGGGTTACCGCCACCGAGCTTGACCGGTTATTCGGGCTGTGCAACAGCGTGGTGATCATGGGGCATATAGGGATCGATTTTGACGTGCTGGGAGCGGCCTTTGCCCTGGCTGAAGCGGCCAAGAACTATGGCAAAAAGGTGCGCATCGTCGTGGACCACCCCGGCGGTGCGGTGGAACGGCTGCTGAGCGTGCTCTCCCAGCGTGAGCCGGACCTGTTGGGAGAGGGTAAGGAGATCTCCGGCAATATCTCCTCCCAGACCCTGCTGTTAGTGGTGGACGTGCACCGGCCTAGCCGGGTAGCCTACCCGCCGCTGCTCAGCCGGGCCGGCTATATCGGGGTGATCGACCACCACCGGCGTAGCGAGGAGTCCATGGACCGGGCCAACATCAATTATCTGGTGCCGTCGGCATCCTCTACCTCGGAGTTGGCGACAGAACTGATCCGTTATCTTCCTATGCATACCAGCATCTCCCCGCTGGCCGCAACAGCGCTGCTGGCCGGACTGATCGTCGATACCAAGAAGTTCAGCTTCTCCACCAGCGCCAGCACCTTCCGGAACGCGGCCTGGCTGCGGGATGCCGGGGCCGATCCGGCGGTGATTCAGAGCCTGTTTACCGACAGCCTGGAGGCCATGCTGTACCGGGCGCGGTTGTTGCAGAGCATAGAGATCGTCCAGGATCGGTATGCCCTGGCCATGGACGAGCAGGTGTTTACAGAGGCCCAGGTGGCCGCCTCCCGGGCGGCAGATTCGCTGCTGGAGGTTGATCGAGTGGAGGCATCCTTCGCTCTGTATCCGATCGGCGAGGGGGTGGGCATCAGCGCCCGGTCCCGGGGATTGGTGAATGTTCAACGAATTATGGAACAGATCGGCGGTGGCGGCCACTTCACCGTGGCCGGAGCACGCCTGGCGGATACTGACGTCCGGGAAGCACGCCGGCGGTTGCTGGAGATCTTGTCGACTGAGCAGGAGGAGAAACCATGAAATCCATGAAGTTGATTCTACGGGAAGAGATCAAGAGCCTGGGGAAGAAGGGGGAGACCGTAAACGTGGCCGAGGGCTACGCCCGCAACTTCTTGCTCCCCAAAGGCCTGGCCGTTCCCGTTTCTGAAGGCAAACTCAAGGAGGCCATCCTGATCCAGGATGGGCGCCTGAAGAAAGAGGCCCGGCTCCAGCAGCATGCGGAGGGCCTGGCCGGCCGGATTCAGGGACTCGTCCTGACCGTCAGCACCCGCACCGGAGAGTCGGGCAAACTGTATGGGGCGGTAACCAGCAGGGATATTGCCCAGGAGTTGGAGCGGGTGCTGGGCGGGCCATTTGACAAGCGCAAGCTGGAACTACCGGAGCCGATCAAGACTCTGGGCGCCTTCCCGGTGACGGTACGGTTGCATCCGGGCCTGGTGGTGACCATCACTGTGAACGTGGTGGCGGCAAGCTAGCCAGCCTCGACTGATAGCTTATGTTTATCCGATAGCGAACTCGTCCTATTTAGCAATGATCGGAACCTGTAAGCTAAAATCGCTGCATTATTTGCGTTCTGGTGCTGCCGGCCTGGGAGGGCCTGTGCGCCGCACTAAAAAGGGAGGCTGGAGAATGGCGGGGGCAAACAGGAAAGAACCGCTGGCCTGCAAGTCCAAGGAATGTTCGTCCAAGGGATGCTTTAAGGAAGGGCCTGCTACAAGTTTGGCACTCAAAGGGCGGGTAACGGCCCTCTACTCAATTTTAGGCGAGATCTACGGCTCCGAGCGGCTGGTGCTGCGGGCCAGCAAATTGGGCGTGCTGGAGGCGATGCAGTCCTCCAACCTGCCTGAGCAGGTACTGGCGCTGCAGAAGCTGATCCGCAGCGACCCCACCATGGAGAAGAAGCCGCCGGCCAAGCAGATCCCGGCTGTGCTGCAGAGCCTGGAAGACGACCTGGCCCAGATGGTAGCCCGGCGGGTGGTGGAGGATGATCTGGAGAAGAAGATCGCCGAGACGATTCAGGAGCGGCAGGACCAGTATTTGAGGGACATGAAGGCCCAGGTGCTCAAGGAGAAGGGTGGCCCTGAAAATGCCGGCACCCTCAAGAAGCTGGCAATTTTAGAGAAGATGAAGCAGACGCGGCTCAATGCGTCTGTGGTGGAGGTGCTGCGGCCCGGCAGCCCGGAGGAGATAATCGGCCAGGATCAGGCGGTCCGGGTGTTGATGGCCCGGCTGGCAGCTCCTTACCCACAGCACATTCTGCTCTATGGACCGCCCGGAGTTGGCAAGACCTCGGCGGCGCGCATCGCTCTGAAGAGCGTGCAGGCTCTGGGGACCAGCACCTTTAATCCCGATGCCCCCTTTATCGAGGTGGATGGATCGACCCTGCGCTGGGACCCCCGGGAGTCTACCAATCCGCTGCTGGGATCGGTGCACGACCCGATCTACCAGGGCGCCCGCCGCGATCTGGCGGACAACGGTGTCCCGGAGCCGAAGCTGGGCCTCGTGACTGCCGCTCATGGCGGGGTCCTGTTCATCGACGAGATCGGTGACCTCGATCCGATCATGCAGAATAAGCTGCTCAAGGTGCTTGAGGATAAGAAGGTCACCTTCGATTCTTCGTATTATGATGCCCATAATCCCCAGATCCCCCAGTATATCAAGCAGTTGTTCGAAGAGGGGGCGCCTGCCGACTTTGTGCTGATCGGGGCCACCACCCGGGATCCGGAGCAGATCAGCCCGGCTTTCCGGTCGCGCTGCGCCGAGATCTACTTTGACTGCCTGACACCCTGGGAGATCCAGCAAGTGGTGCGTCAGGCCGTCCGCAAGCTCAAGGTAAAGCTGGCTGCGGGGGTGGCCGAGGCGATCAGCGATTATACGGTGGAGGCACGCAAGGCCTCCAACATCCTGGTGGATGCCTATGCCATGATGCTCTACAGGCACGGCGGTGTTACTCCCAAAGGCCGGCGCAGCAACTGCCGTGTGACCATGGAGGACCTGAAAGAGGTGCTCCAGATCAGCCGTCTGGCGCCATTTGTCACCCGGCGGGCGGAGGACCGGGGGGAGATCGGCAGGGTGTTCGGGCTGGCCGTCTCCGGGTTCCTGGGCACCGTTCTGGAGATCGAGGCGATCGCCTTCCCGGCCCGGGAGGCTCATCAGGGCACGGTGCGCTTCAACGACGCCGCCGGCGCCATGGCCAAGGACTCGGTCTTCAACGCCCTGGCGGTGCTCCGGAAAGTGACCGGCAAGGACGCCGCCGACTACGACCTGCATGTGAACCTGATCGGTGGCGGCAAGGTGGAGGGGCCATCCGCCGGGGCAGCGATCATGCTCGCCCTCTATAGCGCTATCGAAGGCATTCCCTTACGCCAGGATGTGGCCATCACCGGAGAGTTGTCCATTCAGGGATCAGTCCGGGCGGTGGGCGGCATTCCGGAGAAGATTTACGGAGGGCGCAGTATCGGGGTGCGGAAGGTGCTGATCCCCGAGGAGAATGCCCGGGAATTGCCGAGTGAACTCTGGGGAGTGGAGATCGTCAGCATCAAGGAGATTGCTGATGCTTTCCCGCACATCCTGATGAAGGCCAACCCTGGGCAGTAGAGTATAACAGCAGAGTACCGGAGAATTGGAGTTTAGAAAGGATAGCCCAGTGGAACTTCAGGATCGCTTGCCCCCATACAACCAGGCAGCTGAGCAGGCTGTGCTGGGAGCCCTGTTGCTGGCCCCGGACAGCATTGCCGAGGCCAACGAGATTCTCAAGCCAGAGGATTTCTATACTGAGGGCCATCGTGAGCTTTACCGCGTTCTCTACAGCATGTCTGAGACCGGCAGCCCCATCGACCTGGTCACTGTGACTGAGGCCCTGCAAAAACAGGGCCTGTTGGATAAGGTTGGGAGCGCCGGCTATCTGGCCTCCCTGGCGGGTTCGGTGCCTACAGCGGTCAATATCGGCTACTATGCCCGGATCGTGGCGGAGAAGGGGCTGTTGCGCAACATCATCAGCACCTGCTCCCAGTTGGCGGCTAAAGGCTACGATGAGGGAGTCGAGGTAGAGCGGCTGCTGGATGAGGCGGAACGGATGGTGTTGGAGCTCTCCACCCGCCGCCAGGGCCGCAGCTACCGGTCTCTCAGGGAGTTGCTCCACGAGACCCTGGAGCGGATCGAGAAATTGTACCAGAACCGGGGCAATGGTGTGACCGGCCTGGCTACAGGCTTCACTGACCTGGATGAGCTGACGTGCGGCCTGCAGCCGAGCGACCTGATCCTGCTGGCGGCCCGGCCGTCCATGGGCAAGACCTCCCTCGGCTTGAACATCGCCCGCAACGTGGCTATGAACAGCACCATGCCCGTGCCGGTACTGGTCTTTAGCCTGGAGATGTCCAACGACCAGGTGGCCCAGCGCCTCCTGTGTTCCGAGGCCAGGGTCAGTCAGACCAACCTGCGCAAGGGCTTTGTCAGGGATGATGAATGGCCGCGTCTGGCCAAGGCTGCCGCCGACCTGGCCGAGGCCCCGATCTACGTGGACGACACACCGGGCATCTCTCCCTTCGAAATGCGCAGCAAGGCCCGCCGCCTGCGGGCCGAGCGCAACGTGGGGTTGATTGTGGTCGACTATCTGCAGTTGATGCAAGGGGGCAAGCGAGCAGAGAACCGGGTTCAGGAGATCTCGGAGATCTCCCGTTTCCTGAAATCTCTGGCCAGGGAGTTGGATGTTCCCGTGTTGGCCCTGTCCCAGCTCAGCCGGGCGGTGGAGCAGCGGAGCGACCGGAAACCGCAGTTGTCGGACTTGAGAGAGAGCGGGAGCCTGGAGCAGGATGCCGACCTGGTGATGTTCATCTATTTTGAAGACCCGCGAGACAAGCGGGTGGCGGAAATTATCGTGGCCAAGCACCGCAATGGCCCGATCGACAATAAGAAGCTGGCTTTCCTGGAATCCTACACCAAATTCCTGAACTTCGAGGAGTCCGAGCCCCCGGATTTTATCACGGATCCGGATGATCCGGGTCCTCTGCCTCCGGAAGAGGCGCCTTCCCGCAAGGTTGGCGGCGGACGTTTTCAACAGGCCGATCTGCAGCTTTAGAGATGAGGCGCACCTACCATCCCCGCCGCTGCTGCTTGACAGGGAATACTGGTTTTGTTAGGATCTACCTGCCGGACGGTCATTCAAAATGTGCGCCGATGATCCCGGCCTGAATATGATGTAAGCGGTCTTTTTTTGTTTTTAGGTGATTTGAGGGAAAGGGGCTGCAATCGTGGCTGAGTACGATGTGGTGCTGGTGGGGGCTGGCCCAGCGGCGATCTTCTGCGCCATGGAACTGACCTGGCAGCATCCCGGACTGAGACTGCTGATGCTGGAGAAGGGGCGCGACCTCCAGGAGCGACACTGCCCCTCCCAGGAGAAACAGGCCCCCTGCTTTAATTGCCCATCCTGCGCCATTGTCTCCGGCTGGGGCGGGGCGGGAGCTTTCAGTGACGGGAAGCTGGCCCTCTCCACCGAGGTCGGCGGACTGCTCGGCCAGCACCTGGAACAGCGCCAGTTTGCCGCCGGTATCGACTACGTACACCGGATCTACATCAGGTTTGGGGCGCCCCAGGAGGTCTACGGCCTGGAACACCAGGAGGAGATCATCGCCCTGCAGCGCCAGTCGGCCCTGGCCGGCTTGCGGTTGGTCCCGGCCCCGATTCGACACCTGGGCACCGGCAGAACCCAACAGGTCCTGCAGCAGATGCAGGACTACCTGCTGGAACAGGATGTGGAGATCAGGACCAAGAGCCCTGCCGCATCCCTGCTTACCAGGGATGGAGTGGTGAACGGAGTGGTCACCGATCAGGGTGAGGAGATCCGGTCACAGTTCGTGGTCTGCGCTCCGGGCCGCCAGGGTTCTGAGTGGATGACCCGGGAAGCCGGCCGGCTTGGCCTGGAGATGTATATCAATCCGGTGGACATCGGCCTGCGGATCGAACTGCCGGCGATAGTAATGGAACCGCTTACCAGGCTGACCTATGAGGCCAAGTTTATCTACAGCACTCCCACCTTCGAGGACACGGTGCGCACCTTTTGCATGAACCCTTATGGTGAAGTGGTGATGGAGAACACCGACGGCATCGTCACCGTGAACGGGCACAGCCACGCCGAGGCCAAGACCGAATACACCAACTTTGCCCTGCTGGTGAGCAAGGGCTTCACAGAGCCGTTCAAGAAACCGATCACTTACGGCAAATACATCGCCAGTCTGGCTAATATGCTGGGAGGCGGGGTCATCGTCCAACGGCTCGGCGACCTGATGTCCGGACACCGCTCTACCAAAGATCGGATTTCCAAGGGTCTGGTGGCGCCGACCCTGCAGGAAGCCACCCCCGGCGACCTGTCGCTGGTACTGCCCTACCGGCACTGCACCGCTATCTTGGAGATGCTGAAGGCTCTCGATCAGGTGGCTCCCGGGGTTTGCTCCCGGCACACCCTGCTCTATGGCGTGGAGGTGAAGTTCTACTCATCCCGCCTGAACGTCACCGACGAGTTGGAAACAGAGATACGTAATCTGTTTGTAGCTGGAGACGGCGCCGGGATCACCCGCGGTCTCGCCCAGGCGTCCTTGAGCGGGGTGGTGGCGGCCAGGGCCATCAGCAAGCGGCTGCCTGCCAGGACCGGTACCGGGACGGCGCTGATTCCAGAGCTGGCGCCTTGACTGGCGGAACGGGACGGATAACTGCCGGCAGATCCATCGCTCCGGCAGAAGGCTTGGTATTTTGTATTTTTATCATTCGATTGCACAATATTGTGGCCATTTCTGGTATAAATATAGTTGGGTCCTGCAGGCCCGGATATGAGGGCGAATCAGGCAAAGGGTTACAGGAGGCGGTTGGATCATGTCGGGTGTCGTGATCGTAGGAGCGCAGTTTGGTGACGAGGGCAAGGGCAAGATGACCGATTACCTGGCGCGCCAGGCTGACTGCGTCGTCCGCTACCAGGGCGGCAACAACGCCGGCCACACTGTGGTGATCGGGGGACACGAGTATCGTCTGCACCTGATCCCTTCGGGTATCTTCTACCCGGAAAAAGTCTGCGTCATCGGCAACGGGGTGGTCATCGACCCGGAGGTCATGTTTCAGGAATTAGACGAGTTGCTGAGCCAGGGCCTGAAGCTGGCGCGTCTTTACATCAGCGACCGGGCTCATTTAATATTGCCCTACCACCTGCGTCTGGACGCGGCGGAGGAGAACTGCCGTGGCGACGGACGCATAGGTACTACCAGGCGAGGCATCGGTCCTGCCTACACCGACAAGATCTCCCGGGTGGGCTTCCGCGCCGGCGAACTGTTGGAGGATGGCTGGGAGCAACGCCTGATCGAACTGGTATTGGAGAAGAATAAGGCACTGGAACGGCTCTACGGCAGCGAGGGTTTCCAACCGGAGCAGGTGATCGCCTGGCTGCGGCCCCACGCCGAGCGGCTGCGGCCATTCCTGACAGATACTTCCCTGGTGTTGGCCGAACTGGCCTCACAGGGCAGGCACATCCTGTTCGAGGGCGCCCAGGGGACGATGCTGGACATTGACCACGGTACCTATCCCTTCGTCACCTCATCCAGCCCTACCGCCGGAGGAGCCTGCATCGGGGCTGGAGTCGGCCCCACGGCTATCGGCCGGGTGCTGGGAGTGTGCAAGGCCTATCTGACCCGGGTCGGCGAAGGACTGTTCCCCACCGAGTTGCAGGGACCGGAGTGCGAGTCGCTACGTGACCGCGGCCGGGAGTTTGGCACTACCACCGGCCGGGCGCGGCGCTGTGGCTGGATCGACCTGGTGATGTTGCGCTACGCCGGCCGGGTCAACGGCATGAGCGGGTTGATTATCACCAAGCTCGACGTGCTGGATGCTCTTCCGGCGATCAAGCTGTGCACCGCATACCGCTGCAATGGCAGTACGCTTGAGGAACTCCCCGGCAGCCAGCGGCTGCTGCAGGCCAGCGAGCCGGTCTACGAGGAATTGGAAGGCTGGCAGCAAGACATCTCCGGGGTCAGGCGCTATGACGACCTGCCCGCGGCAGCCCGCCGCTATGTCGAACGGGTCAGCGAGATCGCCGGCCTGCCGGTAGTGGCGATCTCCGTAGGACCCGACCGCGACCAGACGATCGAAACCAAACCGGGGTCAGGTTTGCTTGGTTAAGGTGCCAGTAGGCCTGTTCAAAGAACTGAAGAATTAATAGATGGTAACATCTGCATGATGGTCTCTGCCCTGGATACTTAATTATTACTTATCCAATGGCTATCTGTTCTAATACCCACTTATTTAAAGTGGCGGGTGCCGCCGTATCCGGGGTATATATCAAACACATTCGAGCATGCCCATCGGGTGATCGCGCGCGAGGTTGACAGCATGCTCAGCGGTGTTGTAACATAACCTAGTGACACTACGTGAGCCATTAGCTCAGTTGGCAGAGCACCTGACTTTTAATCAGGGTGTCCCGGGTTCGAGTCCCGGATGGCTCACCAGTTCAAAAACAAGACCCCGCAGGGATTTGCGGGGTTTTATCATTGGGCCTTAATTTTTTGGCCATTCTGTTTTTGGCCGTTATTTGGCCCATACTTCTTTTCAAACTGATCTGCCATCTCTCTTTTCTTCCTTTCGAAGGCGTGCCCATACATATTTTTTGATGTAGAAGGCTTGGCGTGACCAGCATGGCTGGCCGGAGTCACATCGTCTACACCATCGGCGATCAGTAGGGATAAATTAGTGTGGCGCTGGTTGTGGAAGCTAAAATCGGTGATGTCCTGCTCTATGACAAATTTATGGAAACGCCGTGAAACTTCCTGTGGGCTTTCAGGTTTTCCGTTTGGCCGACAGAATACCAGGTCTCTTTGAACGAACTTACCGTCAACCATCTCGCCTTTCCAGTATTTCTTGCTTATGAAAATCTTAGTCTCGGCCTGCTCTTTCTGAATCTCTTTGAGCATGTCCACCACAGTCTTGGGAAGCTCAATAACCCGGTAGCCGGCCTTGGTCTTCGGCTTCGGCTTGAATTTGAGCCCCTGCCCTTTTATCCTCTGCAGCGTCCATCTGACCATCAGTTTGGTCTCATCCAGATCGACATCTGGCCAATGCAATCCCAAGATCTCTCCACGGCGCATCCCGGTATAGAAGGCCATTACCATCTTACGATAATCCCGGTGATTGGCTTCTTTAGCTTTCTCAAGGAATTTCAGCATCTGTTCCCCTTCGAAAGCTTTTCGCTCAGGTTCTTCATGTACTGGCAGGTCAACCATGTCGGCCGGATTATCTTTGATGATCTTATATTTTCTCCAGCATGTTTCAGCGCAAGCCGCAGGATAACTATACTGTATTGGACAGTCCGGCCCAGTCCTTTATCATTTTCCTTATTGACGTATTCTTGAATTTGAAGGGTATTAAGCTTGTTGAGCAGTATTTCCCCCAGGCCGGGGATGAGGTGGCCATCGATGATCTGCTCATAGCTTTCCATTGTCTTATCAGCAAGTTTCTTGGCCTGAGCATGCTGTGGCAACCACCATTTGAGATACTCTTCAAGAGTCATCTTGGAAGGGTTGGCGATGCCCTCATTGGCGGCTTCGGACTCCCGGCGCTTTTTCTCTTCCACGGCGGCACGGAGACCGCCAAAAAAATAGTGCCTGTCCCGCTACCGTTTGCCCTTGGCGTTGGCCCCAAGGTTAATGGTGAGTTGGTATTTCTCGCCTTTAATTATCTCTTTGATGCCGGGATATTTGTTGACGGCCATAGAGGGATCACCTCAGGGTAAATATAACATAGCGTTACTCAGTTTTGAACTGGTGGCGAGGAGATAGGGGGATGGAAATGTACGACAAGGAAGCCATCTATGACGAGAAAATCAACCCGCTCATGGCTGAAATAATCAAGATCTGCAAGGAAAACCAGATTCATATTTCGGACGAGGAAATTGCTAAAGAGATCTACTGTGATATAAGGACGGTAAGACGCCATAGGAGCC
>JAHFCR010000055.1 GCA_023249405.1 Peptococcaceae bacterium | reverse complement strand
TTGGGTCCGCCAGAGTCCAGCCTGATCGCCGCCGTTTCACCCGGCCTTACCTCAACCTCTCTCTCGCCGTCCAGGGCGATGACACAGGGAATGTGACCAATGGCGATCTCCTCATCCAGCGCCACTGGGCGGTACCCATGCAGCCTTACCGGCCGGATCAGGCCGGGAGCGATCGGGGCCAACACAACGATTTCGTCGCCTTCAAAGTCGATGGCCAGACCCCTTGGTTCAGAGATGCCGATCGGGTCCAGGTGGCCGGCGATGGAAGAGATGCCGATGTTCTGTGGCTCACCCCTGGTGACCACGATCTGCTTGATGCGCTCGGTGTCCCATACTGCCCGGGACCCGATAAAGTTGTCCTGCAGCACCACGGCATCGATCAGGGCGATGTCGGCCGGCTGGCCGCACTTGAAGATGGTGAGCTTCTTGGTCCGGATGATCGTCCCCGGGCCGTCAATGTCGCCACTGGCCGCCAGGCCGGCAGCCAGGCCGGCGATCGTCCCCTCGACCATCTCCGGAAAAACATTGTTGGTCCCCGTAGATACCGGAACCAGGGGGATCCTCCCGCACCCTTTGGCCACCATCCGGTTGGTGCCGTCGCCCCCCAGGGTGATGATACAGCCGGCGCCGAGCCGGTTCAGCTCCTGCGCCGCCCGGCAGGAATCGATCTGGGTGCCGGTCAGCTCCATCTCCAACGGGATTACCTCCAGAGAAAGATGGTGCTGGCTGGACAGTCCATTCACCGCTTTATAAACGATCCCGTAATAGTCGGGCATGAACAGAACCCGCTCCACTCCGGTGGCAGCCAGGCCCAGCAGGGCACGGCGCACGATATTGACCTTCTCCTGGTTGTCAAAAACGGTGCCATACGCCACCAACCGCCGGATATCCTTGCCCGAGGCCGGGTTGGCGATGATGCCTGCCGTGACCACCATACTCCACCCCCAGAGCTTGATACAGGTGGGCAGGAGTTGCTCCTGCCCACCTGTGTTCATCCTAGAAGAGTTCCTTGACAGCCTTGATGATCTTTTCCTCGCTGGGAATGTAGGCGCTCTCCAGCACCGGGCTGAAGGGGATCGGAGTGTCAGGGGCGGTCACCCGCTTGATCGGGGCGTCGAGGAGATCGAAACCCTCGTCTGCCACGATCGCCGCGATCTCGCCGCCGAACCCGCTGGTTCTGACCGCCTCGTGCACGATGACCAGCTTGCCGGTCTTCTTGACGGAATTCAAAATGGCTTCCTTGTCTAGGGGAACCAGGCTGCGGGGATCGAGCACCTCGGCGCTGATCCCTTCCTGGGCCAGACTTTCGGCAGCAGCCAGGGCCTTGCTCAACATCAGCGACCAGGCCACGATGGTGACGTCGGTGCCTTCACGCTTGATGTCAGCCTTGCCGATGGGAACCAGGTATTCGCCCTCGGGCACCTCGCCCTTCGCTCCCAGCAAGACCTTGTGCTCGATGAAGATCACCGGGTTGTCGTCACGGATGGCCGCTTCCATCAGGCCCTTGCCGTCGGCGGCAGTGCCGGGCATGACCACCTTCAAGCCGGGAATGTGTGTGAACCAGGCCTCCAGGGTCTGGGAGTGCTGGGCTGCAGCCGAAAAACCGGCGCCGCACGGGGTGCGTATCACCATGGGCAGTTTGGCCTTGCCGCCGAACATGTACCTCATCTTGGCGGCCTGGTTGAGGATCTCGTCCATGCAGACCCCCATGAAGTCGACGAACATGATCTCGGCGATCGGCCTCAGACCTGCGGCAGCAGCACCAACGGCACTGCCGGCGATGGCGGTCTCGGTGATCGGCGTGTCGATTACCCGTTCCGGGCCGAACTCTTGAAACAGCCCGGCGGTCACACCAAAACAGCCTCCGAAGATCCCCACGTCTTCACCATAGAGATAGACGTTGCGGTCACGCTTCATCTCTTGCCGCATACCGTCCCTGATAGCCTCTGCATAAGTCATTTCTGCCATTTCTGATCACCCTCTCCCTCTAATTTGCGTAGACATCCGTGAGGACGTCTTCGATATCCGGTAGCGCACTCTCTTCCGCGAACTTGACTGCATCCTCAACCTGAGCCTTGATCTCGCTCTTGATCTTGTCCAACTCTGGCTGCGTGGCGTATTTAAGATCGACCAGCTTGGCCTCCAGCCTCGGGATAGGATCCTTTTTCAGCCAGCTTTCCTGATCCTCCGGCTTCTTGTAGACGGACGGGTCGCCCTCGAAGTGGCCGCGCCACCGCCAGGTCTTGCACTCGATCAGAGTGGGGCCATCGCCGCGGCGCGCCCGCTTCACGGCTTCAGAGGCAGCCTCAAAGACCGCGATGACATCGTTGCCGTCCACAGCCACACCAGGGATACCGTAAGCAGCGGCACGATCGGCGATATCGGCGACGTTCATGGAAGTCTTCTGGGAGTTGGAGATGCCGTACATATTGTTTTCAGCCACGAAGATCACGGGCAGTTTCCAGACAGAGGCCATGTTCAGCGACTCGTGGAAGGTACCCCGGTTGCTGGCGCCGTCGCCAAAGAAGCAGACCGTCACGCTGTCAGTTTTCCGGTACTTGCAGGCGAAAGCAGCGCCAACAGAGATCGGCTGGCCGGCGCCCACGATGCCGTTCGCCCCCAGGATGCCCAGATCCACGTCGGCGATGTGCATGGAGCCGCCTTTGCCCTTGCAGTAACCGGTTTTCTTGCCAAACAGTTCGGCCATCATCAGATCGATCTTGCCGCCCTTGGCGATCAGGTGACCGTGTCCCCGGTGGGTGCTGGTGATGTAGTCCTTGATAGTAAGATTGGCACAGACGCCTGTAGCCACAGCCTCTTCACCCAGATAGAGGTGCACAAAGCCGGGCAGTTTGCCGGCGGCAAACAACTCCACCGCTTTCGACTCGAAAGCCCTGATCGTAGACATCGTTTTGAAGATATCAAGCAACTGGTCCTTAGTGGGTTCCATCAACTTTCCCTCCTCGTTTTTTTCTGGCATAAAAAATCTTGACATTCTCATCCCTGCGATTGACGACTCTTCAGCTTCTATTTGGGATAAACGTCATCGGGCTCGGGCCATGCGAAGTCAGGCGATACGTTGTAAATCTCGGCGATGACGTTCAGATCATCTTCGGTTGAGAGATAGGTATAACCAAATCCGTGCCAGTTTCCGCCTTGAAGGATCTGGTGGCCCTTCGCCCGCATGATCTTCATCGTTTCATCGTAATTTTCAACACCAAGCGCCGCGTGGTGGATCCCAGGCCCATGCTTCTTCAGGAACTCAGCATAGAGGCTTTTATCGTCTTTCGGTTCGATGAGTTCCCACTGTACCTTTCCGATATCGCATAGCGCCAAACGCATCGCATAATTAACCCGCTTGTCGCGAATGATCATTTCGGAAACCGTGTCTGGGTTGAAATCCCAAATCCTCCAGGGCCCGATCCCATATTCGTCGGCATATTTTCGAACGGCTTCATCGACATTGCTGACTACTACTCCGACCTGAAGCACATCAGTAAAGACGGGTTTCGGCATGTTTACTCCTTTCGTATTTTTAGTTTTTAATGCACCCGGCTGAACTAAAATTCATTCATAGTTCCGATTCTTTCTTTCTCAACAATAGGATAAATTGCTCACCCCCCGCCTCTGAACATGCGTCGTACCGCCGGAGAGATCTCATACCTCTACACACACCGTGAGAGCGGCCACCACCGTCACGATGGTATCTCCCGCTCCCAGTTCCGGCAGCGACAAGCCTCGCACCGCCAACCCGCCCGTCGCCACCTCCAGTTTGGTGGCGCCAAAGGGAACTGCCTTCAGTACTGCCTCTCTGTCCAGCTTGTCCGGATAGGGACAGCCCAGTTTGACGTCGACATGCATCTGGTTGGGGTCGGTCAATCCCACGATCTCCATCAGGCCGCAAAGACAGCTGCGGGAGACGGCATCCCTGATCGCCTTCTGCGCCGCCTTCGTGACGTCCCCTCCATGTAAGTCTGATCCCATGCCAAGTTCCACCACGAAACGCTTGAGCGCCACTGATAATTCACCTCCGATTGAATCAACTAACAGAAATTGCATACTGTATCCACGCCTTTAAATTGCAAGTACCATGCCAATGAGAAAACGACCCGGGAAGGAGATACGGGCCAATTTACGCAGAGATAGGCTTTGAAAAGGGGAATAGGCCACTCGTGCACGGATAGGGATTAAAAAAGTAGCAGCAATCCCGGTAGAACCACAAAAAAGCACCCCCTGAAATGGCTTGGGGGTGCCGCTGCTATGTTCTTAATCTGTAATAAGAGTGTTACTTGTGTGTAAACCGCTTTACATCAAGTAAACATAGTTTACAGCCGGTTAATATATATTTTCGTATTCAGAAATCATCTTACTCTTCAAAATAATCTTTGATCACTAGCTGCCCCCCCCGGCTAAGCATTTTTCCTAGTTCTGTACAGCGTCTTTCTGTCGCAATCCTTAGTGGTAGACACCATATTCCCTGGTAACATCGATCCACACCTTGACCAGTTCCGGATTGGCCTCATCAAGCACAGAGCTGGCAGTCATGATGAAACCGCCGTCTTTGCCAACCGTATCGATCAGCTTCTTGGTATACTCGGTAACAGATTCGGGAGTCCCTGTCTGAAGCAGTGAGACCGGCATACCCCCAACGATGCACATGGTGTCTTTTAACACCTCTTTTACCCTGACCATATCGGAGCGGTCAAACATACCCAGAATCTTGCCCTTGGGCAGTTCAGCCAGATACTCCAAGCGCTTGTCGTAAGTTCCCTCAAAGAACGGTATCGGCGTCAGGCCTTCATCAATTATATCAAGGAAGAGTTTCTTCAGGTTCGGCCAGTAGAACTTTTCAAACTGCTGAATTGACATGAAACCGTCGGCGCCCCTGTGGAGCGGTATGAACACGCGGGGGTTGCCGCTCATCCGTGCGGCTT
Organism: Peptococcaceae bacterium; assembly: GCA_023249405.1. GTDB lineage: Bacteria > Bacillota > DSM-12270 > Thermacetogeniales > Thermacetogeniaceae > Palsa-1188. Next base: position 15,501 of record JAHFCR010000055.1, on the reverse strand, counting down.
GAATCGCCGAACCCAGCACCATCGGGTACAGTTTCTCCTGGGCAGCCAGAAGTTTGTCGGGAACCTTGAACATATCCATCATGGCGCCCCTCATGCCCCTCAGCAGGTCGGAGATGATATCGAAGGGCACGATAGCCGGCGCAGCCCACGAGGAGAAATAGCCCAGCTCCTCCATCTCCTTGTGAAACCGGGCAAACTTCATGTTCCATTCGGCACCTAACTTTGACGCCTCAAGCATGGTTTCCAGGGCCGCAGTGACTTGTGGAATAGCGAGCAGACCCGCCATCAATCCTCCCGTGTAGCAGCCGTAAGCCATAATCTTCAGTGGAGGCAGCATGCCCAATCCTTCAAGATTCTTGAAAACCCTCGGGTAATAGACTCTGATCAGGAAATCGGTGGGATCATCGAGGAAGTGGTCGTACTCATCCTGCTTCATATATTCGTCTTCCACAAACTGGTGGCTGGAATTAGCATCTATTCCCTGACCCGGCCACTTCATTTGCAGAGTTCCCCACAGATCGTGCACAGGTCCGGGAGTTATAACCGGAGCATCGACCGCGAAATAGATATCCGGATCGCACTCGATAATATACTTTTTATTGGCCTCCAGCCATTCGTCCAGTTTGTAGTAGGCATCCCGGTAGGTTAAACCGCTCAATCTTGCTGGAAGGTAGTTTTGCCCGAGAAAGAACGGCACTCTATCCGGCACTTTCAATTCCAAGGCATCAGACACTCTCTTCCGTCTTGCAGCACCCGCCTGAGTCATTTTACTCACCTCCCATCCATTTTTTAGCCAGAACAACAGCGTCCATGGCGTTTTCACCAAAACCGTCGGCGCCTGCATATTCTTTGACGTCCTCGGTGACGGTACCTCCACCAACCATGATCTTGACCCGATCCCGGTAACCCACAGCCTTGATCGCCTCGACGGTCTCCTTCATGGCGTCGAAGGTGATGGTCAAAAAGCCGCTGAGACCGACGATATCCGGGTTAACTTCCTTCATTTTGCCTACGAATTTCTCCGCGGGAACGTCGACGCCGAGGTCATGCACTTCAAAGCCGTTCACATCCAGCATGAAGATCACGATGTCTTTGCCAATATCATGGATATCGCCCTTGACGGTTCCGAAGACTATTGTTCCCAGTTTCTTGCTCTCTGCATGGGATGCCTTCATCTTCGGCTTGATAATCTCGGTAATTCTTTTTAGGATGTCACCGCCCATGATCAGCTCGGGCAGGAAATATTCCCCGTGCTCAAATCGCTTACCTACAATCTCCATGGCTTCCTGACAGTTCGAGACTATCTCATTGACATCAGTTCCGCCTTCCAGCAATTCGTTCACTATCTTTAACGCATCGTCGTCTCTCATTTCCACAATGGCATTTACCAGATCAGCAATCATGCGGGCGCCTCCATTCGGTTGAATTTATGAAGCTGGGAGTAAAATCGAGTAGTTCCAGGCAGGCAGTCGAACGTCATCTACCATCCCCTTTACCAAGCAGCCGCCAGTAAAGTTTCATCATAATTTAACTATACTATACCATCATCATATTGTTATAACAATATGATTAATTTTAAACCCTTTCATAGTAGTGTCTAATTCAAATTCGGCTTGTTATGCATGCCTCAATCAGTAAGGCTGATTGAATAGTCCTTGGCGGAATAAAAACCTTATATTGAGATTTAACAAGTCCATGCTTGTCCATAGTCTCTAATATAAGGCCAGACCTGCGCCTATCATATTATTGGGATTTATATGGTTAGGAAATATCGGTGAGTTATTTGGACAAAACACGGGTTATTCCGGATAGCCGATCAAAGATCTCCAGGGCCTCGATAGCGTCATTCGAAAAATAATCGGCTCCGGTATAGTCTTTAATGTAGGGATCAACCGCATAGCCCCCCAGAACCACCCTGACCCGATCCCTCAACCCAGCTTCCACCAGAAGTTCGATCACTTTTTTTACCGACCGGACGCAGGAAGAAAGAAGCATACAGATGCCCACCATCGAGGCTCCAGTATTTTTTACCGCATTGACAAATTTTTCAGGTGGGACATTAACACCCAGATCATGGATACGGTAACCAGCGGAGCGCAACAGATAGATCACGATATTTTTCCCCAGGTCGTGGATATCCCCCTCTATTGTCCCCATAATGATGTGAATGCCGCTGGATTTCTTGACGCTTCTCGGTAAATAGGGCTCAATTATTTCGATCACATCTTTCAGAATGCTCTCCGACATGACTAGATCGGAAAGGAAGTACCGGCCCTCGCTATATCTCCTGCCAACAATTTCCACTCCCTTTTGACACTCTTCAATTATGCTCAGGGTGGTATCTCCTAATTGAATCATGTCTTTGACAACCGCCAATACCTTATCCTCATCCAGATCTGCAATGGCATTAACTAAGACATCATTCATGATCAAGCCCCCTTCATTTGATATTCCAGCCCTGGCAGTTGATGATCTTGTAACGGTCGCCGCGGTAGATCGATTTTCCCCAGGCAATGATTTTGTTATCGCCATCATAGATGGTTTGTGTCATCAGAAATACGGGCGTGCCCACTTTGATGCCGAGGGCGTCCGACTCCTCTTTATTGCTTTTCGATACCATGAGAATGTCTTTGGAACTGGCCGGCGTGGTATTGCTATGGATGGTGACCAGATTTGGCAGCGAAGGATCTTTCAACTCTGATTCCAGAATCGGCGCCTGCTTGGTATACACCATGTACTTTGCTTCATAGACCAGAGGCTCATCATTAGCAGAAATGATATCTCTAAAATAGAGGCACCTGGTATTTACGGCTGTGCCCAATCTTCTCGCCAGCAACTCATCTGCTTTGATGATGGTCGCCTCGAGCAGTTCTTCATGCAGCCTGATCTTCTTCTGGCTAATTTCGTTGTAAAAATTGTTGAGATCAAAAGTATAATTATCCAATCTCGGCATGGCTACAAAAGTGCCCCTGCCCTGTTGGGTATAGACCATGCCCGCCGCAACCAGCTCGGCAATAGCCCGGCGCACTGTGATACGGCTGATATCAAACTGTGAGGCCAGTTCCATCTCCGTCGGGAGATGCTCTCCCGGCCTGAACTCCCTTTTACGGATTTTTTTTTCCAGCATTTTATATAACTGATAATATGCCGGTATTATTGAGTTTTTATCGAGTACTTTTTCTTTCTGCCTCTGCATTTGATAACACCTTATTATTTGAAGTTATACATGTAACAAAAGTACCATACATAATTTTAAGTATCAAGCTAATGGGATCCCGGGGCCGCGGGCGAGGTCGGTCAGATTGACTCCAGGCAGGCGATGATGTCGCAGAAACTGTCAAAGTATTGCGCTTCAATTCCTCTTTCCTGGCAGTACCGGTACAGGGCGCCTTTGGCGAAGACCAGATCGGCCTGAGCGGCAGGGCAGGTGTCGGAGTAGCCGTCGCCGATATACACGGTCTGGCTCCCCGGTGCTCTCAGTTCTTTCATCAGCCTGGTCTTACAGGTACCGCACTGGCCGCAGTCCGGATTGAGGTGGGGGCACTCGATCCGGAACCTGCCGTCGTAGGTCATCCGGTTGGCATAGAAGGGCAGATCTATGCCATATTTCTGGAATATGGTCCTGATGTTGAAATCGTAGCCGTCGCTGAGCACGATCACCCGGTCGCCGCGTTCCCGGCAGACTTCCAGGAAGGCGATAAAGCAGCCGTCGATCTCAACCGTTTCCAGCAGCCGTCTGAGATCGTCGAGATCGGCGTGAAAAAGCTTGAAGGTCTCGTTGGCACAAGCATCCGTGGACAACTGCTTCTTTTCCCACAGCTCGTTAAGCGCCTCCCAGCCGGGTGTGGCAAACGCCTCCACCATGGCGTTGCAGGTGTCCACTCTCGTAATGGTGCCGTCGAAATCGACAAAGAAAACCCTGTTCATGATTGCCTCCAGGCATCTGCCAGCATCCTCGACGATCCACGAATATCCCGGCTGCCCATGATCGCCGAGATCACAGAGATCCCATCAGCGCCCGCCCCCTTCACGTCAAGGATGTTGACCTCACCGATGCCTCCGATCCCCACCACCGGGATGGACACGCTCTGTTTGATCTGCCTCAGTCCATCGATGCCGATGGGGTTCGCGGCATCAGCCTTGCTGCCGGTGGCGTAGACGGGGCCCGCCCCCAGGTAGTCCGCCCCGTTACGTTCCCCATAGACCGCCTCGGCAACTGTGGACACCGAGTAGCCGAGAATCTTGCCCGGCCCCAAAATCCGGCGCGCCACACCCGGAGGCAGGTCTTCCTGCCCTATGTGCAGGCCATCCGCATCGGCCGCCAGGGCAATGTCCAGGCGGTCATTGATGATCAGGGGCACCTGGCAGGCCGTCGCCAGCTTCTTCATCCTCACCGCCAGTTGATAGAAATCCCGGCTGGAAGCAGTTTTTTCCCGCAGTTGCAACATGGTCACGCCGCCCTGCAAAGCCTGCTCGACGGCCATGAGCAGATCCCTGTCCCCGAGGATATCCCGGTCGGTGACCAGGTATACGGAGTAATCTAGAGCCACCTGACCTGCCCCCTTCTCCCGATCTCGCTTTCCGTGAGCCGGTAGACGGCATCGAACAGTTTAATCCTGAAGGTGCCGGGCAGTCCCTCGGCCACCTCCGCCGCCGACTCCGCCGCCACCCCCATGGCCGCCAGCGCCGCAGCCGCCGAAGCCACCCGGTCGTCAGCCACGGCCACTGTCGCCGCCGCCAGGGCGCCGACCATGCATCCGGAACCGGTGATCAGGGACAGCATGGTGCTGCCGTTGTCGACCAGGCAGGTCCTCTCGCCATCGGTGATGATGTCGGTCTTGCCGGTCATGGCCACCACCGTCCGGTACTGCCGGGCCAGGCTCTGGCAGGCCTCGATCGCCCCCTCCCCGTCGTCCAGGGAGTCGACGCCCCTCACCTTGCCGGCCCAGCCGGCCAGCGACTTGATCTCCCCGGCGTTCCCCTTGATCACGGAGATACGGGCGCAGTCCAGCAGCTCGAGAGAGACATCCTTCTTTCGGCTGATAGCGCCACAGGCCACCGGGTCGAGCACGATCGGCTTGCCGCATTCCGATGCCTTCCTGGCCGCCAGGACGGCTGCCCGGTGCTGCTCCTCCGTCAGCGTGCCCAAGTTGATGTAGAGGGAGGAGATCACGCCGGCAAACTCCTCCACCTCTTCAGCCGCCTCGCACATGGCCGGTGAGGCTCCGAAGCAGATCAGGATATTAGCGCAGTCATTGATGGTGACATAGTTGGTGATCGCCTGCACCAGCGGTGTCCTGGCTCTCACGTCCTTCAAGACTTGCACAATTTGGTCAAGCATGTTTTTCTCCTCCTCAGGATAATACGGTTTGATAAAAACCGCAACAGCAGGTAGACGCCAACGGTGATAATGATGGCGGGAACGGTGGACCCGATCACCAGATCCAGCTTCAGCACCAGGTAATAGGCGACCGTTCCCACTGCCGCCGCTGCCAATCCGGACACGTTCCACAACTCCTGCGACCGGTCGTCCCTGAAAATGAAGTAATCGACGATCACGACGGAAAAAACAGGGGCCAGAAAGGCGCCGATCAGGTACAGGAAGTTTTCGTACTGCTCCATCGGGAAGTAGAGCGCCAGAGCCGTCCCCAGGATGGTGAAGACCAGGATCAAACGGCTTTTGGAGAATCTGGCCGTGAGGTTCAGGGTGGTCAGCACCGCTGAATAGACATCCAGAAAGGTGGTGGTGACCGTCGCCAGGATCACGATCAGCAGGGCCGGATACCCCATATTCAGCCTGGCCAGGATCCCGATCGGGTCGGAGGCCCCGGCGTACAGTGCAGAGAGCAGCCCGATCAGGTACATGAAGGAGCTGCCTAGAAAGTAGCCGGCAAAACTGCCGAAGAAGCTGCCCCCGGCGCTCCTGGCCGTCTGCGTGTAATCGGAGATCATGGGCATCCAGGACAGGGGCATGACGATGCTCAATTCCAGCGCCGCCCCGAAGGAGATGCCCCCCGGCACCGGCAGCTGCACAGCCCCGCCTCCCTGGAGCACGGCCTTCAGCATGATCAGGCCCAGGAAAAAGAGCAGCGCCACGGCTGCATTGTTGACGGCGCTGATGCCCCGGTCGGTGGTCAGCGCCCAGATGCCCACCAGAAGACCGGTAAAGAGAACGGGCAGAACAAAGCTGTTCAAGCCGAGCAGGCTGCCTGTAATCGCCTGCAGCGAACGGGCGCACTGGATCAGCATGATCGCTGTCCAGCCGAGCAGCTGGATGATGTTGAAGACGGAGATCGGGTAGGAGCCGTAGCGGCCCAGGGAGAGCCGGCTGGAGATCAGCGACGGAGTGCGCTCCCGGAAGCCGATGATGCCAACCAGGGCAAAGATCAGGGTGCCCACCAGGTGACCCGCCAGAACGGCGATGATCCCCTGTTTCAGACCCAGGGGAGCGAGCAGGCTGCCCGTCATGATCTCGGCCAGTGATATGGCCGCCCCGAACCACAGGGCAAACAGGGTGAATCCGCCGGTTCTTCTGGCCTCACTCATAGGAAACGCCCGCTTTCCGGTACAGGTCGTAGAAATGTCCGGTGGGGCCGGCGCCACGTCCAATCTCCAGGGCGTGCTCGATGGCCCCGGTGATGTATGACTTGGCCGCCCTGACCGCCTCCAGCAGCGGATACCCCTGGGCCAGATAGGCGGCGATCGCCGAGGAGTAGGTGCACCCCGTGCCGTGAGTGTTCTTGGTCTCGATCCGCTTCGAGGACACATAATGAAACTCCCTGCCGTCATAGACCACGTCGACCGCATCCCCCTCCAGGTGGCCACCCTTGACGACCACGGCTCTGGCGCCCAGGCCGCAGATCTTCAGGGCCGCCTGTTTCATCCGATCCACAGAGTCGATGGATTCACCGGTGATCACCCCCGTCTCGAACAGGTTGGGGGTGACCACCGACGCCAGGGGAAACAGCACCCGGACAAGTTCGGCCTCTGCCTGCGGGTCCAACAGGTGACAGCCGCTCTTGGAGACCATCACCGGGTCGACCACGATCCTGGCAGCGCCGTGATGGCCCAGGCGCTCTCCAATAGTCCTGATTATCTCCGCATTGGACACCATGCCGATCTTGACGGCATCGATCCTGATGTCTTCAAACAGGCAGTCGATCTGATCCCTGACGATATCGGAGTCCAGATCCCTGACGCTTAAGACACCGCGGGTATTCTGGGCGGTCACCGCGGTAATCACGCTCATGCCGTAGGCGCCAAGGGCACTGAAGGTTTTGAGGTCTGCCTGAATGCCCGCTCCCCCACAGGAATCGGAGCCGGCGATGGTCAACAAGTTTTTCATCCTGATCAGCCTTTCCCAATATTTTTCTGTTCCGGCGCAACCGGCCTCGCTGGAGATGCTTCACTCACCACAGAATTTTAGGATGTCAGGTGCAGCGATATTTGGCAATCTTTTCATCTATGGTAACCCCGCCGGCCTTGCAATCGATCTTGACCACCGCCAGGACCCGGGTGGCCCCATACTGAAAACAGAGATCCTGGGCTCTCTCCACGATTCCCAGCAGGGCGTGCAGTTCCCCCTCCATCGTCGTCTCCATGGGGCCTACGACGTACTTCACCCCGGAGTCCCGGATCATGGCGATCACTCTGTCGACCAGGGCATACAGGCCTGCATCCGGCACGTTGGGAATGATCTGGAGGCTGACGTTGCAGTTCAAGCCATTCACTCCTTCCAAGTCTTTCCTAAAAATGTAGAAAATTTTTATCGGGTCGCGTAAAATAAATAGGCCTTTACCGGAAGGGTAAAGGCGCAGGTAACGCTCATGGATCTGCTGACAATATAATGGTCAGCAACTCCGAATCCCTACGCTGGCATTACCCAGATCAGGTCAGCGGGTCAGAACCGAGTTCTTTCTCAGCTGAAGCAAGTTCAGCTCCCCGTTTGTAGTATTCAGTTTTCGCTATTCATCGTGCCTGTACAACTGCCAGCACCAGACACCGCTAGCTCTCACACTAAGGCCCGGCCAGCACAACAACCAACCCTCTCTTCACGGCAACCCTCCTTATACAATACAGCGTAACAGACTAACTGCACAAGCCCCTCTTGACAATCGGAAGGCATTAACGAGCAATTCGGCAACAATTACTCAATACTTCTTCAAACCTGCCGTCAGCAGCATCCGCCATATTCCCCAACCGGGCAGCATCTGCCACCGGGTGTCCGACAAGCCCCCGGTGGACAGCCCACCCATTATATTAAGAAAGGGAGGTGATACACAAAAATTTAAGAAGCAATATGTGTGCCAGACTGTTGCAATCTCACACTACCCCATTCAACGAAAAGCCAAGATAAAATGTATTCAAACTGTACTTACGATGTTCACATACTGTCACATGCATGTACAGTTCTGCTACAGCTCCGGTTAAAAATGCGGACACCGCCACGAAGAAAAACAAAACACCCCCGGTTGCAGTGCAGGTTGAGGGCGCCAAATTCAGGCATAGGTGTTTGTCGCCCGTCAATACTCGATACCCAGCAGCTTGATTTTTCTATAAAGAGTGGTGCGCGAATAGCCAAGTTCCTTGGCCACCCGGCTCAGATTGCCGCCATGAAAGGCAAGCAGGCTGAGGATCTGCTGGTGCTCCTTTTCTGACTGCTGTCTTTTGCGCCTCTCTCTTTCTTCAGCGATCTTTACCGCCTGAGAGAAAACAGAGGTGGGTTCTTCTTCCGGAGCCGGCAGGAAGCCATTGATCTCTGCAGGAAGACAGTCAATCCCGATCCGGTCCTGTTCGGCCACGCTGATCATTCTCTCAACCACGTTTTGCAGCTCCCGCACGTTGCCCGGCCAGCGGTACCGGCTCAGGCATTCCACGACCTCCGGGTCGACATGGGCGATCTGCTTCCCGCATTCATTGCCAGTCCGTTCGAGATAGTAGTGAAACAGCACCGGGATGTCTGCAGGCCGTTCCCGCAGCGGCGGAATGTTGATCGTGATCACATTCACCCGGTAAAAGAGGTCCTGGCGGAAATTGCCCTTCTCCACCTCTCTGGACAGGTTCTTGTTGGTGGCGCAGATCACCCGGACGTCAACGGGAACCGTCTTATCGCCACCGATGCGGGTCACTTTCTTATCCTGCAGCACTCTTAAAAGTGCCACCTGCTGTTCCAGGGGCATGTCCCCGATCTCGTCAAGAAACAGGGTGCCCCCGGAGGAGAGTTCAAACTTGCCAGGCCGTCCTCCCCGTTTTGCCCCGGTAAAAGCGCCATCCTCATACCCGAACAGTTCGCTGGCGATCAAGTCACGGGGGATGGCCCCGCAGTTGATAGCCACGAAGGGGCCCTTCGAGCGGTGACTGCTGTTGTGAATGGCCTGGGCAAAAAGCTCCTTGCCGGTGCCGCTCTCTCCCTGCAGCAACACATTGGACATGGCGGAGGAGGCCAGTGCGGCCACGTGGATCGTCTCTTTGAGTTCCGGGCTGCACCCGATAATATCCTCGAAGCAGAATTTAGCCTCCGCCCCGCTAAAGCGGTTGACCAGCTTCTGTATCCGCTGTATGGGGCGGACCAACATCAGACCGCCGTTAAAAATACCCCGGTCGTCGATGATCGGCTTGGCGGAGGCCAGACAGTGGACCTGGCCGTTCTTATTATCCAGTATTACCTCCACATCGTGGAAAGAGTCATGGTTCAAGAGTATTTTATTGATGAGACCGGAGTGCAAACCGAGAATTTCTTTGAATGATGCCCCCACAACTTCGCTGTTCCTGCGGCCGATGATCTGTTCCGCAGCCGGATTGAACTGTTTGATGATACCGAGCCCGTCGAAGGTGATCAGGCCGTCGGATATGGAGTAGATGATGTTGTTCATGTTATTGAGGGCCAGGGTCAGCTCCCGGTTTTTCTGCCTCATCAGCATCTGCTCCCTGATGGCATCCACAGCCGCCACCACCATGCCCAGCGTATGCGGATGCACCCGGTCCGAAGGGCCCGACACATCGAGAATTCCTACCAACTGGCCGTCAGGATCAAAAATGGGGGTTGCCGAACAGGTCCAGGCGTGGTGCGGCAGGCAGTAATGTTCGGAGGCGCTGACCTGGATCGGCCGCTTCAGCGACAGGGCAGTGCCGATGGCGTTCGTGCCCACCTCATCCTCCGTCCAGCACGCTCCCTTGACGAAGTTCAGTCCCCGATCGGCCTTTTTCAGGGTATCTTCATCGCCAAAAGCTTCCATGATATATCCCTGCTCGTCGCACAGCATCACAATATAGCCGGAGCCTTTGAAGTATTCATAGAGGTGGGTCATAAACGGCCGGGCAATACCGATGAGATCTCTTTGCTTTTCCTGCAGATCCCTGAGTTCGTCCGACTCTAAAAACCTGGTGCAAATGCCCTTGTCCGGCTTGACTCTGGTTTCCATACACCTTCGCCATGATTCAGCTATCGGTGAGCGCACAACTCCAGGCTCCAGCTCGCCATCCACGACGAACTTCTCCCAGTAAGCCGCAACTCCTTGAAGCTTTTTCGGGCTTAATGGCACGCCAGCTACCCCCTATCCCGGTCAAAGGATCTTTAACCCGAGCGGATCGCTTTGCTCTCTCCCAGAAAGCGCTATTTTAACAACCCCGTCCATATGAACACTACCAAAATAATATGCAAAAAACATGCCAATTTAAAATAAAAAGCTTAACAATAGCCAACAAACGATACTGATCGATTGCTACACCAATTCGACATATTCTGATTCGTTCCTGCAGTATTGCCAACAGCATGCGGCGGGTGCCCGGGGCGGAATTAGTGCAACTAACCTTCAGTTGGGGTTAAAACCCGCTAAAGTAAGCTTCCTTATATGATATACTGGCAACGATCATAGTCATCAGATCAAATTCTGGTGCGTCACCAGTCAACCCGGGAGCGAAAGATGCAAAGAGAAACAAGGAGTGAGAGAGCCTATCCCAAACAGCCCCTGGTCGGGGTGGGCGGTGTTGTTTGGCGGGAGAATGAACTGCTGCTCGTGCGCCGGGGCATGCCGCCCCATCAGGGCCTCTGGAGTCTGCCCGGGGGTGCCGTGGGACTGGGTGAAGAGCTGGCTGTCGCCTTGAAAAGAGAGATCCTTGAGGAGTGCGGCATATCTATTCAGATCGGACCGATTGCTGGAATCTTTGACGCCATTTCCCGCGACCAGGACGGCCGTGTGCAATATCATTATGTGCTGATCGATTTTTTGGCTGATTATCTGGCAGGAGAGTTGATTGCCGGTTCAGATGCCAGTGAGGCTGTGTGGACGTCCCTGGCGGAGTCCCTTAATTTCGATCTGATCGAGGGCACCAAGCAGTTCCTGGCATCCCTGCAGTCCGGCCTATCCAGCCCGGGAGCAGGCAGGCAGCCGGGCGTCCTGTACGGGCGGATCTGACAATCATCCATCCCGGAAACGCTCTCAACAATGCCCGGCGCTAACGGCAACTCCGGCAAACACCGCTCTATGGCGCCGGGGTGCCGCAAGCGGAGTGTAGAACTATCGCTCTTAAATTGGGCAGGAGGTTTTAAGCGTTGAAATGCCTGATCATGGCCAATGGAGAATACGGCAGCCTGGACTGGTACCGGGGCCAGACGGAACGGTTTGACCGGGTGATCGGCGTTGACGGCGGGGCAAGCCGGGCAATCAGGCTGGGTATTGTCCCGCACTGGGTAATCGGCGACCTGGACTCCCTGAGCGTGGCTGATAAGGATGCGCTGGAAGAGCAGGGCGCCGTTTTTTGCATCTATCCGCCGGAAAAGGACTACACGGACACTCAGTTGGCTCTGGAACTGGCTCAGAAGGAAGGCGCCGGGGAGATCATCCTCTGGGGCGGAACGGGGGACCGCCTCGACCACACGCTCTCCAACCTCTTCAGCGCAGCGAGGATGGCCGAACAGGGAATAGCTATCCGTTTCGAGAATCCTCGGGTCACCATCTATCTGGCTCATGACCGGTTGGTCGTTCCCGGCCAGGCAGGGGATACGGTTTCCCTGATCGTGCTGGGAGATAGGGCTGAGGGGGTCACCCTGCAGGGATTCCGGTATCCGCTGCAAAATGCTGCTCTGGACGGCCATTGGCTATGCACTCTATCCAACGTCATCGCCGAACCCAATCCAAGTATCCAGGTTGCTTCCGGAGTGCTGGCCGTATTCCACCACCTCTTGCCGGTGGCATAGCATTCACCGGAGTGCGCTAAACTCCTGACCAAGGTCCGGGCCGGAAAGAGGAGAGTAATGAGGGGGATTGTGAAGAGGGAGAACTACATGGCGATCTTAGATTTCAGAACACTTTCAGCCAGGTTTGCATATTGTTTGGCGATGTATGGCCATTTGACTTTTGCGCCCAGCAAAGCTGCTCTCTTTTCGAGTTTAAGCTTGAGACCGGGTTCCGATATGACGCGGTCCAGCAATTCGGCAAGCGCCTCAGCGGTGGTATCATCTGCCACCAACCCTCTCTGATCTTGTGACAGCATTTCCAGGGCATATAGATACGGAGTGGAGACAATGGCTCTTCCACACCCCAGGGCATAGGCGAGCGTCCCGCTGATTGCCTGATTGAGGTCGGGATAGGGGCTAAGGTAGATGTCGGTCATATACAGATATTCACCCAGTGCTTCCGGCTCCAGAAACTTGTTTACAAACGCTACATGGTCCTGCATACCTAAACTATTCACCAGTTCAACCAGCGTTTCCCTGTATCGATCTCCGTGCTGCTCTCCCTCATGTTCCACTAACATGGGATGAGTCCTGCCCACTATCAAATACATTAAGTTTTCATGCTTCGCAACCAGCCTTTTCAATGACCTGATACCGATCTCTATGCCTTTTCCAGGACCGATCAGGCCGAAGGTGGTGATTAACTCCCGGCCTTCAAAACCATACTCCTGTTTCAGCAAATTCCTATCTTGCACTCTGAAAGCAGGCACACCGTGGTGGATGATATACACCTTTTCCGGCGCCGCTCCATAGACATGGGACAACATGCTGGATGAAGTTCTGGTCATGCACACAACGGCTGCTGCTTGCCGGCACAGTGCGCTTAAAACTGCTTTCTCGTTGGTGGTCGGGTAAGGAAGAATGGTGTGGGTGACCAGCAGGTAGGGTTTTGTCAGGCGAGCAGTAAACTCTAACAGATAGTCACCGTCTGCGCCGCCATAGATGCCGTATTCATGCTGGATAATCACGAGATCTATGCCGCTGTCCTTATTGACCGCATTCGCGGTACTGGCATAGTCTTCTATGTTATTCTGCCTTATAATGTACGACACTTCATCCGGATAATCATATGTAAAGTACGGATCAGATACAGCTGCGATAGAAGTGTTCTCTTTCAGCCTGGTCAGGTTATCCCTCAGGTTTCTGGAAAATGTGGCAATCCCACATTGTTTTGGCGTGTATGTTCCGAGATTTAGAAAATTTATTAGTGGTTCCCCCTCATACAAATGTACAATTATTAACGTCTGGCGCTAGTGATCCTTTTATCTTGATGGCTTTTGCCATTTTTATTCCTGGGAATACTTCCTTTTTCAATTAGCATACTTAAAAAAGCTGTGATTACTACGATTAATTGCTCAGCCCTCGTAAAAAAGGCTGTCGATCGGATGATCAACAGCCTCTCTCTCCGGACAGGGCACTCATCATCCTAAGTCTCTTCTATATCCTTTTACCACAAGACAACCCCTAAGACTTTAGTTCAAACGTGTGACAAGATGTGCCCATCGAAGAAGTAGTCTTCTTGTCATCGACAGGCCGTACTTCAATGCTCTCGGCTTTGCAACTGTCGCTGTCATTGTGCTTACAGTCGCTGACCATACATTTTGAAATTTGGCACATCATTGTTGATTCCACATCCTCGCTTGTTGAGTCTGTTTTAACATTACAGCAACTATCTAGTCGCCTAATGCTTTTGCGAGCACTTCCAACTCTCTGTCCTTGTGTTGCAACGACATGATATAATCATCGATCAACTCTAAGTTGAAAGCCTGTTTAAGCTGATTTTTATTAAAGTATATCTGGCTCTCCTGATACTTTGTTTGTGCCGGTGATACTTCAGCGATCACTACGTGTTCTGGTCTCTCTTTCAGGTTATGCGCAAACTCGTACAAAGTATCGGCTATAGTTTTTATTTTTTCTTTTATTTCAGCAAATTCCTGATCCAGCATTTCTTTACGGTGTAGTACTGCCCTGCGATCTTCTTGCTCCATGTTAGCACCTCCTGACTAGAAGACTTATTGATAGATGACCAATTACTTCTGTCCTGGTTAAGGCTGAACCATGATTATCGACTTTACCTGAACCTGGCGGCGGCACTGCTAAAGGAATCCTTTACCTGATTCCAAGAATGATCCAATCCTTCCTTGAGATCCCCCCAGGCATCATCACCCGACGTCTTCAGTTCCTGTAGTTTCGCCTGTATCGACGCCTGCTTGGCACGCAAGGTTTTAATCTCGTCGTAATAACCCTGCCTGGTATCTGCTGCCGCCTTGTCCGCCCTGGCCTTCAATTTGTCAATCTCGGCGCCCCACTCACTGAGTTGGGCCTCCATCTTGCCTTGGTATTCCTCTCTGTTCTCCATGTCTGTTCCTCCTTTTATTGAATTGCTTGTATTTGCTCTTGATAAAAACATCATTAAAACTTGAGCCCTCTCAGCGGACGCATATGCCAGCAGTCCGTTGAGGGTCTAACTGGCAAGCTTCATAAATCCGTGATGATCCCTGGCGATGCGGAGCAAGTTGCGGTCCGGCTGAGAAGTCTGCCACGGTATTACCGAAGGATCAGCAATTTTTAGGAAGTTGACGATATCGATGCGGCCGATATAAATTGGCACACCCCGCGGGTCCCGTGCCATCAAGATTATAGGCATCCCCGGAAAAAGACGGCTATAAGCCAACTGGGTTCTCTGTGATTCTAGTTTGTTTAAAAATATGGAAAGCTGAACGGCGACAACGGTGAAGGTTGTACTTTGCTCTGTAATAGTGGCATACCACATTTGAAAAGCCTCCATTCTTCCGCCTTCTTTGATAAAAAGAAGGCGATTTACAAATAATTGCCAACAGTGTTGCCAACTTTATAACTGCAAATATTTTATTCTGATACCAATCTCTTCTTGCGGATGCGATACAGGCTACATGTAGGAAGTAACTCCGTGGCTAGCCCGTTCTTTTCACCTCATGCTGCTCTTCAAAACGCACAGTGGAGGAATTGGATGGAAGAGGATTGTCCAGATGGGCCATTCCGGTCCTTGTAACTGTTGCCCATCTTATGCCTGAAAAGAAGCGCTGGAAGGAAAAGGTGAGGAAAATATTACGTGGAAGATAAAACTATACGAAGTAACTTTTGGTATCTATTATGCTATACTAGTTTTCTATTAATGTCAATCATTTTCACTATCTTAATAGTAATGACGCACCAACTATTTTACGAGGCTTACCGCGGCCTTTCTAAAATGCAACGTAGTGTAAGCAGTAGTCCTTGACAATGAA
>JAHFCR010000010.1 GCA_023249405.1 Peptococcaceae bacterium | reverse complement strand
ATCCATTTATGTTGCTTTTTCCCACCTACCTCTGGAAACAGGCTTAGTGGTTGCTGCGCTTTTTTTGAAAAACTACTTAGAAATTTTGGTCCTTGGATCTTGACATATTACCGTAAGGCTTAAAATATTGGTCGTCCGTCATTGCCAACCGCGCCACACCTGTTAAGACAGCAGTGCCGGGTTCGATGACCCGCCACTGCGAGCGCCCGGGTACTACCCACTCCCATCAAGCACCATTTTGTACACAGCATAGCAAAACAGGCGCTGACTCGCAATTAGAAATTGGTTTCTTCAGGGGATCCAGGCAGAGGGCGGCGGCTTCTGAAATTTGGAGAGCACCGCCGTGCTCCGGATCTTGATCAGCAATCCGGAGGACGAGAGCCAGGGAACACCCGCATTGATCCGTAAAATGTGTAGCGGATCCTGACCCTGGCGATTGGCGCCGCATAGAACCGTGAATAAGTAACGGTAGCCGGCCCGGTTGAGGATGCGTACCAATTCCGGATTATAGGCCCCGTAAGGGTAGGCAAAAAAAGGCGTGGAATGCCCCAATCTGAGTTGCAGGGTCTCCTGCGCCCGCCGGCAGTCCACGATCAGCCTCTGTTCATAAGCGCTGCGGCTCTCCCGGCCGGCCATCCGCCGGTCATAGAGCAGTGCTACGGTAGCCGGGGCTGTGTCTTTAGGACCGCTGGCAGCATTGTAATGCAGATTGAAGGTATGGGCCGCCACTGTCACCAGGTTGCTCTGATCCAGGGATTTCACCTGGGGCCAGGTAAGCAGGTCATGGCGCTTGCCGATCTGGCCGATAATGATGAACACTGCCGCCGGTAGCCGGTTCTGCGCCAAAACAGGGAATACGTAATAATAAAAGCCCCGGTAGCCGTCATCGAAGGTGAGCAGCACCGCATTGGCCGGCACCGGTTCCCTGCCGTCGAGGAAGGCTGCAAAACTTTCCGCGGAAATGAAGTGATAACCCTGCTGTTGCAGCTCGGCAATGTCCGCGGCAAAACGCTGGGGCGTGATCGTGCCGTGTCCGGAAACGCTGGGGCTCACATTGTGGTACATCAGCACCAGCACCTGGCTGCGATAGTAGACGGGGCTTCCCTGGCCATAGCCGATGGGCGTCTGCCGGCCGGTAAGGACCACCTGCCGGGCACTCAGCGGCCAGGTCAAGGTGGCCATAAGGGGGATGACAGCAAAGGCTCCAATCAGAAGTATCCACACCGCATACAGCGACCACTTGCCATACTTCATGCGCACCACTTTCCCCTGCTGCCTTTTAGTATGATCTGATCATGGAGTTCTCTATTGAGCATCGGCGCCGTCTCGGCTGTTATGCAGGGGCCGCTCCCGTTCGTTCAGGTTCACATCGTCGTGCAAGAAAACTGCCAATCAGTCCTATTATAACCCTAAGCTCTCCAAGCAAATCCCTACTGCTGGCGGTTATGTGGCTGCCGGCAGCGCCAGGGGAATCCGGATAGTGAAGATGGCGCCTCCTTCAGGCTTGTTGGAAGCACCGATGGCGCCTTGATGGGCGCTGACGATCAGCTTGCAGATCGCCAGGCCCAGACCGGTGCCCCCACCAAAGCCACCCCGGTAGAACCTCTCAAAAATATAGGGAAGTTCGTGCGGGAGAATACCCACGCCCGTATCTACCACTGTTATCAGAGCTGCATTATCCTTGACTGTCCCCCTCAGTTCTATCCAGCCCTCGTTGGTATATTTTAAAGCGTTGTCCAGGATGTTTACCATCACCTGGACCAGCCGGGCATAGTCGCCCCTAACCCAAGCAGGATTAGAAGGCAATACCAACGATAGCCCCACATCCTTCTCCGCAGCCAGAGGCAGCATGGACTCCCCGGCCTCCCGGCAGAGCTCCCACAGGTTTAGAGTCTCCCATTGGTAATCCATCTGCCCCTCCCGCATCCGGGCCATATCCAGCAAGTCGCTCACGATCCGTACCATCCGCTGGGATTCGCGGTACACCCGGGACAGATAGTGCTGATGGTCAACCCCGGCAATGGTTCCGTCCAGCATTCCCTGTATAAAACCCCTGATGGAGGTCAGGGGAGTGCGCAACTCGTGGGAAACGTTGGCCAGGAAATTCCTCCGGTTTTGTTCGAGCTGCTCCAACTGCCCGGCCATCTCGTTCAGAATCCCGGCCAGCATTCCCATCTCGTCATGGCGCTGCACCGATAGACGCCGGCTGAAATCTCCCTTGGCATAAAATTTGGCAACCTGCTGCATTTCGGCTAGAGGGCGGGTAAAGTTACGGGACAGCAGATAGACTATCGGGGTGGCCAGAACCAACACCAGCAGGGAAGCCAACCAGACAAACCGCAGGGCCTCCTCCAACAACAGTTCGGTGTTGCTGACCTCCGAGTAAGCGATCAGGTAGAGCGGGATGCCATTGGGCAGGAGAGCGGCGGCGACCAGCAACGACGGATAAGGTTGGCCGGGAACTTCCAGAGTAGCTGTTTTCTGCTGTCCCGCCTGAGACAGAACCTGGTCAAGGAATCCAGGATTGTTGATGATGTCGTTGATCCGGCCGCTGGTGCTCATCACCAGGCTGTGCCCCTGCAATACTGCCAGATGCACTCCGGAAGAACGATCAATAATGGAGAAGTGTTGCTTCCAGTCGCTATCGTTCAATTTATCTATAGGTGAATTGGCAGCAATATCCTGAACCTGGGCCACCGTTTTCCAGATCAGCTGTGCCTGGCTGCGGTGAAAGAAATCGCGGAAAAACCAGGCCAGGATGATGTTCATGATCAGAACCAGCCCGATGATCACGCACAGCTCCACCAGCAGCAGCTTGGTAAAAACGTTTAATTTAATCCCCCAACGGTTCATTCACGCGCCCACATTATCTTCAGGCAACCCATCGATCTCCAATTTGTAGCCCACGCCCCAGACTGTCTTGATGCGCCACTTGAGCCCCGGGCGATCCAGCTTGTCACGCAGGCGATTGATATGCACATCCACAGTGCGGCTCGTTCCCACGTTGAGTTGGTACCCCCAGACCTTCTGAAGCAGGTATTCCCGGGTAAACACGTAGTTCGGCTGTGATCCCAGAACGCAGATTAACTCGATCTCTTTCGGGGTCAGATCCACCTGCTGGCCGTTCACCCGCACCTCGTAGCGGGCGAGATTCACATCCAGGCCCGGAACTGACAGTTGAGTCCCAGCCCCTGGTTGCGCGCTCTTGCGCTTGAGGACGGCCCTGACCCGGGCCACTACTTCCAGCGGATCATAGGGCTTGACTACATAGTCGTCGGCCCCCAGGTCAAAACCCCGGATCTTGTCGGCGATCTGACCCCGGGCAGTTTCGATGATGATGGAGACATCCGTTCCCTGCCGGAGTTCCCTGGCAATCTCCCAGCCATCCAGCGATGGCAATCTGAGGTCGAGCAGCACCAGGTCAACTCCTTCGTGTTTGACCCGGTCAACCGCGTTCTCGCCAGTGGGAGAGATGAGCACCCGATACCCCTGGTTGACCAGATATAGACGCAGAAGTTCCACGATGTTCTGGTCATCCTCGATAATCATGATCGTTTTTGGAAACAGGGACAATAGCATCTACTCCTCACCTGGCAACCAGTCTGCTACTGCCCGGGCGGTAGCAGACCTGCCATAAAAATACGCTTTATGAAAGCTTGATGGAAGAGGTTTTCCTTTAACGGAAACGAATATAGAAAACTAGTGCCAATAAACAGGAGGTGAATTGGTTTGAAATTAGACGTTCACGTGCATATCCTGTCGCCGGAGTTCATCCGGGATGTCACCCGGAACATGGAACGGGACGCTCATTTCAAGATGCTGCACGAAAATCCCAAATCTAAGTTTGCGACCGCGGAAATTCTGCTTGAGAACATGGACAAGACCGGAATTGACAGATCGGTGGTATTCGGTTTTTCCTACCGCGACCTGGGCATGTGCCGTGAGAGCAACGACTATATTATCGATGTGGTCAGGCGCTACCCGGATCGCCTGACCGGCTTCGCGGTGGCCCCCCCTCAGGACCCGGGTACAGAACGGGAACTGATCCGCTGTCGTGAAGCCGGCCTTAAAGGAACCGGCGAGATCATCCCTTCCGCCGCGCACGTCGACATCTCAGATCAGGACCAGGTGGGGCGGTTCACCGCTGTCTGCCGGGAGCTCGGTTTCCCTATCCTGATGCACACCAACGAGTTGGTCGGACACTACTATCCGGGCAAGGGCAAAATGGGGCCGGAACAGGCCTATCTGTTTGCAGTCCAGAACCCCGATAATAAGATCATCTTTGCCCACTGGGGCGGCGGTCTATTCTTCTACGAACTGATGCCTGAACTGAAAAAATCGTTGCAGCATGTCTACTACGACACGGCAGCCTCACCGTTCCTCTTCCGCCCGGATATCTACCAGGCGGCACGGCTGGCAGGCGTGCTCGATAAGGTGATGCTGGGCAGCGACTTCCCGCTGCTCTCACCGGCCCGCTACTATAAGGAATGGGCGGCGACCACGATCACTGATGAGGAGAAAGCAGGTATCTGGGGCAACAATGCCGCTCGCCTGCTATTTTAGCGTCAGCATGCGCTTTGTGGTTACTGGAGAATCTGAGCCAGGGAACGGCTCTTAGTCACATCTGGCCCATCGTTTGCCACAGATCGTTCCAATGTTTAGTTTTTTCCCAACTACTAACGACCAACCACCAACCACCATTACGGTTGCCAGTCGGCATCCCCGGCGGCGGCGATGATCTTCGTGACGTTGCTCCCGTCTGCTGCCGCCACGTAATAATCCCAATTGATGCTGTTATCCCCGGTGGCTCTGGCCAGCAACAAGCGGTTATCGGGAGCGACCTGGAGCCAGCTCACCCAGTTGGGAATGGCCACAAAAGGCTGGGACTCACCGGTGGCGGCATCGAGCAGGGCATATTTCGGCACCTGCAATTGGGCCTGGGGAGCATAGATCAATTGGTCGCCGGGCAACCACTGGACATCGCCGGCATCGGCGGACAACGCCTGTTTTTTGCTGCCCTTGGTACGGTCTAACATCCACCACGGGTTGCCACCGCTGGCGGATTCTGCATAGATCAGAACATAACGGCCATCCAGGGCCCAGACAGCATCAACGGGCGCCTGGCCGCTGGCCAGGATGGTCTGAGTAAAAATAGTGGTCGCCTGGCCTCCTGCCACCGGGACGATCATCAGGCGCGCTGATACATCCCCCTGCGTACCCTCAGCGCTGGTGACCCAGAAGCTGACAAAGCCTCCCCCCGGCACAGCCCTGGGATGCCAGACCTGCTCACTGTTTTCATGCTTGGCGGTGTAAAGAGAGGTGGCCAGGTACTGGCCGCCATCGAGACGGACTATCCAGATAGCGCCCAGGCCTCCCAGCACCAGGCTGTTGCTGTCCAGCCAGGAAGCATCTCCGGGTTCGACGGCGATAGCGCCCTGAGGGCCCATCACAGGTTGAATGTTGCCGCTCAGATCGAGCACCCCGGCATTTCCGGTCACCCATTCACCGTTCTGATTGATCCCGGACAGCACTGCCATTTTGGCCGCATCGGGAGCCCAGGCGCCCAGCATCAGGTTGCCGGTCTTGCTCACCTGCTGAGCGCCGTCGCCGGTTGCCTTGATGGTCCATATATTGCCCCCCTGCTCGTAAGCGATCAGGCGCTCCCCGCGGGAAACGGCAGGAGGCTGGCTCTTGTGCAGCACTCCCTGCACTTGCTTGCACCCGCCTAAAACCGCTGCCGCCAACAATATCAGCAGACCGAACAGGAACACCCTGAGCCAGCCGTGCAGCTGCATGCCAGAACTCAACTGCTCCATCCCCTTACGTCAACATGCTAACTTGTTTCGCCAAGCAGGAGATGATTCCTGCTGTCCGCGGAGATTCTCTCCAACGTAGTTTTACTCGATAATTGTCGAACAATAAGGACATTAGTCCTGAATATTTGATATTTTAATCTTAAGCTAATATTAGCAGGAAAAAGGTCGTATACGTCGAATCTGTCCAAGCACAATGAAACATTTTCCTGAGCAAGAAACTTATCCCTCTTGAGGTGAAATAATGGGCCACGAGACCCTGCAATCGGTCTTAACCGCTTTTGTGTTGCAGGATTTTCCGGAGACTGTGGTTTTGACTATGGTGGTCTTCAGCTTGTTGAACCTGCGGCTGCAATACAAAAATATACTAATAATCGCTCTCCTGCAGGCGCTCACCAACCAGGTGCAACTATTAAACATCGCCAACGGCATGCACACCATCATCCTGATCGTATCCCTGGGTGTCTACGTCAGGTTTTTTACCAAATCATTGATGAGCAAAATACTCCTGGCGGCCCTGATCAGTTATGTAACTTTAACCATTGTCGAACTCTGCTACTCCGCTCCGCTTCTTAAGCTAACTGGATTGGATTATACAACGGTTTATGCTAATCCCTTGCTAAGGGCAACTTTTGCTCTTCCCTATGAGATCATACTGCTGCTCCTGGCCCTGGGCAAGAATTACTACAACCACAAGAGGGGGCTAATTGTTGAGGCTTAATATTATCAAGCCGGCAGCCGCCTATCTCCGGCAGCAGCTCGATCTGACCCCGGACCAGGAAGAGGTCGCCGCATACGGTCTCCAATTGCTCCTCTACCCATTGCTGGACTTTGCCCTGATCTGCCTGGCCGGCTGGCTGCTGGGCTGTCTCGGCGCCACCGTCACCGCCGCCCTCTCCGCGGCCCTGGTGCGCTTTTTTTCGCACGGTGCGCACAGCAGATCCCCGGTCATCTGCGCCTTGATAGGGTTGATCGTCTTTCCAGTTCTAGGCAGGTTGGCGTTGGCCAGTGCACACTTTTTAACTGGCGTAAGCTTGATCTTAACCATCTTGCTGGGTTTCATCGTTTCGATGTTTATCGTGTGGCGCCTGTCCCCCGTCGATTCCCCCGCCAAGCGGATCACCTCGGGCGAGGAGCGCCGCAAGCTGCGCCTCCACTCGCTGGCGGCCGTGGTGTTTATTACAGCGCTCCAGGGCGCCCTTCTGCTCTGGACAATACAGGCTGCCGCAGTCGTGCTTGCCATGAGCTTCGGTCTCTGGTGGCAGGCCTTTTCCCTGACCGGGCCCGGTCATCGGTTTGCCGCTGTGCTGGATAAAATTATTATAGGAAAGGAGGAAAATCCCCATGAAGCGTCTAATCTATAGGCTGTTGCCGACACTGTTCAGCGCACTGACCGTGATCGCTATTGCCGGTGCTGTGAAGCCCCAGTGCGGCGGCTTCCTTTGGTACCAGCCTGAAGCGCCTGCAACCTTAAAGAAATAAGTATCGCACCTGCAAGACAGCCCTAAACTCCACAGCCCAGGTTGATAATTAGCCAGATCGGGCTTCAACCTGGGCTGTGGATTAAGGGTCGTATAATTATTTCGTGGAAAGCCTTTTCCCTGGCTTACAGACAGGAGATCCACATGCGCGACTGGGAAATAAAGAGGGCTAACGAAATATCGGAAAATATCCTGGTCACCCACATCATCAGCCTGCTGATCTTCCTGATGATCCTGTTCAGTTTCTATAGCATACCGCTAGGGCAGATGGGGCTGCAGCGCGCTACCTCTTTAGGCCTGCTGTTCATCATTTTTAGCATAGTCATCATCATCTATATCGCCCGCAAGCTGCTGGCCAAGTTCACCATCCTCGTTCAATCCCGCATCGATGAGATCCTGCTGCTGGCGGTGCTGCTGCCGATCACCTTCGGATTTATCTGGTATAGCAGGGGTTTTACCGGCGCCAAGGTGCTGATCGTCATCCCGGCCATCATCACCGCCACCGCCTTCGGCAAGTTTATCGGCTCCGGGGAGGCCCTGCTTACCTGCGGGCTGCTGTTCCTGCTGGACTATCTGTTCGGGCATGGACTACCCGATGAAGTTTTTCAGGCGGACATCATCATCACCGGTGTCACTGTATTGCTGGCCTGGGTGGTGGGCGGACTGATCGAGGTAGAGCGGAACACACAGCAGGAACTGGTCAGGCTGGCGGACTACGACCCCCTGACCGGGCTGATCAGCTACCGCTACCTCCAGGAGAAGCTGGCCATCTCCGTCCAGAAAGCAGCCGCCCAAAAATCACCGCTCTCCCTGGCCCTGATGGACATCGACCAGTTCAAATATTACAATGCCGTATACGGCTACCAGAAGGGGGACGAGATCCTGGCAGCCATCGGCAGGCTGCTGCTGGACGAGGCTCAAGAGCCCTGTTACGCCGCCAGGTATGGCAACGACGAGTTCATGCTGGTGTTGCCGGGGCAGGATAAAGAAAATGCCCGCAACATTGCCGTGGCCATCAGACTGAAACTGATTGAACAGGCCACCTCAGTGCTGGTGGAAAACCAGCCGACATCATCCTGGAGGGATTTTACCATATCCATCGGTGTGGTTGGCTGCCCCGAGGACGGGGATGACGCCCTCCAGCTGATCCGGGCCGCCGAGAATGATCTGTTCCGGATCAAATACAGCGAGGGTATGGCCTACCTGTACCAGTCAGTGATCAGCGAGATCGGCGCCCTGCAGATCAAGGACGCCTTCCCCACTCTGCAAACTTTTATCGCCCTGATCAATTCCAAGGACAAGTACACCTACGGGCACTCGGAACGGGTGATCTCCTATTCCCTGGCCCTGGCGGACAAACTGAACCTCACCGATGACGAGAAGGACACCCTGAGGTTCGCGGCCTACCTGCACGATATCGGCAAGATCGAGATCGAGACCGGATTATTGACCAAGGAAGCGCGTCTGAGCAAGGAAGAATGGAAGACCATGGCCAACCACCCGATCCTGGGGAGTGAGATGCTCAAGCCGATGATCTCCTTCCTCCCTGTTGTTCCCATCATTCGCTCACACCATGAAAACTACGACGGCACCGGTTATCCGGACGCGTGCCGCGGGGATGATATTCCGTTGATGGCACGCATCCTGCGTATAGCCGACAGCTTTGACGCCATGACCACCAATCGCCCCTACCGCAAGGCCATGCCTCTCGACCAGGCCTGCGCAGAGCTGCAAGCCCGCGCCGGCACCTGGTACGATGGCCATCTGGTGCAACTTTTTCTGGATGTCGTCAAGAATATCTACCAGCAGGCATCCTGAACAATCTCGCCACCGGTTGTTAACCCCCCCCTGTTGTCTTAAAATCTCCCCCATGCGTCTCAGTGCAAAATTTGCGCCTGAACCGGCCATAATAAAACAGAGAAAGACTTGAGCGTCAAGCGCCAAAAAATGGTACACTGGTATTGAGGTAATAAATTAAAAAATTCTCGTTCGCAGCCAGGTATGCGCAGCTGATGATCGGAATATTGCCTGCAGTATCAGTTCAGAGTATTTGTATTCACTATAAGCTCAAAATAATGAGACCCCCTAAGGAGATGCGAGAATGAAAATCCTGCTGCTGTATCCGCAATACCCGGTGAGTTTTTGGAGTTTCCAATACGCCCTGCCATTCATCAATAAAAAGGCGGCCCACCCTCCGCTCGGCTTGCTGACTGTGGCTGCCATGCTGCCTGCTGACTGGGATAAGCGTTTGATCGACCTGAACGCCAAAAAGGTGGCAGACGATGATCTACAATGGGCGGACTACGTATTCATCAGCGCCATGAACATTCAAAAACCCTCGGTCAAAGAGATCCTGAACCGATGCCAGGCTCTGGGGGTTAAGACCGTCGCCGGGGGACCGCTGTTCACCATGGAACCGGAGCATTTCCCCGAGGTCGATCACCTGGTCCTGGGTGAGGCAGAGGTCACCCTGCCACCGTTCCTGGCGGACCTGGAACAGGGCAGGGCCCGGCACGTCTATAACACCGACGAACGGCCGCCCATGACCTGCACACCGGTGCCTGCCTGGAATTTATTGAACCCCAAGGACTATGTCTGCATGAGCGTGCAGTACTCCCGGGGCTGCCCCTACGATTGCGAGTTCTGCGACATCACCTCCCTCTATGGGCATAAGCCGCGCCTGAAAGATACCCGGCAGTTCATCAAGGAACTGGACGCTATCTACGACATTGGCTATCGGGGCACGGTCTTTGTGGTAGACGACAACTTCATCGGCAATAAGCAGCAGTTGAAAAATGACGTCCTGCCAACCATGATCGCCTGGATGGAACTGCATAAGCATCCCTTCGCCTTCATCACCGAGGCCTCCATCAACCTGGCAGACGACCAGACGCTGATGGACCTGATGCGGCAGGCGGGCTTCAGCCACGTCTTCATCGGCATCGAAACCCCCAGCGAGGAGGGCTTGAAAGAGTGCAACAAGTTCAATAACGTCAACCGGAACCTGATCGACTCGGTGCGGAAGATCCAGAACATCGGCATGGAGGTGAGCGCTGGCTTTATCGTCGGCTTTGACAGCGATACTCCATCCATCTTTGAACGCCAGATCAGCTTCATCCAGCAGAGCGGCATCGTCACCGCCATGGTGGGGTTGCTGAGCGCCCCCAGGGGAACGCGGCTGTTCAAGCGCCTGGAGGATGAAAAACGGTTGCTCTCCGAGTTTACCGGCAACAACACCGACTTCTCCTTGAACTTCATCCCCAAGATGAACCCCCAGAAACTGGTGGAGGGCTATCAGAAGATCGTCACCACCATCTATGAGCCACGAGCCTTCTACGAGCGGGTGTTCAAGTTCTTCAACGAGTTCAAGCCTCCCCGGATCAAGCGCGCCGACGGTTTCCACCTGGTTTACATCAAGGCCCTGATCCAGGCGATGTTCTACCTGGGCATCTTGAATAGGGGCCGGCGCTATTACTGGAAACTCCTGGCCAAAACCATGTTCCGCTACCCGCGCTTCCTGCCGGAAGCAGTGATCTTCTCAGTCTACGGTTACCATTTCCGCAAGATCTTCCGGGACATGCCCCGCCTTGAGGGCGATATCTAATAAAGAAGAATCATTCTCCATGCCGGTCGGATGCGTTTTTCTCCCTACAGGCCCTGCGGCTCACCAGAGTTCACTTTTTCCGGGCCAGCGCCGGATGAACAATTCCGATCGCGCATGCCTGCATTTTCACCGCCATATGCCAACCGTTATCACGCAAACTTCTAACCAATTCTCCAGTTCCTGCTCAACCCCGGAATAAAATATTTTTATAATTTCATAGGAAGACTATTGACAATACAACTAAGATATTGCATTTTTCATTTATGTTTGATATTATTTGACTAATACCGGAATGACTGAGTTTCAACCTATTTCATAAGTCACTTTAGACTGCCTCTTGCTTTAAGTGAGATTAAAAAATTTCTGTGTTTAACACTAATTAAGGAGGGTTGCATTATGGCAAAATCAGTGGGCATCGACCTGGGAACCACCAACTCGGTGGTAGCGGTGATGGAGGGCGGCAAGCCCGAGGTGATCCTGAGCGCCGAGGGGTCTCGCCTGACCCCCTCGGTAGTGGCCTTCAAGGAATCCGGGGAGCGTCTGGTCGGCCAGATCGCCAAGCGGCAGGCAGCCCTGAACCCCGAGAACACCCTGTTTTCGGTGAAGAGATTCGTCGGCCGCCGTTTCGCCGAGGTGGCCGAAGAGCGCAAGCTCGTCCCCTACAAGGTGGTGGCGGGGCCCGATGACGCCGTGCGCTTCCAGGCGCGGGACAACAAGTATGCCCCGGAGGAGATCTCCGCCCAGATCTTGAAGAAGCTGGCGGAGGATGCCGGCAAATACCTGGGCGAGAAGGTGAGCGACGCCGTGATCACGGTGCCTGCCTACTTCAACGACGCCCAGCGTCAGGCCACCAAGGATGCCGGCAAGATCGCCGGCCTGAACGTGCTGCGGATCATCAACGAGCCCACGGCGGCCGCCCTGGCTTACGGACTCGACAAGAAGGCTAACGAGACCATCCTGGTCTTCGACTTGGGTGGCGGCACCTTCGACGTATCGATCTTGGATGTCGGCGACGGTGTATTCGAGGTCAAGAGCACCAACGGCGATACCCATCTGGGCGGCGACAACTTTGATAAAGAGATCGTCGATTGGCTGGCGGGTGAGTTCAAGAAGGAATACGGAATCGACCTGCGTACCGACAAGCAGGCTCTGCAGCGTCTGATCGAAGCGGCGGAGAAGGCCAAGATCG
The DNA here is from genome assembly GCA_023249405.1 of Peptococcaceae bacterium. Taxonomy (GTDB): domain Bacteria; phylum Bacillota; class DSM-12270; order Thermacetogeniales; family Thermacetogeniaceae; genus Palsa-1188. The sequence goes on along the minus strand of JAHFCR010000010.1, from coordinate 62,205 downwards.
AACTCTCCGCCACGGTGGAGACCCAGATCAGCCTGCCCTTCATCACCGCCGACGCCACAGGCCCCAAACACCTGGACATCAAGCTGACCCGGGCAAAGTTCGACGACCTGACCGCCCAGTTGGTGGAACGCTGCCGGGGGCCGGTCAAGGCCGCCCTGGCTGACGCTAAGCTGAGCGAGAAGGAACTCGACGAGGTGATCCTGGTCGGCGGCTCGACCAGGATTCCCGCCGTGCAGAAGCTGGTGCGGGATCTGACCGGCAAGGCGCCGAACATGAGCGTCAACCCGGATGAGGTGGTGGCCATCGGCGCAGCCATCCAGGCCGGGGTGCTGGCCGGCGAGGTCAAGGACGTGGTGCTGCTGGACGTCACCCCGCTGTCGCTGGGCGTGGAGACCATGGGCGGCGTGATGACCAGGGTCGTCGAGCGCAACACCACCATCCCGGTGCGGCGCAGCCAGATCTTCTCCACCGCCGAGGACAACCAGCCGGCCGTCGATATCAACGTGCTGCAGGGTGAGCGGGAGATGGCCCGGGACAACCGGACCCTGGGGCAGTTCAAACTGGACGGCATTCCACCGGCACCGCGGGGCATCCCGCAGGTGGAGGTGACCTTCGATATCGACGCCAACGGCATCTTGAAGGTGAGCGCCAAGGACAAGGCGTCGGGAAAGGAACAGACCGTCACCATCAGCGGCTCCGGCAACCTGGACAAGGGGGAGATCGACCGCATGGTGAGCGACGCCCAGGCCAACGCCGAGGCGGATAAGAAGCGGCGGCAGGAGATCGAGATCCGCAACGAGGCTGACAGCCTGGCCTACCAGGTGGAGCGTCAGCTGAAAGACCTGGGCGACCAGGTGCCGGTGCACGAGAAGGCCCGGGTGGAGCAACTGGCTGCGGACCTTAAGGCGGCTCTGAAGGAAAATGACCCGGTCGACAAGATCCGTTCTCTGAAAGACGACCTGCAGCAGGCCGCCTACTCCCTGTCCGAAGCCGCCTACAAGAAAACTCAGGCGGCTGGCGGACAGCCGGGCGGCCCCGACGAGGGTTACGGCAGCGCCCCGCATGGCGACGCTCAGGGACAGCCGGGCGGACCGGACGTGGTGGATGCCGAATACGAAGAGAAATAAGGGGGTCCAGGAGGCGGTTCTCCTGAACGCCCCAACGGATCGGCAGTTCAGGAGAACCGCCTCGATCTGGAAACAGAGGAAATTGGGGGTTTTAAAGTAGATGGCGGTAACTTTTCAGGATTACTACGAGATCTTGGGCGTCAAACGGGATGCTACGGAGAAGGAGATCAAGAGCGCCTACCGCAAGCTGGCGCGCAAGTGGCATCCCGATCTGCATACCGGCAAGCAGAAGACAGAGGCTGAGGAGAAGTTCAAGAAGATCAACGAGGCCTACGAGGTGCTAAGTGACGCGGAAAAACGGTCGAAATACGACCGGTTGGGCAGCAACTGGCGTAATGGCCAGGACTTTCAGCCTCCGCCCGACTGGGGCGATAGCGTGCGTTTCTACAACAGCGGCGCGCCCAATGGGCACCCGCCCGGCGGTGGCTTCCAGGAAGGCGCCGGGGGTTTCAGCGACTTCTTCGAGACCCTGTTCGGCGGCGGTTTCACTCAAGGCGGCCAAACCGCGACTGGCACCGGCACAACGCGGTCGGGTGGCCCCCGGGCGCCCTCTGGGCGCGGACGCGCCCGGGGGCCGCAGCGCGGCCAGGATGTGGAGACGGAGATCGAACTGCCCCTTGAGGAAGCCTATCATGGCGTCAGCAAAACACTCCAGCTGTCCACCGGAGCGATCTGCGACGAGTGCGGCGGCACCGGCACCAAGAACCGGGGCTTCTGCTCACGCTGCGGCGGCACCGGCCAGGTCCCGGAGACGAAGACTCTGGAGGTCATGATTCCGGCAGGCATTCGGGACGGCGGACGCATCCGGTTGCGCGGCCAGGGCGGGGATGGACTGAACGGCGGTCCCAAAGGCGACCTCTATTTAAAAGCAAGATTGCTGCCCCATCCTATATATACGGTCAAGGGAAATGACCTGGAGACCGAACTTAAGCTGTTCCCGGAGCAGGCAGCCCTAGGCGACAAGGTACAGGTGCCCACCCTGGACGGGCCGGTGATCATGACCGTGCCCCCGGACAGCCGTGCCGGAACCAGGCTGCGGCTGCGCGGCAAGGGTCTGCCCGAAAAGGGCGGCGAGCGGGGCCATGAATATGTCCGGCTGGTGATCGACCTCCCCTCCTCCCTGAGTGAGGAGGAAAAGCAGCTTTACCGCCAGCTGAAAGAACTGAGGAAAGGGTAGGATCGCCATGAGCATCATATACCGGTATCGCCACGATGATGAAGAGGACGAACGGCTGCCACTCCGCGAACTGGATATTCACCCGGACCTGCTGCAGATACTGGAGGAACTGGGCATCATCGAGATCCGGGAGGAGACCATCCTCCCCCGGCAACTGCAGCGAGTTTACAGGCTGCTGCGGCTGAAGCAGACAGGCGTCAACCTGCCCGGCGCGGCGATCATCCTCGACCTGCTCGAACGGATCGAGGACTTGCAGTCAGAGATCGACCGCCTGAGCAGCCATTGACGGAACACGGGGACGCTTCTCGCGTTTCATTATTCATTTGTTTCCACCGGCCTGTTTTCGTTGGGCTGGATGGTATTGTCCCGCATGTGATCTCCTAATTCTGAATATACGTAAAGCTTTTCTGCGAGGTGAAATATATGGATCCGAACAAGTTTACCCAAAAGGCCCGGGAGGGCCTGGCAGCCGCCCAGCAGTTGGCCGCCGAAAGACATCACCAGGATGTATCTTCCAGGCACCTGCTGGCTGCCCTGATCAGGCAAGATGACGGCCTGGCGGGTCGTTTCCTGACCAGGGCCGGAGCAGACCTGCCTGCCCTGCAAAACGGGCTGGAGGAATTGCTGCGCAAGATACCGGCGGTCTATGGTTCCGAGGACCAGTTGCATCTAGGCGCTGGATTGGCCCGGGTGTTGGCCCGGGCGGAGAAAGAAACGGAATCCTTGAAAGACGAGTACCTCAGCGTGGAGCACTTATTACTGGCCCTGATCGAGGACGGCGAGGATGATGTTAAGCAGTTGCTGCGCCGGCAAGGGGTTAACCGGAATACACTATTGAATGCCTTGAAAGAGATCCGGGGCTCGCAGCGGGTTACCAGCGAGAACCCCGAGGTCACCTACGAGGCCCTGGAGCGTTATGGCCGCGACCTGACCAAGCTGGCAGCCGACGGCAAGCTCGACCCGGTGATCGGGCGGGACGAGGAGATCCGGCGCGTGATGGAGATCCTGTCGCGTCGCACCAAGAACAACCCGGTGTTGATCGGCGAACCGGGGGTCGGCAAGACCGCCATTGTGGAGGGCCTGGCCCGGCGTATCGTGGCCAAGGACGTGCCCGAGGGCTTGAAAGAGAAACGGATCATCGCTCTGGACATGGGCTCACTGGTGGCCGGCGCCAAGTACCGGGGAGAGTTTGAGGAACGCCTGAAGGCAGTCCTGAAGGATGTCGCCGATGCTGAGGGCCACATCGTCCTGTTCATCGATGAGTTGCACACGGTGGTAGGCGCCGGAGCAGCTGAGGGCGCCATGGACGCCAGCAATCTCCTCAAGCCGATGCTGGCCCGGGGTGAACTGCGGGCGATCGGCGCCACCACCCTGGACGAATATCGTAAGCACATCGAGAAGGATGCCGCCCTGGAGCGCCGCTTCCAGCCGGTGCTGGTCAACCCGCCGTCAGTGGAAGACACCGTCTCTATCCTGCGCGGTCTCAAGGAACGCTATGAGGTGCACCACGGGGTGCGCATCCAGGATGCCGCCCTGGTGGCGGCGGCAGTGTTATCCGACCGCTATATCTCCGACCGTTTCCTGCCTGATAAGGCGATTGACCTGATGGACGAGGCCGGCGCCCGTCTGCGCACGGAGATCGACAGCATGCCCACCGCCCTGGACGAGATCACCCGCCGGGTGATGCAGTTGGAGATCGAGGAGGCGGCGCTGAAGAAGGAGCACGACCAGGCATCTCAGGAACGTTTGGGGGATCTCCAGAAGGAGTTGTCCAATCTGCAAGGCCAGTCCGATGCCATGAAGGCCCAGTGGCAGGAGGAGAAACAGGGGATCACGCGCCTGCGGGAGATCAAGAAGGAGATCGAGGCGGTGCGCACGGAGATCGAGCGGGCGGAGCGCCAATACGACCTGAACAAGGCAGCCGAGTTGAAGTATGGGCGGCTGAACGAGTTGGAGCGCCGGCTCAAGGTTGAAGAGGAGCAGATGGCCGGCAAGCAGAAGGGCGACACACTACTCAAGGAAGAGGTCGACGAGCAGGATATCGCCAGTGTGGTCAGCCGCTGGACCGGCATCCCGGTGAGCCGCCTGATGGAGGGAGAGCGGGAGAAACTGTTCCACCTGGAGGAGATCCTGCACCAGCGGGTGATCGGCCAGAGCGAGGCGGTGCACGCTGTGGCTGATGCAGTGCTGCGGTCGCGCAGCGGTCTCAAGGACCCCAACCGTCCGGTGGGCAGTTTTATCTTCCTGGGGCCGACCGGTGTCGGCAAGACCGAGCTGTGCCGGGCGCTGGCAGAAGCCATGTTCGACGACGAGCGCAGCATGATCCGGCTGGATATGTCCGAGTATATGGAGAAGCACACGGTCGCCCGGCTGATCGGAGCGCCCCCCGGCTACGTGGGCTATGAGGAGGGCGGGCAGTTGACCGAGGCGGTACGGCGCAAACCCTACTCAGTGATCCTGTTCGATGAGATCGAAAAGGCGCACCCGGACGTGTTCAACGCCCTGCTGCAGATACTGGACGACGGACGGTTGACCGACGGCCAGGGCCGGGTAGTCAATTTCAAGAACAGTATCGTGATCATGACCTCCAACATCGGCAGTCAGGAGATCCTGGGTTTCCAAGCAGATGAGCCGGGTGCCCACCAGAATGGTGGGCGCGGCAACTACGACCGGATGAAGGAGGCGGTGCTGGGGCTGCTGCGGCAGCACTTCCGGCCGGAGTTCCTGAACCGGGTGGACGAGATCATTGTCTTCCACGCCCTGGAGCAACAGGAGATCCGGGAGATCGCCGGGCTGCTGCTGCAGCGGTTGGCGGCGCGGGTGCAGCAGAACCAGCGCAGCACTCTGCGGTGGGACCAGGATGCGGCATCCTACCTGGCCAAGAAGGGCTACGACCCGAGCTTCGGCGCCAGGCCGCTGAAGCGAGTGATCCAGCAGGAGGTGGAGACCCCGCTCTCCCGCAAGATCATCGCCGGGGAGGTCAAACCGGGGGACACTGTTACCCTGAAGAGCACCCCGGACGGACTCTTCTTCGAGGTCGCCTGAAAACAGGGGTTCCCGGCAAAACAATGCTCAAATATAAAAACCGCTTCGGCCCTACAGCCTCGGGGCGGTTTTTCATTCACTGACATTAATTAACTGTCTATGATCTCCCGGTCGCAGACGGGGAACGATAACTATGTCTTGACAATCGAGATGATAATAACCGGCGATCTCCAAGCCACCGCCTGCATCGAAGCCAGCCAAACCGGTATGAGCGGGGGCATTGCCTAGATACAGGCTGCCCATAAGAGATGTATACAAGATACATGAACAAAGCAAGTTGCATTTGACATTTCGTAAGCATTATAATTTTTTTAAATAGAGTTCTGGCAAGGTTGCCGGCCTGGGATAAGGAAGTCCCCGAACGATAGGGGGATTTTGTTTTTTTATATTGGTATTTTTAAACTGAATAGTAAGTTCTATGCCGAAACCACACGGCAGCGAAAACCGACAGACAAGGCAATGAAGCCCTGTTTGAAGAACAGCGCAGTTCTCTTCAAACAGGGCTTTTCTATTTTCACCGAAAGAGGAATTTTGCTGGAAATAAGTCGAGCCGGCGATCATGCTGTCTTGCTTATTCATTCGTATACAAGACGGGAGGTGAACAAGGATGTCAATGATCATCGGTTTGGTAGTGATCGCTGTGGCTATCGCTCTCGGCGCCTCGATCATGCTCATTGCGAATAAGAGTGTCCAGAATTTCCAGCCAGACAAGTATATAAACTTTATCGACCAGCAATACAAAAACACCCGCATGCCGATAGAAAAAGGGTATCAGGCACCGGCTAACGCTCCAGCGGCAGCAGCCAAGATAGGAACCCAGGAGGCTTGAACACATCGAGGGAGGCATCAGGAATGGAGGATTTGAAGAATGTTCAGATCAGGGCGGATATTGCCGATCTGCAGCGGTTCGGTTACGTACAGCAGTTATTCAGGGATATGGGAGGCTTCTCCAACTTTGCCATCTCGTTCTCGATTATCTCGATCCTGACCGGCGCCGTGACCCTCTACGGCTATGGCTACGGCATGGCAGGTCCCGCCATCAACAGCATCGGCTGGCCGCTGGTAACCATTTTCACGTTACTGGTAGCCGCCGGGATGGCCGAACTGGCATCCGCCATTCCCACCTCGGGTGCGCTCTATCACTGGGCCACCGCTCTCGGGGGAAGGGGATGGGGCTGGTTCACAGCCTGGTTCAACCTGCTCGGCCAGTTTACCATCACTGCCGGGATCGACTTCGGGGCCGCAACTTTTCTGGCGCCCCTGCTGGGCATCAAGGAGAGCTGGGGTAACTTCCTGGTCCTCTACGGCATACTCCTGCTGAGCCATGCCCTGCTGAATCATTTTGGCATCAGGCTGGTGGCCAGGCTGAATGATATCAGCGCCATCTATCACATTATCGGGGTGGCGATCCTGATCTCCGCCCTGCTCATCTTCGGACCCAAGCAGAGTGTCGCCCATATCTTCCAATTCGGGTTCACGACCGGCAAGTACCCATACTGGTTGGCCTTCATGCTGGGCCTGCTGCAGGCCCAGTGGACCTACACCGGATATGACGCCTCCGCCCATATCACCGAAGAGACGGTCAACCCCCGGGTCAAGGCTGCCTGGGGGGTCTACCTGTCAGTGCTGGTTTCAGCAGCGGTAGGCTATCTCATGCTCTTCGCCGTGACCATGGCGGCCAAGGATAACGCTGCAGTGGCCGCCGCCGCCAACCCATTTATCTATATTATTGAAAATGCTCTCGGAGGCGCAGCCGGGCGGGCCACCCTATGGGTGGTAGTGATTGCCATGTGGTTCTGCGGACTGTCTTCTGTCACATCCAACTCCCGCATGATCTACGCCTTTGCCAGGGACGGGGGAATGCCCGGAGCGAAGATCTGGTCCGGGATCAGCAGCAGGTTCATGACCCCGGTAGCCGCCATCTGGCTCTCGGCAGTGGTCGCTTTCCTGTCTGCCGTATACAGCGGGGGCTATTCCGTCATCGTCTCCATCAGCACCATCGCCCTCTACGTCTCCTATGGCATCCCGCTCTTTTTGAAGCTGAGAGCGGTGCGGGCGGGCATCTGGAAACCGGAGAACAACGGACCCTGGAGCCTGGGTAAGTGGAGCACGGCTGTAAATGCCACGGCCCTGGTATGGATCGTCTTCATCTGCGTGCTGTTCGTGATTCCGCCCAACCAGTTGACCGGCTATACGATCCTGGGCGCCCTGATCCTATTGATCATCTATTACCTGGCCAGCGTCAGGAGATGGTTCAAGGGGCCGTCATTCATACAGAACAGCTAGACGAAACGAGGCCAATCAGCATGAACCTGTCAGCTAATTTGTCTGGCGCCAACTACAGCTTCAAGGACATCAAAGACGTTCTGGCCAAGGCGAACGAGGAGAAGTCGGGTGACCGCCTGGCCGGCATCGCCGCCGCTTCGGACCAGGAGCGTGTGGCGGCAAAGCGGGTGTTGAGCGAGTTACCACTCGAGGAACTCCGCCATCATCCGGTGGTGGACTATGAAGCGGATGAGGTGACACGGATCATCCAGGACGCCGTGGATGAATCGGTCTTCCGGCCGATCAGAGGCTGGACCGTCGGCCAACTGCGCGCCTACATCCTGGACGACCATACAGCCGGCAATGATCTGCAGCGCCTCAGCCGCGGCCTCACCAGCGAGATGGTGGCCGCCGTGACCAAGTTGATGTCCAACCTCGACCTCATCCTGGGCGCCAGGAAGATCAGGGTCGAGGCGCGGGCGAATACCACCATCGGGCTGCCGGGCACCCTGGCTGCCCGCCTCCAGCCCAACCACCCCGCAGATGATATCGAGGGTGTGCTGGCGTCGGTGCGGGAGGGGCTCTCTTACGGCTGCGGTGACGCCGTGATCGGGATCAATCCGGTACGGGACGATGTCGTCAGCGTCAGCAGGCTGCTCGATGCCCTGCACGATTTCGTCTCACGCTGGCGGATTCCGACCCAGTGCTGCGTCCTGGCGCACGTCACCACCCAGATGGAGGCGCTCAGGCAGGGCGCTCCCTGCGACCTGGTTTTTCAGAGCCTGGCCGGAACAGAGAGCGGCAACAGAGCCTTCGGCATCAATGCCGGGATGCTCTTCGAGGCCAGGGAACTGGCCTTAGCCAGAGGCACCGCCTCCGGCCCCAACGTCATGTATTTTGAAACCGGCCAGGGTTCCGAGCTATCCTCGAACAGCCATCACCTGGCCGACCAGGTCACCCTGGAGGCCCGCTGCTATGGCCTGGCCAGGGCATTCTCCCCGTTTCTGGTGAACACGGTGGTCGGTTTCATCGGTCCCGAATACCTGGCTGACAGCAAGCAGGTGACCCGTGCCGCCCTCGAAGACCACTTCATGGGCAAGCTGACCGGCGTCCCGATGGGGGCGGACATCTGCTACACCAACCACATGCAGGTCGACCAGAACGACCTGGAGGGAATGGCGGTACTGCTGGGCGCCGCCGGGGTCAACTACCTGATGGGCATACCGATGGGAGACGACGTGATGCTCGGCTACCAGAGCACCAGCTATCACGACATCGCCTCATTGCGCCTGCTGCTCGGCCTCAGGCCGCTGCCCGAGTTTGAGGCCTGGCTGGAGGAGATGGGAATCATGAAAGACCAGCGCCTCACCGGCCAGGCCGGCGACCCGCTGGTCTTCACCGCCGGACTGGACTGCCGGCCGGAAAGGCCTCCCCTCACCGCCCTGCTACAGACCACTCCCGCCAGGATCGGCGTCGGGCGTAGCGGGCCGCGTCCGACAATGGAAAGCCTGCTGTCGTTTCGAGAGGACCATGCGGCAGCCCGCGATGCCGTGGCCGGCGAGATCGCCCCGGGCTTGCTGCAGCGCCTGCGGTTGCCGGTTCTGCAGAGCAGGGCGCGGGACAGGGATGAGTATATCCTGATGCCCCACCTGGGACGCCACCTGTCAGAGGACAGCGCTACCAGGCTGCAGGAGATCTGTCCCGATCGGCGCCAGGTACAGGTTGTGATCTCCGACGGACTGAGCGCCAGGGCGATCGATGATAACGTGGAGGAATTTCTGCCCGCCCTCGAGCAGGGCTTAAAATTGAATGGTCTCACGACCGGCCAGGCTGTCTTCGTCCGTTTCGGCCGGGTCGGCCTGATCAACGAGATCGGGCGAATGCTGAACACAGAGGTGGTAGTGATCCTGATCGGCGAGCGCCCCGGCCTGCGGACGCCTGGCAGCATGAGCGCCTACCTGGCATACCGGCCAACCGCAGCCACTACCGAGGCGGACTGGCTGGTGGTCTCCAACATTCACTGCAACGGCACGCCCCCTGCTGAGGCCGGGGCCTACGTCGCCCACCTGGTGTGCCAGGTGATCGAGAATCAGGCCTGCGGCATCGCCCTCAAGCTGAAAACGGCGGGATGAAGATGAGAGCGGCAACCATGGGCAAGAGACCCGGCACGCTGATCAGCGTGGGGATCGATGTCGGCACCACCACCACTCAGATGGTATTCAGCAGGCTCTACCTGAACAGCGCCTCCGGAGCGGGAACAATGGCCAGGCCGGAGATCGCCGGTAAGGAGGTGCTGTATCGCAGCCGGATCCATTTCACCCCCCTCATGGACCGCCAATTCATCGATGCTGAAGCCTTTTCCAAGCTTGTTGCCGCAGAGTATACGGATGCAGGCTGCACCCCCGCTCAGGTGGACACCGGGGCGGTCATCATCACCGGGGAGACAGCCAGGAAGCAGAATGCGGAGGCAGTGCTGGACAGCATTGCCGGATACGCCGGCAGTCTGGTGGGAGCCACGGCCGGCCCCCTGCTGGAGGGAATCCTGGCCGGCAAGGGTTCTGGCGCCGCCTCCTACTCAAGGAAGTGGGCGAGCACGGTTGCCAATGTCGATATCGGGGGCGGGACCTCCAACATCGCCATTTTTCAGAATGGCCTGGTTATCGACGCCTGTTGCCTGAGAATAGGCGGTAGACTGGTGGAGATAGCCCCTCAGGCGCAGCAGATCACCTGGATCGGCGATCCGTTGCGCCAACTGCTGAACCGGAACAATATTCGCTTGCGGGATGGAGACCGGGCAGACCTGCCGGCACTGCAGTCCGTTACTGCGAGTATGGCGGACATCCTGCTGGAGGCGCTGAATGGAACAAATGATTCCGGTATGTTGTCAGCATTGCTAACAACCGCCCCGCTCAAGCAAAAGTACCCGCTTGACGCAGTGATGTTTTCCGGAGGCGTGTCGCGGTTCATCTATGATCATGCCGGCCAGTGCGATCGCATCGACCTGGGCGAGCCTGATCCGGCAGCAGAGCCTTTCTGTTACGGCGATATCGGCCCGCTGCTGGGTGCAGCGGTGAAAGAGGCGATAGCGGTAACGGGCTGGCGGCTGGTTTGCCCGGCAGAGACGATCCGGGCGACAGTGCTCGGGGCCGGCATCCACAGCCTCAGCCTGAGCGGCAGTACAGTTTACCTGGGCCGGGGGAGCCTGACGGCCCTTCCGTTGCGTAATGTGCCGGTGATCAAGCCGCGCATCGGCAATAAGATGGATTATAGCGATGATCTCCCGGGCAGCATCATGGAATTGCTGACCAGGCACGGGGATGACGGCCAGGCGCTGGCTGTGGCCATACACGGGCCGTCCTCGCCGACGTTCCGGGATGTCGGGGCGCTGGCCGATGCCCTGATCAGCGGCTTGAGAAATTACCTGGCAGCCGGCCGCACCCTGATCATCGCGGTCGAGCAGGATTTCGGCCTGGTCCTGGGGCAGACGGTGGTCGCCAAGATGGCGGCCATGGACACCAAGGCAGCGGATCTCATCTGCCTCGATCAGGTGGCCCTGGACGACGGAGACTATCTGGATATCGGCACACCCCTGAGTCAGGCGGGAACGGTGCCGCTGGTCATCAAGACGCTCGCTTTTTAAATCCGGCGGCGCCGACTGACGCGCTGAGCAGCTAACAGACAGGGGGCTCAAGCATCTGCCGCAATGACCCTGATGATATGGCGCTCAACACAGTGTCAGGGCGATCAAAAGCCAGAGGGCCGAACACAATGGGTTTCATGCCCTGAAGCTCCCTGTCGCCGGAGACCCTGAGGCAAAAGAATCCTTTGCCAGTGATTTTATCGGGCTAATCTGGCCCCCATCTCGAAGGCTTTCTGGCAATCCTGTGGAAATACATCCGCTCGCCTTCTGGCTTTCTGCTCAGGATCGAACCTGGGGGTGACATACTTGGAATAATCGTCAAACTGGTAGGTGTCATTGACCAGCAGCGTTTCCGAGGCGCCAAAGATCCCTTTCAGCATCATCTCGGTGAGCTTGAGTGGCTGGTCGAAACCCATCTGCTTCATTTGATCCTCATCCGCACCCAAGGTATAGATGAAACCGGTCCTGATTCGCCGCCGGCAGAGAGTGGACCGTTCCAGGTCATAGACCAGATACGGAAAGACCAGCCGCTCCAGGAAGGACCTCATCTGGCCGGTAGCCGCCCCCAGGTAGATCGGCGAGCCCAGGATGAAGGCATCGGTTGACTCGATCCTTTCGAGAACCGGCGCCAGGTCGTCCTTGACGGCACACCTGCCGTAGCTCTTACCGTCTTTCAATTTACAGGAAAAACAGCTGATGCACCCCTTGTAATCGAGGTCGTAAAGATGTATCAGTTCTGTCTCCGCCCCCTGCGAGGCCGCCCCTTCGAGCGCCTTGCCCAGCAGGGTGGCCGTGTTCCACTTCTTTCTGGGGCTCCCGTTGATCGCTAATACCTTCATTGGCCAATCCTCCCTGGTCTCATTTGAAAATAGATACGCCTGATATTTAGGTTATTGAAGCGCGCAAAAGAAACTCCTTTTGTCTCAATTGCCGTGTACCTGAGCATGTATGTCATCGTGCTCCTTGTAATCCCACAGCTGAAGACCCGCAGAGACCCGGTAATCGTTGATCGCCTTATGCACTGCCTCTTCGGCGAGCACGGAACAGTGCATCTTGATCGGAGGCAGTCCGTCGAGCGCCTCGGCGACCGCCTTGTTGGTGAGCGTCCAGGCATCCTCAAGCGTCCGGCCCTTGATCAGCTCCGTAGCCATGCTGGATGAGGCTATGGCGGAACCACAGCCGAATGTATTGAACTTCACGTCCTTGACTATATTCTCCTCAACCTTCAAATAGATCTTCATGATATCGCCGCAGACTGGATTTCCCACCTCGCCAATGCCATTGGCATCCGGGATCTCGCCGACATTTCTGGGGTGCATAAAGTGGTCCATCACCTTTTCACTGTACATCATACTTTTATCTCCTCCCTCAGATATTCTTTCCACAAAGGTGACATCTCTCTGAGCCTGTCAACAATTCCCGGGAGTACTTCCAATACATAATCGACGTCCTCATCGGTCGTACCGCTTCCCATGGTAAGTCTCAGCGAGCCGTGCACAATCTCATGCGGCAGCCCGATGGCCAGCAATACATGAGAGGGATCCAGCGAGCCCGAGGTGCAGGCGCTGCCGCTGGAGGCACATACCCCCATACTGTCAAGCAATAAAATTATGGACTCTCCCTCGATGAATCTGAGGCATACATTCACATTGCCCGGCAATCTGCTGAATCCTTTGGGGCCGTTCAATCTGCTGTGCGGTATTTTCATAAGCCCTGTTATCAGCCTGTCCCTCAACCCCGAGAGCCTCAGGTTTTCTAACTCCATCTCTGATACCGCCAGCTCGATGGCTTTACCCAGGCCAACTATTCCCGCCACATTTTCAGTGCCCGCTCTTTTTCCTCTTTCCTGCCCACCGCCATGAATGAGATTGTCGATTTTTATGCCTTTCTTTATGTAAAGCGCTCCCACTCCCTTGGGGCCATAAAATTTATGGGCAGCCAGAGAGAGCAAGTCGATATTCATATCCTTGACATCTACCGGCACGTGGCCTACCGCCTGCACAGCGTCGGTGTGAAAAAGTATTTTCCGGTTGCGGCAGATGGCCCCAATCTCCCTGATCGGTTCGATCGTGCCGATCTCATTATTGGCAAACATTACTGAGACCAGAATGGTTCTTTCATTGATCGCCCGCTCCAGCTCATCTGGATCGACAAAGCCATACTGATCAACGGGAAGATAGGTAACCTCGAACCCATTGCTCTCTAAAAACTCACAGGCATGCAGTATTGCATGATGTTCTATTTTTGTAGTGATGATATGATTTCCCCGGCGCCTGTTGGCGAAGGCCACTCCTTTCAAGGCCCAGTTGTCAGCCTCGGAGCCGCACCCGGTGAAATAGATCTCTTCCCTCTCCGCGTTGATGGCCCCGGCCACTCTTTCTCTGGATCTGTCTATGGCCCTCTGAGTCACACTCGATATTGAATATAAGGATGACGGATTGCCAAAATTAACATTGAAGTATGGGAGCATCTCCTGCAAAACTTCCGGTTTTACATAGGTAGTTGCCGCATAATCCAGATATACGCTCCTGCCACTCATTTTTTTCACCCTTTCATATTTCATGGCATTCGATCTTGCCCTATCGAGACATGGGTGTGGTTGGGATTAATCCAGGATCGCCTATATGACACCCTGGCGAACGATCAGAAACTTTCCATCCCTGATCACTTGCCCGGAGTTGTGCAGTGCTTTCATCGCACGGCTAATGCTCACCCGATGGGCGCCCACCAGGAACGAGAGGTCCTCATGAGTAAGCGGCATGGGAAGGATGAGCCCCTTGTCGCTCTTCATTCCATGCTCCTGTGCCACAGCCGCGAGGATCCGGTACAGGCGTTCCTCCAGATTGGAGTAGCTCATATCTCCGACACGGCTGGTGAGCCAATCTATGCGCTGGCTGAGGTTTTTGATCACCTGCAAGCCGATATTAGGATTGCTCAGAACCAGCTTTTCAAACCCGCCTCTGGTCAGTCCACAGGTGTAAGTTTCCTCCAGACAGGTCGCATTGACCGGAATGAAGCCATCATGGCTGAAAACGCTCTCTCCAAGAATATCTCCAGACTTGCGGATGTCAAGAGTGATCTCATTGCCCTCTTCCGTCACCTTCCAGAGCCGGATCCTGCCGGATTTAATGATCAGAATCCGGTTGGTGGTCTCACCCTGTTTGAAAATCATCTGGCCCGAGGAGAAACTTTCCGCCTGGGTATGCCGAATCAGCGCCTCTATATCAGCCTGTTCCAGGTTTTGAAAAATCCAGAAGTCGGCGATGCAGGCCGGATCGAGAGAGTGCGTCTCTGTCAGCCCTTTACACAATGAACACCTTGCCACGGGATCACCTTCCGGTTGTCCGCATTTGTAGGATACTGTTGGATAATCTTAATGATTAGTTGATGGATCAGGGGCATGCTGTCAACATCCCACCATCAACCAACCGAACAACTCTAATTGTAAAAATATTTGAGAGAAATGTCTGTAGCATTTGCTACAAATAGCAAAGAACCAGTTTTAGCCAGATGGTTGATTCGCGTTCACCCTGCCACGGGCCAGCGACACTTCAAAGCGCTGTTTTCTCAATAAGCACTGAATACGCCATCCTCTTGCCAGTATCTTTTAGCGCTCCCGAATACGAAACCAGTGATTGGCTCCTGCCATCCAGTTCAACGATGGCAGCATCCAGATTATCAAACACTACGAGATGCGAACCATCGCCATGCTTGCATCATTAATATTTGCATCAATAACCAAAGGACCGCCTCGATGCTAACGCTTCGAGGCGGTCCTGCTCGTGTATATTTCCTTGCCCTCACGGACAGCCTGTTTCACGAAGGAATTGCTCTCTTTGAGCATGGCAAATTCGGCAGGGGTGTAGACCAATATATCCAGAGCAATCTTCGGTTTTAGCAGCCGGAACACCTCGACGATCCGCTCCACGAAGCGCTGATCGGTCTCTTTCACGATCAGCAGGTCGATATCGCTGGAGGCCCTGGCATCTCCCCTGGCCCTCAAGCCGAACAGGATAACCCTCTCCGGCTGGTATATGATCGCCAGATCCTGGATTAGCCGATCGAGGTCGGCATTCGATGTTCCGGTGCCGGTCGACACCCCGCTCACTCCCTCTGCACTCACCAGGGCTAAAGCCTCTGCCGGACGAAGGCCACCACCTTTATGCTGCAATAGAACCTTTGTTTAATGCGGTCTCATTTATTTCCAGCATAACACATTATTCCAGATACTGCTATTTCGCTTTGAAGTTTACTGCCATCGCTGAAGTCAGCCTGGCGCCGAATATTCTATATGCATCTGGCATATGGCTGGAGTGCCGGCATCAACGATCCCCGGGTTTTAGTTTCTGTTCGTTGTACCCGCGGTCGCCAAACGGCTGCAGCTGATCCAGCCATTTGGCCTCGAGCTTTTTCAGGACCCCCCGGGCGTCAAAATATCCTTCCTCTTTCTTCTTGAGGGTCTCCAATACTTCAAAGACAAAGGCCTCCGCCCCAAATTCCTGCCACTCCTGCTGAAGCTTTTTATTGCGGTGAGAACCCATTTCCAGCTGAAAACGCTGGCCGTTCATGCCGTTCAGGTTCATGCTGCTTCCTATAAAGACCTTCTGGTTGCTGGTGTTTTTGATCTGGTAGACCCCCGCCGGGATCTCCGCTTCCTTATATAATTGTTTCAACTCTTTCTTGCGATCCATCTCTCTCGCTCCTCGTACCGCTTCTGCCTTCTCATATCTTCAGCCAATACCGGCCGCCGTCGGGTTTCCGGTCCAGAAAGCCGTATTCGATCAGAAACCGGCGCAGGGTGACGTGATCATGATACACCGCCTGCAAGATCTGGTTGATTTCCTGTTCCCGATAATGCCGGCCCCTCTCCAACCGCCCGGCAATCTCCCGCAGCAGGACTAGCCTCTGCTTCTCCTTTGGGGGGAAGCTCTTCAGGGGCCCGTTCACGCCCTCGGGAAAGAACTTCCTCAATATCTCTTCCCTTTCATCCTCGGTGACATTATAGCGACCATCCATCATCCTGGCAGTTTGATGGGGATCTACAAATCCCGGGGCATACCGGTCCCTTTCCTTCAATAGTTCCATCATCGCCAGAAACAGCCTGGCCTGACGTTCTCGCTCCCTCAACACGAAGCGATGATTTCGGATGGTCGAGGGGCTGCCGATACCCAGTTCGGCCTGCACCTGGCGATCGCTACGGCCCTGGTAAAAGAGTCTGAGCAGACTCTTCTGATGCTCGGTCAGACCGGTGAGCTTCTTATCCAGATCGAGCAGGTAGGCAAACACCGACTGATGGGCCCGCTCGATATGGCTGCGCATGTATCTCTCTGCCTCGTAGAGAACCCCATCCTCGGAGTTGATGATCCCCTTTTCTGCCTGTCTGCCGCAGAGCAGGCAGAGATAGCGATCCCCCTGTTCGACATAACCGCTTTTAAGCTCCTCCAGGGAGGCGTTCCAGAACAGCTCTGAGAGACCCACCAGACAACACTACCCCTATCTGTTTGTCAATATAATAGACATCGTGTTATAATGTTTATTATATGACAAGCTGGAGAGCAAGTCAAACCGTCCCCCATTGGCACCCTGCTCATCCTTCATAAAAAAACTTACATCACAGGGGTTAGATGCTTGGTTGCGCCAATCCCGCTCAGGTAAACAGGGTAGATAAATAATGGAATTTATTTCTTGCCATTGCAATTTTAATATGTTATACTTGTTCAGACATGTTAAAGAGCAAGGAATAACTGAAAAGTTCTTGCGCCCTCCTGTTTTTAGTATGGACAAAGGTACTTGAAGGCAATTCCGCTTTTGCATGAACTATGATGGAAGGAGGCGCATACAGAATGGAAGGTAAAGTAAAGTGGTTTAATGCCGAGAAGGGCTTTGGCTTCATCGAGAAGGAAGACGGTGGCGATGTGTTCGTTCACTTCTCCGCAATTCAGGGTGAAGGCTATAAGTCGCTCGATGAGAATGAAAAGGTGAGATTTGATGTGGTCCAGGGCAACCGCGGACCCCAGGCAAGCAACGTTGAACGCCTGTAAAGTTTGACCGAGAAGAACTCCCGCCAACTCACATTGGCGGGAGTTCTTTTGTTGCGGAATAACGTTGTTTTTCGCATCTCCTTGCAGATATAATACCCTGGAACCATAAGGACAGCGCCTGCGGAGTTGTAACCAACCGGCAATGAGTTTAAGGTTGCAAGGTTAAGATTGACAATAGTGTGGGGAAATTAATATAATAATAGTGCTGCTTGCAGTCTGATCCTTGTCGGTGATACCAGTGAGCCGCCTCATGCCAGGAATGTGAGACGGCTTTTCCGCGGTATCGGACTAAAATGTTACGCTAATACTAAGATTGCTTACTGTCTATTACCTAAAACATTTTTTATAGAGGAGCAACTATGCAACAAGAGCACATTCGCAATCTGGCGATCATCGCCCACGTCGACCATGGCAAGACCACACTGGTGGACGGCATGTTGAAACAGAGCGGGGTCTTCCACGAACGGCAGACCGTGGAGGATCGCGTCATGGACCGCAACGATCTGGAGCGGGAACGCGGTATCACCATCATGGCCAAGAACACCGCCGTCATGTACCAGGGCTATAAGCTGAACATCGTGGACACCCCCGGCCACGCCGACTTCGGCGGTGAGGTGGAACGGATCGTGCAGATGGTCGACGGCGTCCTGTTGCTAGTGGACGCCTCAGAGGGGCCGATGCCCCAGACCCGCTTCGTGCTGCGCAAGGCACTGGAATCCGGGCTGGTGCCGATCGTGGTGATCAACAAGATCGACCGTCCCAACGCCCGTCTCACCGAGGTGCTGGACGAGGTGCTGGATCTGTTCATCGACCTGGGCGCCAGCAGTGCCCAGCTGGATTTCCCGGTGGTCTACACTAATGCCAAGGCAGGTACGGCCACCCTGGAGCCAGGCCAGCCGGGATCCAACCTGAAGCCGCTGTTCGACCTGATCGTCTCCACCATCCCCGCCCCTGCAGGCGACCCCCAGGCTCACCTGCAGCTCGGGGTGACCCTGATCGACTATGATACCTATGTCGGGCGCCAGGCAGTGGGACGCATCCACCAGGGCACCATCCGCAACAAGCAGGAGGTGGCGGTGCTGGGGTCAGACGGCACACCGCGCCATCAACGGCTGGCCGGGCTATTTGTCTTCGACGGCCTGAAAAAAGTGCCGGCGGAAGAGGCCGCCGCCGGAGAGATCGTGGTGGTCGTGGGGCTGGAGGAGATTAACGTCGGCGAGACGATCGCTGACCTGGAGAACCCCATCTCGCTCAGCTTTGTGCAGATCGACGAGCCGACCGTGGCCGTCACTTTCCTGGTCAACAAGAGTCCTTTTGCCGGCCGGGAAGGTGATTTCGCCACCTCGCGCAAGCTCGGCGAGCGTTTGCTGCGGGAATTGGAATCTGATGTCAGCCTGCGGGTGCAGCCCACCGACACACCAGATGCCTTCCTGGTCTCCGGACGGGGCGAATTGCACCTGTCGATCCTGATCGAGACGATGCGGCGGGAGGGGTACGAACTCGAGGTCTCCCGGCCGCGGGTGATCGAGCGGGAGATCAATGGAGTGATCTGCGAGCCGGTGGAAGAGGTAGCGATCGAGGTGCCGGAGGCCTATGTCGGCATCGTGATGGAGCACCTGGGACCCCGCAAGAGCACCCTGATGAACATGCAACCGGATGCCAATGGCCAGGTGCGCCTGGAGTTCCACGTCCCCACTCGCGCCCTGTTCGGTTTCCGCTCTGATTTCCTGACCGACACTAAGGGCACCGGTGTCATGTACCAGTCCTTTCACCACTACGCCCCCCTGGCCGGCGAGATCCAGACGCGCCTGCGGGGGTCGCTGGTGGCCTTCGAGAGCGGTGAGAGCACCGGCTACGGGCTGGAAAACGCCCAGGAACGTGGCGAACTGTTTGTTGGGGTAGGTGTGCCGATCTATGCCGGGATGATCGTCGGTGAAAACTCACGCCCCGACGACCTGGCCATCAATGTCTGCAAAAAGAAGCGCCTGACCAACATGCGCAGTTCCACCGCCGACCTGGGAATCAAATTGACCCCGCACCGGCTGATGAGTCTGGAGCAGTGCCTGGAGTTCATCGCCGATGACGAACTGCTCGAGGTCACCCCCAAATCCCTGCGCATGCGCAAGCAACAGCAACCTTACAATCCCCGTCCCTAACCTGCCGCAAGCAGCAGCCAGTAAAGCGGCTCCTTGCGGCAGTCAAACAAGGTTATCTGGATAGCCCAGCCGCAGAAAGCATGACCAACGTAACGTTACGCTTCGACCTCCGCCGCCGACAGGCGGGACCGCAGCCGCTCCAGGTCCTGCAACCGGCCGCGCACGGTGAAACGCACACCATCCCCCAGGTACTCCTCGGTCACCACCTTCAGGTAATCCCGCAGACGGCCCACCTCGTTCAGCCGGTTATAGGGCACCAGGATCTCCAGTTCCTGCTCCGGGAACAGCGCCTCATCGACCAGTTGACGCAGCAGGTCCAGGTTGGCGCCGGACCGCGCCGATATCGCCACCCCGCCGAATGGCGGATCCCCTTCAAAGGCATCCAGCTTGTTGTAGACCTTTAACAGCGGGTGGTCGTCCAGGGCCAGCTCTCCCAGAATATCCTCCACCGCCGCCACCTGTTGTTCCCAGTAAGGGCTGGTCAGGTCGATCACATGCAGCAGCAGATCTGCCTCCTGCAGTTCCTCCAGGGTGGCCGCAAAGGCTTCCTTCAGTTTCTTTGGCAGGTCATGGATGAAGCCCACGGTATCGGTCAACAGCGCTGTCCGGCCTGATGGCAGGTGAATCCTGCGGCTGAGCGGATCGAGGGTGGCAAACAGCCGGTCCTCGGCCAGGGCCTGCTGGCTGCTCTGGGAGAGGGCATTAAGCAAAGTGGACTTGCCGGCGTTGGTATAGCCAACCAGGGAGACCACCGGAATCCCGGCGCTCTGGCGCTGCTGCCGCAGTACCGTCCGGTTCTGGCGCACCTCTCCCATCTCCTCTTTCAGTTCATGGATCTGATCGCGCACCGCCCGGCGGAGTACCTCCAACTTGGTCTCGCCGGGGCCCCGGGTGCCAATGCCACCCCCCAGGCGAGAAAGTATACCGCCCAATCCCAGCATGCGCGGGTAGAGATAGGAGAGACTGGCCAAGTCGACCTGGATCTTCCCCTCCCGGGAGCGGGCGCGGCGATTGAAGATCTCCAGCACGACCTGGGTACGGTCCCAGATCTCCACATCCTCGAACAAGTCCTCCAGGTTTTTCACCTGCCGGGGCGACAGTTCCCGGTTGAAGACCACCGCGGCAATCTGCTCTGACGCCGCCTGCTGCCCGATCTCCTCGATCTTCCCCTTTCCGAACAGGTATTTGACGTCAGGCCGGCGGCGTTGCACCACCACACCCGCCGCCTCGATATCGACGTTGACCAGCAGTTCCTTCAACTCCGCCACGTCGTAGGCGATCGCCTCTTCGTCTTCGTGCTGTGCCAGGTAACAGATCAGGCCTCGCTTCAAAATCATCACCACTCACTGTTAGAAATAAGGACCGGGGACCGGGCCATTGACGTATTTGCAAGCCCACGGCAGCTCGGCGTCCCCGGCCAGTCCTACTATATTATTTGCAGAACCAGGCAGTATCAACGGCCGCCCAACTCGACACGAACGATGCACAAAAGAACCGTCTCCATGTTTTACCTCGGCGAAACCCAAGAACCGTCCCGGAGTTTTGCCGGAGGCAGCAGAATGCCGATCAGCAGGGTCCAGAAACCGCCCACTGCCCAACCGGCCACCACATCGCTGGGGTAGTGCACCCCCAGGTAGACCCGGCTGATTCCCACCAGCAGCACCAGCAATACAGCGCCAGCCAACACCAGCGCCCTGCCGGCACGGGAGGCGGAGTGACGATAGTAAACCAGGGCCAGGGTGAAGAAGAGGGCCGAAGTTACCAGGGCGTGTCCGCTGGGAAAGCTGTAGCCCGTGGCCGGGGTCAAGTGCGGCAGGTGCGGACGGGGTCGCTGGAAGACCAGCTTCAGCCGGAATTCCAACCACCACGAGCCCAGGGACGCCACCGTAATTCCCAGGCCATCCCACCATTCTCGGCGGGCATACAGGTAGATAACGGTGAAAATAGTCAGAGCGGTCACCAGGGGCAGTGATCCCAGGTCTGTGATCAGCAGCATCCAGCCGGTCAGGCACGGGCTCATGAACGCCCGCACCCAGGTGGTTACCGCATTGTCGAAGGCAGCCAGGCCACCTGCCTGCAGCTGCCGGGCCAGAAGGGCGAAGGCCAGGATGCAGACAAAAGCACCAGCAAACATGGGCAGCTTTAGCCCGGCGAAGCCAGGGGCATCATCTTTATACGAAAACCGGATCAGCTTGATAAAGACCACACCCCCTGTTTCATAGGATTCTTTTGATTATACCATTTGCAGTATCAGGTCCAGCCATACTCGAAGCAGAACTATCAGAGGCAGTAATTCATTGGAGAAATACCCGAAAAACTTTCTCTCAATAATGAGCGTAGCAAGGAAGGAGTATGCATGGGTTTTTCAGAACGGCTATTTTTAAATTACATTTTATTGTGATAGAATTATAGCAGGAAATCCCAGGAGCGTGGTCATGTTAAAGAAAAGATGCTATTTAACGCAGAGGCAAAAAAAAGAGTATCTCAATCAGATCCGTGAATTGCTCATTGCCCAGCCGGAGATAAGTTTTGCCTATGTTCACGGATCCTTTATAGAACAAGATGCCTTTGGAGACGTAGATCTTGCGCTCTATCTTGATCCTTTACCGGAGGGAATTGGTATCTATTACGAATTTGCCCTGGAAAATGCGATCGAAGAACTGATTCATTTACCCGCCGATCTCCGTCTCTTAAACAACGCCCCCCTGTCCTTTAAATACTCTGTTCTACGCAACGGAATCAGACTTTTTGAAAAAGATGACGATCTGCGATCTTCCTTTCAGGAACGTACGCTATCCAGGTACTACGATTTTGCGCCACTTCGGGAACGATACCTGAAGGAGGCGCTGACACCTTGATTTTTGACCCCCTGAAGATAACCAAACTAGTTTCATCATGCAAGCTCGCCATGACCCAACTGGAGCGGCTAGCCGCATTAAACCAGCAACAGTTCATATCTGATCCGGATAAGATCGCCAGTGCCAAATACCACTTGATAGTGGCTATTGAGGCCGAGATTGACATTTGCCAGCACCTGATCGCCAAAAACAATCTGCGCGTCCCGGAAGACTATGGTGATGTATTTCGCATTCTCGTGGAAGCAGGGGTTTTTTCCAAGGAACTGTTGCCCGATCTGCTCAATATGACAAAGTTTAGAAACCGCCTGGTTCACATTTATTGGGACATCGACGATCAGATGATCTACGAAATCCTTCAGCAACATTTCAAAGATCTGAAGAGATTTCTGGCCGCATTATCCGCAATAATCGCTTGATATCCTGCTGCAGCAGAGCCTGGAACTGTCTAATCCGAGCCATCTTCCCCATCATCCGGCTCAAAGCCATACGACTGCCAGAGTTTGATGCTGTTGCGGCGCAGTGACTGCCACAACCCCGATAGGCCGCGGGCGCCCAAAAACAGACAGAGTCCGATCAGGAACTGTACCAGCGGCGCGGCCAACTGGACCATGTTCATCCTGGCGACATATGGCGGGTAGCTGCCTTGCAGCTGTTGATTGAGCAAGAACTGGCCGATCGCCTGCACCAGCCTCGGAATGGCCAGTGCCAGCACACACAGCCCGACGATGGCAAAACCGACCGCCTGGATCTCCCCGGCTGTGATGGCCACCCTAACCGGCGCCGTGCCCGAATCGGAGGCGTCTCGACGCCCCTTACCCACCAGATACGCCCCCCACGGCTCTGCAAAAACCAGCAGCAGCACCCCGAGGCAGATGAAAATAAGAACCGTCAGGACGGCGATCAGCGGAACCAGCAATTTGCCGGTCGTATCCGTGCCAGGAGTAGAAACAAGCAAATAGGACATGGCCGAGGGTACGGACACCTGAAGCAGGCTCAGCGCCTGAATAAAGGCCAACACCGCCAGAATCCTGCAGGCAAACGCCCCGATCTCTTGCCTGGTCATGACTCACGCCTCCTGTAATCATGCAGTCGCTAAAGCAAACCTGCGCCTCTCATATATCAATAGCAATTTTTATGTAGACCTATTCTAGCCGCTTAAGGCAGAACTCCATTTACCTGGGCGCAGGCAGGCGGCAGCTTAAGAGCCTGGTGGCGCTTGTGGCGCTGCACCAGGAGCGGCGTCGATGATCTGCCACCTGCCGTCTTTGTCGATGAAATAGATCTTCTGGCGGGTGATCGGCATTCCCGCATCTGGATCATCTGTAGAGTCGATGCTGTAGGAATAGACATTATCGTATCCCTGATAGCGCCCCTCATACCAGGGAAAATAGCTGTCGCCGGCAAGCTTCCAGTAGCCGTGCGCCGGGCCGGGCCACGGGAATGACTGCCGGCGCTCCGGGAGCACGTAGGCTGCGGCAGCGTCCAGCCGGTTTTGCCGTATCAGGTTTATAAACTGCAACATGATTTCTTTCGTGCCGAAATCAGGGTTGTTAGACTGGGAGTTGCCAAAGGTATAGACTGTCCGCTCCCGGTTCGCAGTAACCGGAATAACCGCCACCTGCCCGGTGCGCCTGTCGGTGATAGTGATGTCGAAGCCCCGCAGTTGCAAAGGAGCATAGGACTCGGTTTTAAAGCAGAAGATATTGCTCACGCTGTAGGAACTAGCCCCCCACGAGTGCCGGTGGTAGTTCCTCACGTCCACGGCGACCATGTTCTCGCGCTCCGCATGATCCATGCGGTCGAAACCCGGCGCCGTGCCGGCAATCCATCCCCGGACACTCAAGACACCCTTGTCCGGGTAAAAGACATACGGCCGCCTATAGAAAGCCAATGCTTCCATGAGCGGCTGCCGGAGCCGCTCCGGCGCATGATTGATCGTCCAGACAGTCCATGGCGAAAGAAACATATCAAAGTTGAAGCCGAAATTCTCCAGCGTCGCCCCTTTGACCAGGACATGCAGGTCTCCGAGGTCTGCAGCCATATTCACCGGATAGCTGTAGACCACCACCCGGTGCTGGAAGTAGAAGTAGACCGTCACCCCCCAGAAGAGGGCGAACACCACCCAGAACAGAATGATCCACCGGTACCTGGCTATCCGTTCCCTCAACATTAATCCTCCCCTCCCGCTAACCCCCTAATAATCAATACATGAGAAGGGTCCGGCAGCGCACTTGTCCTGTCTATGTTGAACATCCGCCGCATTTTTACTCGCCAGTCATGACCGCCAGGGCCTGGTTGGCAAGCAGCACCTGCCCGTCGTCACTATATAAGGAAATGCCCACCGGCGCATTATCAAACAGGGCGTGGAAACGTTCCTCGCTCTGGCGCAGGGCCCTCTCTGTCCGCTGTGCCCATTCCAGGGCTGTCACCCGATCCTCGTATTGCGCCAACAAAAACTGCAAATTGTTATGCTGCTGCCGCAGCTAGGCGTTTTGACGCTCACCTCTGCCATTTCTTCTTCCAGTAGAAGGCTAGCGTTGGTATCATCCTCATTTTTGCCTCAGCCTCCTTTATATAACAGCATTGGATACTATTATTCTTTATAAGTGTCCTCTAAACCTCTAAAAATACCAATATCCATAATAGTTGCTGACCGGTAATAATTGTCTATACTATGATCAGAAGCAAGGGAAATCCTGTATTGGTAAAAAGAGGAGGGGTAAGATCGTGCACTGGGAACAGAAGGGAAAGGCCAACACCGCAGCCACTGCGGAGCTGGCCCTGAAGCGGGCGAAGGAATTGGGGATCAGGCAGATCGTGGTGGCCTCCAACAGCGGCTATGCCGCGGAACACTTTCTGAACAAGGGTGTCGATCTGATCTGCGTCACCCACCACATCGGCTTCATGAGCCCGGGCGAGGATGAGATGCCGCCCCAGGTGCGGCTGAGACTGGCCGAGCAGGGAGCCAGGGTGCTGACCACCACCCACCTCCTGGCCGGGGTCGACCGGGCGGTGCGCAACAAGTTCGGCGGTCTCTACCCGGCGGAGATCATCGCCCAGTCGCTGCGGATGCTCGGCCAGGGGGTCAAGGTCTGTGTGGAGATCGCCGGCATGGCCCTGGACGCCGGCCTCATCCCCTACGGAGCAGAGGTCATCGCCGTGGCCGGCTCTGCCACCGGCGCCGACACCGCCGTGGTGATCGTACCGGCCCATTCCAACCAGTTCTTCGACACCAAGGTCAAGGAGATCATCTGCAAGCCCCGAGAAATCTGATCTACTGGGGGATCAGCTCTGGCGTCACAGTCTTCAGGCTGGGCTTGGCCTGCGGCGTAGACGCCCCTTTACGCCTCTGAATACCGCTGCTCCGCTCGATGTAGTAGTTCTCCTTGAACAGCAGGCCGGAGACCGGAACGATCTGGTAGCCCTGTTGTTGCAGGGCGTCCAGGATCACCGGCAGGGCCTCCGGGGTATACTTGGCATTGTTGTGGAAGAGCACGATCGCTCCGGGCTTGATATTTTTCAACACCCGCTCGGCGATCGCCTCCTTGCCGATATCCTGCCAGTCCAGGGAGTCCACGCTCCACTGGATCGCCTCGAAGCCATTGCTGCGGGCGGTCTGCAGCACCAGGTTGTTGTACTCGCCGAAGGGCGGCCGGAACAAAGTGGCATGCTTGCCCGTCAGGTTGTAGATCAGGGCATCGTTCTCCACCAACTCCTTCCTGATCTCCGTCCCCGACAGCGAGTTGCAGTGCGGATGGGTCAGGCTGTGGTTGCCGATCTCGTGCCCCTCGGCAGCGATGGCTTTCACCATCTCCGGGTACCTCTTGACCCAGATCCCGGTCAGGAAAAAGGTGGTCTTCACGTGATGCTGCTTTAAAATCTCCAGCAGCTTGGGAGTGTCATCGGCCCCCCAGGCCGCGTCAAAGGAGATGGCCACCTTCTTCTCTCCAGTGTCCACCGCGTAGATCGGCACGTCCCGCTGCTGCCCCGCGGAGACCCTGCCCACCTCCCCCGCCAAGCCGGTGGCCAACAGCAGCCCGGCGCCTAAAATCACTATGAACAGCCCCCACCTGAACAGCTCGTGCCGCCTGATCACGATCCAGCGCACGGCCAGCACCTCCATCTTTTTGCTACCAATATTGTATTCCCGGTCATCATGCTTCATACACGAGAATATATATGCAGGATAAGGCATCTGCAGTATAATTGAATTATTCGCAAAATAGGCTAGGTGATGGAACTATGTCCACGGGCTGCTACTGCCAGCCGATGATCCGTGAGAACTGCCATGAACAAGAGAGCTTCTGGGAACAGCCTCGCTATTTTTACCGCGTCACCGCCAGGATGGCCCTCCACAGTCCCATCACCTATGCTGAAGACATCGACAGAGCGATGATGGAAGCCAAGACCAAGGGCTTCATCATCAAGGCGAGCCCCCTGATCCTGCTAAAGAGCGGTCTCTTCCGGGGCGAGATCTTCCTGGAGATCAACCCGCCCAGGGATACGGCCGAGTGCCGGGAGCAGGGCGATGGCGCCTCCTTCCGCAAACTGCAGGGCGCCTTCTACACAGTAGTCACCGACGCCCCGCCCTTCAAGATGGGCGCCGTGGTTGACAAACTGACCCGAGATTTAAAAAAGAGGGGGCGCAAGGTGCGGGACCTGTACCTGTGCCTGGCCACCTGCCCCGCCTGCAGCAAGGATAAGGGCACCCAGACAGTGATCTTCGCCCACCTGGAGTCCCAACAAACCTGATGGGCCAACACCCTGATCGTCAGCCTGCACGACCCCGCCTCCAACCTGCCGCCGGAAGCAAGCTGGATATTTTTTTCTGGCAGCCCCTGAAGCAGCCAAAAACATCGTTATTTTACAAAGTAATTGGTTAAACTTGTGTTAAGGCGGGAAATAGGTATTGACAATCAGTGCCTTTATTTGTATATTTATCAATAGGTTATTAGCACTCGTCATGGTTGAGTGCTAATAGATTTCAGTTTTTACCATTCTGAGGAGGGTTGTTGCAAATGCTCAAACCACTAGGTGACCACGTGCTGGTAAAGCCCCTGTCCAAGGAGGAAAAAACCGTCGGAGGGATCATCCTTCCCGACACCGCCAAGGAAAAGCCCCAAGCCGGAGAAGTGATCGCGGTGGGGCCTGGCCGGCTCCTTGACAACGGAACCCGGGTCCAACCAGAGGTCAAGGTCGGAGACCAGGTAATTTACGCCAAATACGGCGGGTCCGAGATCAAGCTCGACAGCGACGAGTATCTGATTTTGCGTGAGACCGACATTCTCGCCATCAAAGAGTAGCTATCCCTAAACCTGACTAAAACCCAAACCACCGACTAAACCTAAACCAAGGAGGCTAAGAATTTATGGCTGCCAAGCAAATAATCTTCAATGTCGACGCCAGAAAAAAACTGGAAAGAGGCGTCAACATCGTCGCCGAGGCGGTTAAGACCACCCTCGGACCCAAAGGCCGCAACGTCGTGCTGGAAAAGAAATTCGGCTCCCCGACCATCACCAAGGACGGCGTCACCGTAGCCAAGGAGATCGAGCTGGAGGATCCCTATGAGAACATGGGCGCCCAGCTCTGTAAAGAAGTGGCATCCAAGACCAATGAGATCGCCGGCGACGGCACCACCACAGCCACCGTGCTCGCCCAGGCGATCGTCAATGAGGGCCTGAAGAACGTCACCGCCGGCGCCAACCCGATCTTCCTGAAGCGCGGTATCGACCGGGCGGTCGAAAAGGCCGTCGAAGAGATGAAGAAGCACAGCATCACTGTGGAGACCAAGGAATCGATCGCCAATGTGGCCGCCATCTCCGGCAACGACAAGGAGATCGGCGACCTGATCGCCGAGGCCATGGACAAAGTCGGCAAGGATGGCGTGATCACCGTCGAGGAGTCCAAGAGTATCGAGACCCTGGTAGAAGTGGTCGAGGGTATGGAGTTCGACCGCGGCTACACCTCCGCCTACTTTGTCACCAACAACGAGACCATGGAAGTGGAGCTGGATGAGCCCTACATCCTGATCTACGAGAAGAAGATCGGCGCCATCAACGACTTCCTGCCGCTGCTGGAGAAGGTAGTGCGCTCCGGAAAGCAGTTACTGATCATCGCCGAGGATGTCGAGGGCGAGGCCCTGGCCACCCTGGTGGTCAACAAGCTGCGGGGCATCCTGCACGGCGCTGCCGTCAAGGCTCCGGCCTTCGGCGACCGCCGCAAGGCCATGCTGGAGGATATCGCCATCCTCACCGGCGGCACCTTCATCTCCGAGGATATGGGCTACAAGCTGGAGAGCGTGGACCTGAACATGCTCGGCCAGGCTAAGAAGGTCAAGATCGGTAAGGAAAAGACCACCATCGTCGAGGGCTACGGCAAGTCCGAGGACGTCAAGGCCAGGGTCAACCAGATCAGGGCCCAGATCGAGGATACCACCTCCGACTACGACAAGGAAAAGCTGCAGGAGCGCCTGGCGAAACTGGCCGGCGGTGTGGCCGTAGTCAAGGTGGGCGCAGCCACCGAGACCGAACTGAAAGAGAAGAAGCACCGGATCGAGGACGCCCTGTCCGCCACCCGGGCTGCTGTCGAGGAGGGGATCATCCCCGGCGGCGGCGTCACCCTGGTCAACATCATCCCGTCCCTGAACGAGATTCAGGCCGAGGGGGACGAACTGGTCGGCATCCGCATCGTCCGCCGGGCACTGGAGGAACCGTTGCGCCAGATCGCCGAGAACGCCGGTTTGGAAGGCTCCGTGGTGATCCAGCGAATCAAGAGCGAGAAGCCTGGCATCGGCCTCGATGCGCTGAACGAGGAATACGTGGACATGATCAAGGCCGGCATCGTCGACCCGCTGAAGGTGACCAGAAGCGCCCTGCAGAACGCTGCCAGCATCGCCGCCATGCTGCTGACCACCGAGGCCCTGGTCTCGGAGATCCCGCAGAAGAAAGATGCAATGCCCCCAATGCCGCCGGGCGGTATGGGCGGTATGGACTACTAAAACTAAAACGCCTCAAATGCCTCTCGCAGCCTCCCGGCCTCTGGCCGGGAGGCTTTTTAACAACAATAGGCATGGCAGAACACGTATCTTCTTAAATTCTGGCGTGATATTGCCTACAGAACCAGGATGCGGCCCATGCTAAAAAACCTGATAGCACTACGGCCATCAGGTTTTTCTACAGGCAGCAAAAGGGGATTTTAACCGGTGTGATCGGTGATTGTCACCGGAGGTGTTATCTTCGGAGTTACGGGCATGGCCTTCCTGCTTTGGCAACCTTGTAGTAGGGCCATTGACAGGATCAGGGCCGCCGCCAGGGGCAGGACCAAAGACCGCCGCCAACCTTGTTCCATAAGGATTCTCCTTAAATACCAGTACTGCTTCAGGCGCCAGGCTACTTCATCAGCATGACCGAACTGGCTTTGACCACTGCTTTAGCATTGTCGCCATTCTTCAGGCCCAGTCTTTTAACCGAGTCAGCGGTCACGCTGGCACACATCTCCTGCCCGCCGATTTCCATGATCACCTCGGCAGAGAGGTCGTTCGATTTGATCTGTTTGATCCTGACCTGCAGTTGGTTGCGTGCGCTAAGTTCCATACGGCATTACCTCCTTGTTGCTTCTATTTTGTGGTAAATGACACGATTTTATACAACGATCCCCGCCCTGAGAACTGATATGAAAGTATGCCCCAATTTGTTGCTGGCTGTTGTGGACAACTTGTGCTATAATCACAGTAAGACTGCAATAAGGGGGGGTAGCAACCATGGGTTTGATAGAGCCCTGGCATCTGATTATCATTCTCGCCATCGTTCTGATCATCTTCGGCCCCGGTAAACTGCCTGATATCGGGAAAGCTATGGGAAAAACCATCAAAGAATTCCGGCAGGCATCAAGCACCACCATGGATGATCTGCAGGATAAAGCCAAGCCGGTCGAGGGACAGGTTGCGCAAGCGTCAGAAAAGCAGGAAGTCCCCGTCAAGACCAGCTAACAACATTTATGCCCAGGTATGATGACCCGCCGTCAGTCCGGCGGGTATTTATTTAGCGGATCTTTATTCTTCGAGTCATAGGTCACCGCTCAAGTCGCGGCAACCCGGAGCAACCATGGCTAGAGCAACAGCTGCAGCACCGGAGAGGCGGAGAGGCTGAACATGATCAGGAAGCGTTTCTTTAGCGCGGGGCACCGACATTGCAACAGAACCGGTGTCGAACATGGCCGCAGCAGCAGGGCTGGAATTCGCCGGGGATCGATCCTGGCAGCCATGCTGCTGGGCGCCATTCTGATCTTTCCATGGTTTTATTTACGGTCCGGCCCGGCAGTTACAGGAACATCTCCCGCAGAAGCAGCCACATCCGAGCAGACAGCAGATACGCAGCCAGCCCCAATATATGTGGCCGGTATAACCGGTCAGATCGCCCCCGTCACCGCCCGTTACTGCGCCCGGGTGATCGGGAGCGCCGAGGATCGCCGGAGCAGCGCCGTGGTGATCATATTGGATACCCCCGGTGGGGATTATAACGCCACCCAGGAGATCGTCACCACCATCTCCAACTCCCGGGTGCCGGTGGTGGTGTTCGTAGCCCCTGCCGGCGGCTGGGCGGCTTCCGCCGGCACCTTCATCACGCTGTCCGCCAACGTGGCAGCCATGGCGCCCGGCAGCCGTATTGGGGCCGCTCACCCGGTTATCGAGGGCAACCCCATCCAGGGCCAGTCGGACCAAAACACAAGTAGCGGGCAGCCGGACACCACTCAGAGCATCTACTATCAGAAGATCACCGAGGACGCCTCGGCCTGGGTGCGTTCACTGGCCCAGACCCACGGACGCAACCAGTTGGCGGCGGAGCAGGCAGTGCGGGAGAGCAGGTCATACTCCGATACCGAGGCCCTTGATCAGCACCTGATCGACTTGCGGGCCAAGGACCTGCCCGATCTGTTGCAACAGCTGCAGGGCCGCACGGTGACCCTCAGCAGCGGCAGCCAGGTCCGGCTGCAGACGCTGGACGCCCCGGTGGTCAACCTGCCCATGAGCGACCTGGAAAAGTTCCTGCTGGCACTCTGCGACCCCAACCTGGCCTATATCCTGCTGATCGCCGGGATGGCCGGACTGATGGCGGAGATCTATCACCCGGGCCTGATCCTGCCGGGGGTGGTGGGCGGCATCAGCATGCTGCTGGGGCTGTATGCGCTGGGAACCCTGGACGCCTACTGGGGAGGCATCATGCTGATCATTCTGGCCTTCGGTTTCTTCATCGCCGAGGCCTTTACCTTCACACACGGCGCCCTGGGCGCGGGAGGCGTGATCTCGCTGATCATTGGCTCGCTGCTGTTATTCAGCAACCAGCCCAACGGGCCCAGGGTGAGTGTCTGGCTGATCATCCTCACTGCCCTGTGCTTTACCATGTTGCTGGCATTGCTGGTCGCCCTGGTGATGCGGGGGCAGCGCCAGCCCATCAAAACCGGCAAGGAAAGCCTGCCCGGTCAGAGCGCAATCTCCAGGACGGCGCTCGATCCGTCAGGCACGGTCTTCGTCGATGGCGAGTTGTGGAATGCCGTTTCCGAGTCGGGCAACATTCTTGAAGGAGAGAGGGTGGTAATCACTGGCATCGTCGGGCTGACATTGCGAGTGCGCCGGGAGTGAGCGCTTTCATCAAAAAGGCGCTTCCGGGTGGCAATGCCGCGTCAGGTCGCGCTGCCGGCCCCGGAAACCGGACGGCAGGGATGATTGACAGAACCGAACCTGGCAATAATAACAAGTAAAATCAGCAAGAGAGAGGGGCATATAACATGTGGCTTCCGATTGTGGTCATTATTCTGATTCTAGTAGCAGCCTCCGTCAGAATCGTGCAGGAGTATGAACGGGGTGTCATCTTCCGCCTGGGACGCTGCGTGGGCGCCCGCGGGCCCGGCCTGATCATCCTGATCCCGGGCATCGAACGCATGCAGAAGGTTGACCTGCGGGTGATCACCATGGACATTCCCACCCAGGAGATCATCACCAAGGACAACGTCACCGTCAAGGTCAACGCCGTGGTCTACTTCCGTGTGGTCAACCCGGTGGACGCAGTGATCATAGTGCTCGATCACATCCGGGCCACCTCCCAGCTGTCCCAGACCACACTGCGGAGCGTGCTGGGCCAGTCAGACCTGGATGCCCTGCTCTCCAACCGGGACGAGATCAACCACCGGCTGCAGCAGATCATCGACGAGGGCACCGAACCTTGGGGGATCAAGGTCAGCCTGGTGGAAGTGAAGGATGCCGAACTGCCGCCCACCATGCAGCGGGCCATGGCCGCCCAGGCCGAGGCGGAACGGGAGCGCCGGGCAAAGCTGATCCACGCCGAGGGCGAGTTTCAGGCCTCGGCAAAACTGGCGCAGGCAGCCGGGGTCATCGCCACTCAGCCGGGCACCATGCAACTGCGCTACCTGCAGACCCTGCGGGAGATCGCCATCGACCAGTCGAGCACCATCGTCTTCCCACTGCCGCTCGACCTGATCGCCCCCTTCCTGGAGGTCATGAATAACAGTGGCGCCAAGGCAAAACAGGAACAGCAGGATCTGGCGCAGCTCCAGGAACAGGCACAGACCGAAATCAAGCAGCAGTAGCAGTATAGATACCCAGCATCCAACAAAAAACACCGGCCATAAAGGGTTATCACTCACAGGTACAATTACTGAACCGAGGGGTAACCGGTACGGAATTACAGGAAAACCAGAAAACCAGTCACATAATCGTGACTGGTTTTCTGGTTGTTTGATTGACACTAAATTAATTCGTTATTTCCCCGGCAGATTATACATCGCCTGCGCCATCTCCGCCTGGGTTCTTCTTTAATATGTTTTTGAAGTATCTATCCATACCGTGCTTGTATTTTCCTCCCACGTAACGCTGAAATTAAGGACTTCAGCTAAATCGCGCAGCTTTATGTAATTGCTGCCGCCGATGTTATAAGCGGAAATGTGGAGTTCCACGCCGTCCAGATATATGTCCGACACGGCGACGGTCGCCTTCTGCGCGTCATTTTTTCCTGAGAGTTTCAGTTCTCCGCCCACAGACGTATACGGCTTGTTTGTTGTCAGGTTTATCGCATTTGTTTCGCTGTCCCAGCTGACTTCAAATTGTTTCTCCGTGCCGTTCAACACGGAGGCGATATCCCGCAGCTTAAAGTAATTGTAATCGCTGATGCTGTACGCCTCAAGCAAAATTGCTTTTCCGTTGACCGAAGCCTTGGCGGAGGAGGGCAAAGCGACTGCGCCCGGCGTCTGGATGCCGCTTAATGCTTCTCTCGGGAAGGGCGTCGAATATATATTGCCCAGATTGACAGAATCGCCCCATGCCCACAGGCTTCCGTCGGTTTTCACGGCGAAATTGGTGCTCTGCTTCGCGCAGACATAAACGGCGTCTTCCAGTATCTTTTCGGGAGTGAGATTATATCCTTTGTTTCCCGCATAGCCGGTAACGCCCTGCCCCCATGACCAAAGGCTGCCATCCTTTTTAACGGCAAGACTGTGGCAGGTCCCTGCGGCGACCGAAGCCACGTCGTCCATAATTTTCACAGGTACGGTGCTGTCCTTGTCGGTTCCGTCACCCAACGCGCCGCCGTAGTTTGAGCCCCAGACCCAGAGCGTTCCGTCTTTTTTAACCGCAAGCGTGTGAAACGTGCCCATCGCGGCCGCCGCAACGCCGCCCATAACCTTAACGGGCTTCGGGCGGATGATTGCCGTCCCGTCGCCGATTTCGCCGGAGGCGTTGTCGCCCCATATAAAGAGGCTGCCGTCGGTCTTCAAGGCCAACACGTTGGAGCCGCCGGCCGAAACCAGCGCGACGTTATCGAGTACCATCACAGGCTCTGGCTGCGCCGCCGTGCCGTCGCCTATCAGGTATTCTCCGCTGTTTTCGTCGCCCCCGAAGGCCCAAAGCGTTCCGTCCTTTTTTATGACATAGGAATACGCTCCGTTTACCTCGGCCAAGGCCGCGCCGTCCATTATCTTCACGGGCGTATCGCTATAAAACGGCCCACTTTCCGCGATCCGGCCGTCTCTGCTTATGCCAAGCTGTCCGTATTTATTGCTTCCCCATCCCCAGAGGCTCCCGTCGGACGTTACAGCCAGGCTGTGCATCGGCCCCGCAGCTGCGGATATCACATGTTCCATGATTTTAGAAGGCGCGGCAGCGTCGCCGCTTGTTCCGTTGCCGGGCTGATACAGCTTGTTGCTGCCCCAGCCCCAAAGCACACCGTCCTGCGTTATCGCAAGGTTTTGTCCGTCTCCGCTTGTTGAAACGGGGATGATTCTTGCGGGAACGGACGCATAAGCCGCTGCGGACATCAGCGTGACTGCCGTCGCCACCGATAAAATCACCGAGAGCGCTTTTATTTTAGTCTT
This sequence comes from Peptococcaceae bacterium, assembly GCA_023249405.1. GTDB lineage: Bacteria > Bacillota > DSM-12270 > Thermacetogeniales > Thermacetogeniaceae > Palsa-1188. Next base: position 27,515 of record JAHFCR010000010.1, on the reverse strand, counting down.
CGTTTTCATCGTCCTTCATCTCCTTAGCTCAAGGTACGCTTACCGATATATTTACCGATGTTGTGATCGAACTTCCGTCCGCGACCGTAATCACAACGTCCACCATGAAATCCTCGGATAAGCCGCTTGTTGCGGTCTCCGCCGGCGGCGCGGCGGTAAGCGTATTGCCCGAAAGCGTGACCCAGCCCGGATGGCCCGGACCGAGCTGTAAAGTATACGTTCCGAGCAATCCCGCACCGTATACTAAAAGCGTTTCATCATCCGTTTGCCCTTCATCGACGCCGAGCGACGCAGGTTCGAGCGAAATCACATATACCGTGACGTTCTTTGTCGCCGTGCCGGCGGAGTTCGTCGCCGTCAGCGTCAAGGTATAAGGCGAATCGCCTGTAGCCAGGCTTGACGTGATCGACAGGTTTGCCCCATCGAAGCTGAAGAATTCGGAATGCGACGAAACGTTAGCGATGCCGTACGCAGTTGGGGAGCCGGCCACTGAGTACGGATAAATGCCACTCGTATATGCGGGCGGAAGTACGATTGAATCCGGCCCGGTAATGGTCGGCGCGGTCGGCGCGGCGGCGACATTTACCAAAACGGTCTTTGTCGCCGTTCCGGTCGAACTGCTTGCTTCGAGAGTGACGGAATACGAACCGGCTCCAAGTCCCGCCGGGATGGTCAAAGTCTTGCCGGACAGCGTCGCGCCCGCCGTGTTCGCCGTGATAGCCAGCGCCGGCGCGGGATTGCCGCTCACGGTATACGCCTGATCGGCGCTTGGGTAGCCGGCAGTAAGGTCGATGCTATCCGGCCCGGTAATGGTCGGCGCGATATATACAGATCTGTGGCCGCCGGACCCAGAATTTGATGGCATCACCGGTACGGCCCACTGTGCGTAAAGCGTCATGTCCTTGGTCACCTTATCGTCTGTGAAATTCCACATGGAACCTCCATCTGAGGCGGTGTACCAGCCGAGGAAAAGAAAATTATTGTAAGAAGGGTTATCCGGCCTCGCGACGGCGGTATCGTGCTTAACGGTGACGCCTTTCGGCGTCAGGCTGCCGACCCGCGCGTCAAAGGATACTGTGTAATTTGCCGGCTTCACCACGACAGGCACGGTCCGGACGAAATTGTCAGCAGGCGATGCGGACATCGGGGTGACGACGAGGGCGCCGTTGGCTGCCCCTGCCGATTCGCCGGCTCGGGTTTCGGGGGCTGCTGTGGGACGGATGGCATACGCCGCGATGGCTGTTCCGGCCTTTATGCCGGTCACGACGCCGTTCTGGTCTATCGACGCGACGGCTTGATCGTCAACGCTCCACCTGCCTGCTTTTGAGCCCGTATAGCCGTCGTCATAATTTATGGACAGGCTTCCCGTCTCGGCTTCATACACCGTAATCGGATCCGGAGCAATCGCAAACGTCGGTTTGACCGTGACGGTGCAATCCCCGTGTGCGCCGGTTGTGGTATTGGTAAAGGTCACTGTGGTGGCGCCGGGCTTGAGGCCGGTCACCTTCGCCCCGGTATTGCCGGGTATGGTATGCTTCGGGTTGATCTCTATGGGCTTGGTGCTGTATCCTTCCACGGAAGCGACGCTGCTGTCGGCGACCGTCCACATCCCGGACGTTTCACCTGTATAGCTGCTGTCGAAGAACACGGTAAGATTGGACGTATCACCGTTGCAGATACCCAAGCTGTTCGGATACAGCTTTAAATTCGGAACGAAATCCTGGAGCGACACCTCCAGGGGGGCGCTTATATAGGAAGGAACTCCGTTTTTGTCGAGTGCCTGCACAGAGTACTCGCATTTATCGGTATAATTCAGGCCGCAGTCAATAAAGCTCAAGTCAGAGGTCCGCCCGAGCTCTGCCGTCAGATCGATACCGCCAAGAACGATAGTACCATTCGGTATCTGGGTTGCTGCCGAAGCCCTGGTTATATTCCGGTAAACGACATATTCCTTGATGCCCGCCGGGGAATCGGAAGCCGTCCAGCTCAGTTTCAGATCGGCTTTCGAGGATTGATTGGCCAGCTGGATTTCCAGATTATCCGGTATGGACGGCAGGCCCTCCATGGGCACGGAATCCGTCCGCACAGTATTGGATGCGGTGGAATAACCGGCTGAATAATTGGCTATGACATAATAGGTATAAACAGCGTCGTAGCTCAATCCCTGGTCCGTGAAGGTCAGGCCGGAGGTCGATCCTATCTTCAGTGCCTTATCATACACATTAATCGTTGCAATTGCCAGGTAAGGAGTGAACCCTTGCGCCACATCGACTTTTTGACGGTAAATATCATATGAAGCCGGCGCCGTGTCCCCGGGCGGGGCGAACCATGCCAGGAAAGCTGTGGCGGGGGTGCGCCCGGTGACCAGTAAACTGCCCTCGGCAGGCATAGTGATGGCACCGATGGTGATAGACGGGTGAGCAATAATCAGATTCTTATAACGCACAATTACCTCCCCGCTGCCCGGTTCAAGACGATTTGTTCCAAACGACAGGGGCCGAAAATCCGTCCCGCCGGCAAGGCCATATTCGTAAGCATCAACATTGAAAGAGCTGTATTTTGGATCCAGGGTCAGGGTATATTTTTGGGCATCCAGCTGAAAAAAGGGCTGCATATCCTTTAACTCCAGGGTTCCAAAAATGTTTTCTGCCGGTATCGTTGTTTTATCCCCCCCAACCGACCAAGTATAATTGAACGCAATGGAAAGCGGAGCATTCAATTTGCTTTGATCGGGTTCATAACATTTGATGTGCAAGCGGAAGGGCACGAACGTACCGGGGGAAAGATTTCTTCCGTTATCTGGAATTTCCAGGTCAAAGGTAACATCACTGTGCTGTAAAGGATCAATACCAACAGGGGACCATTTTATATAGTAGAGGTCGGGCAGTTTAATAAACCCTTCCACTTCACACCAATTCCAGTTGTATTTCGGCCCTGGTGTTTGTCCGATATAAAATGTCTGATACTCAGGATCCGGCTGCCACTTGGTCATATCGAAGGTTAAATCAGGTATCTGTTCTTGCCCCAGGGGAACAGAAGTGCCCCAACTTTGTAAGGCGGCGTCCGATGCATTTTTATCAACCGATCCACTAGTAAAATCAAAAGTTGGCCCCGATCCGGGCTTGTGTAGGTACCTTTTTGCACTATACCATCTAACTGTAAAATTACCGGGCTGGCTTTCCGGGAGTTTATTCAGGAGGTCTGCCAGGCTGGCAGCCTGTGCCGTCACGGGCAGCAGCGTCAACATTAATAAGGTACACAGTATTGCACTTAAAAATCGTTTTGCTTTCATATCGTTTCCTCCTTTTTATTCCCGTATGGTGAACAGCATGTTGTCCACCGTAATGCGCGGGGGATATATGCTTTTCTCACCCGGTATCGGCTCGGGCCAGCGGATGGCCTTTTCCTCCAGCGTGATATCCTTAAAGCGGCTTAGATCCTCCAAGCTGCTGAAAGGCAGGGTCTTGATATGCTCCCGCATATTGAAAATAATTTTATTGCCGTGCTCGAATTCGACGAGCAGGGTATAGTCGTCATTGGGTGTGACCTTCAGCATCTTACTCATCGCGTAAATTCCTCCTTTGAGCGAGAGCGGGCTGGTCGATGACTGCATCATCCGCTCGCCCATGCAGCCTGGAGAAATAAAAAATCCTCCATACTGAAAAAGTATAGAGGACTTTTTTTATTTGAGAATATACCGTTCGGTATATCTTTTGATCAGAAAATCAAAGAAGTTTCATTTTTTGAGCCTTTTTTATGGCCGCCGCCCTGCCGTTTACCTCCAGCTTGCCGTAGATGTTATGCAGATGAACCTGTACGGTGCCGGCGGTCACATGGAGCCGCCCGGCGATCTCGTCGCGCTTTAAGCCCTCGGCGGCAAGGGCGAGGATTTCTGTTTCCCTGGCCGACAGGGGCACTTCGATCTGCGACGCGCTTTTGAGGCTCTCCATATACCGCTCGCAGGAACGGAGCACATCCTGTATGTATGTATCCCTTGAATCCGAATGTGCGATGCGCCTTACCATATCAAGGATATCCGGCGCGTATTCGGCGAAGGGCAGGACGATATGATCCTCACGCGCTTCATCGAGGGCTCCGCGCAGCTCAATGCTTCCCGCATCCATGCCGTACAGCCGGTATTTTGCCGCCGCCCTTAATATCCGGTTGTGCAGGAAGCCGAGCTGGTTACTGAGGATGGAGAAATACTGCCCGCATTCCTCGGCCAGCATTTCGAGCCGGATATAGTCCTTCGAGAGCAGCACTGCCTTGCCGTGGACAATATAGTTGAAGGCAAGGCCCTGGTACATGAAATGCGCCGGAGACATGTCGCCCGTTTGCAACCATGCAGGGATGCTGTCCGGCCGGCCGAGGCAGGCGGCGGCGTACCCCTTTATCAGCTCAAGGGCGGTGTTATAGATGGCGTTGTTTTCCTTTGATACATCCCCTTCAAGCTGCCTGAACTGCTCCCGCGCCTCATTGATTTTGCCCTGATAGATATATAGCCGGATCAGCGTGAAGTTCGCGCAGATACCGATACTGGTCTGCTCCCTGGTCTTTGCCTTGTAGATGGCCTTGAAGGCGTTTAGCTCCGCAGCCGTTTCGCCGCCTGTTTCAAGCGCGTATTCGGCCAGCGTTAAATAATCGCAGCCGGCGCCTAAACCGTTTGTCAGCAGTCCGACGCCCGGAAACCTGTCGGCGATGAAGTCCGCCGTTTCCTTGAGCCGACCTGGTTCGCGGTAATATGAATACAGGAAATGCGGGGTGCCGAAGGTAAATTCGTTTTCGTGCTTGAACAGGACCGACGAACCGCCGTCCAGGAGTGCAAGCGCCTCGTTTGCGCAGGCAACAATTTTCTCCGTGTCGTTGAACACGGCGAAGATGCGTATGCCGCTCACCTCCGCGAGAACGCGGTTTTTTCTTTCGGGAGGGATGTTTTCCATTCTCTCATAAACTGCCTGGAGCTCGTCAAGACGAATAGCGCCTTCGGCGGCGGCTTCCGGGTCGCCGCTCGTCAGAAGCAGGCCTATGTATTGCAGATATGCCAGCGGGTATTGATACAGCAGCTCGCGGGATATCGCGGCAAACATTTCAAAAGAGCCTTCAAATTCCGCGAAGTAGTTGGTCACGCTGTCCGGATTATCTAAAATCTCGAGGATGCGTTCCGTATCGCGGGCGCGGTTTAAGTTTTCGTAAGCCGTTTTATACGCTTTATGCGTCAGGTGCCACTCGCCGAGCAGCCGATAGCGCGACAGGCGCTCTTTTTCGTCCTTCTGCTTTGCCCTAAGGAAATCCCGCAGCACGTCGTGGATTTTATATTCTCCCGATGCCTCATCAAGGGTGATAAAGGCGTTTTCCCGTCTGAGCTTTTTGAGGAACTCCTCCGATTTAGGCTCCTGCGTCACGAACAGCGCCTGCTCCACAGTAAAGCTGTCCATAATGGAAAGCCGGAGCAGAAAACTTTGGATGCGCTCGTCATAGGCGTTGTAGAGGACATTTTCAATCAGGGAGTCGATGGCGCTGTTATATCCCATCGGTATCCCCCGCTGAGTGCCCAGCATGATGAGATAAATGAGCGATATCCAGCCGCCCGTATATTCGCAGAGCTTTTTCACTTCGTTCTCAGAAAGCGTAAAGCCCATGAACACACAGTAGTCGTGCACCTCTTTGTCGGTAAATCTGAGCGTCTGCTGGGGCAGAAGGTTACACCGCCCCTTGGCGGAAAGCTCCGCTATGTCAAGGTTTGTCGTATCTCTGGTGATGAAGACAATATGAAAATCGTCCGGTATTTCCATGACAAATCGCCTGAAAAGCGCGGTGACCCGCATGCTCTTAGCAAGGTGGAAATCATCGATGACAAGCGTGGTATTTGCTTTGTAATCCGATTCGTTTAGAATCGTTATAATAGTTGTTGTCTGCGGCGCGTCGGAGGGGAAGCCGAGGCTTTTGAGCCTGCTCCCCGCCGCCTGGTCAAATTTGCTGGCTTCGGCGGCAAGCCTGTCCCAAAATGACGCCGCAGATTCGTCTTCGGATAAAAAGGAGGTCCATACGACAGGAATGTCCTTTAACGCGAGGAATTCCCTGACCGCCGTGGTCTTGCCGTAACCGATGGGGGCTTCTATGATGGTCAGCGGATAGTCGAATATACTCTCGAGCGCGCGGTTGACGCGGTCGCGTTTTAGAGCTTTGAGCTTTTTCATTGGCGTTCCTCCTTCCTGCGGGATTAGGGCCAGTAAATATATATCGTCTGAAATTTAAAATTCTTTATGTCGTCAGCATACAACGATTTATGACAATCTTCAAAAAATAGATCACGCCTGAGAAATTGGGAGATATATTTAAAAGAGTGATAGCTATTGGCTGAAATTGATGGTATTCTGTGTCGTTGAAGGGAGGCGAAGCATGTGAACGACATACTGAAAGCGGACAGCTTTATTCACGGCTTCCGGCTGGCATGGCAGATTGCAAATCAAATACAGAATTACAGAGCATCCGCATCATCTACCGCGACGTGGGCGTGATGGACAGCGTGGAGCCGGTCGAAGAGAAAATACAGACGAAGAAAACATTGCATAGAAAGCGCATGAGGCGAACGACTTTCGCCGTCCGCCTCATACATACAGACTTTGTTCACAATATGTCCCTATGAATGTGGGGCCGTGTTTTTTATTTTCTGCCCGCCGGCCTATCGGCCCTGCGCCGGATACTGGACTGGAAAGCTGCGTGACCAGGTGCTGGCGAAATCCTCCGCGGCAGGAAGCCGCAGGTAATCCTGGGAGGCCTCTTCGGTCGCCTCCATATCAACCAGGTCAAGGGTATAATCATCAATCAGCATGATCATTCAAAATCACCTCCTCCTGCATGTTAGGTTTCTCCCCCGAACTAATTTTTAACCGGACGGCGTGCAACACTAACAGGGGATCTCCCGGCGCTGGCATTGGCAATATTTACAGCAACTCAACATGCGCCCGTTGTAATAAGCAGGATTTTAACCGGACGGCAACGAAGTACAGAAAAACTACAAAATGCAGCAGAAGATGGCACTTTTAGATGATCATCGCCAAATACAGGGTAGGTGTCACTAGATAGTATGGAAGAATCATTCTGGCGGAGCTTGCTGCTGTCGGTGTGGGATCTCTGGGAGAAGGCCTTCGCCTTTTTCTATCAGATTCAGGAGATCCAACCCGGAGGCCTGTTCCGCCTGAACGCCCATCATTATCGCGGGCCGGGCCTGGAACTGCAGGACGGCACGCAGATCAGGCCGGGCGATCTATTGGGCGAACTGCACCTGTCCAACCGGTCTGCCTTGAAGCTGCAACTCAAATACAGCAGCCGGGTCAAGGCGACCATAGCTATCAAAAAGGGGCTGGGGGGCGATCTGGCCTATCTGGCCGCCCTGGTGGCAGCCGGGCAGAATACGCCCAGCGTCAAGGCTTATTATGCGATCACTCTCTTTCATCAGGGCATGCGGTCGCTGGGTTTTGAGGTCAGGGAGTTTGGTAACCCGGTGCTGCAATGGCTGTACATGGTCGGACAGCAGTTGCTGCTGGCCGTCTATCATCCGTCGGGCATTTACCGTTTCCGGCAGGGGCACCAGGAGCTTACTTCCAAGTTCATCTGGATCTCCCGGGCCAAACTGCTGCACGATTACCTGCCCGACCCCTCCCAGCCGCCGGCAGGGAACTCCTGACTGTCCAGGAGGCCGCCGGACTGAACTGGGAATATTTCAGCTAGTATTCGGCAACCCGGCCGGCTCATACTATTTACAGACAGAGGAACACACCGGGAGAACCGTCCAAACACTCCGGTGCTATCGCAAAGAATGATGGGGGTGCTTTAGCTTGAGCTCCAAACATACCGGACTGATCATCTTTATCGCAGCCATAGCCGTCACCCTGATCGCCGTGGCGGTCTCCTATGCCAGAGCGCCACAGCAGGCGCAGGGAACGAAGGCCCGCACCAGCAGCGGCAACACGGTGGCGGTGATCTACCTGATGGGAACGATCGGCTTTGGCAGTCCATCCTCGCTCACCGGCGGCTCCGGCTCCGATCAGGCGATGCAGGACCTGGAGCGGGCCACCAATGACCAGGGCCTAAAAGCGGTGGTGCTGCGGATCGACTCACCCGGGGGCAGCCCATCAGCTTCCCAGGAACTAAACAGCCAGTTGAAACGTCTAAGGGAATCCGGCAAGAAGGTGGTCGTTTCCTGCGGTGATACCGCCGCTTCGGGCGGTTACTACGTGGCGGTGGCTGCGGACAAGATCGTGGCCGACCCGTCCACCCTCACCGGGAGCATCGGAGTGATCTCCACCGTCCCCAACCTGCAGGACCTCTACGGCAAGATCGGTTACAAGGAGCAGGTTTTCAAGAGCGGCCCCCACAAGGATATGCTCTCACCAGACCGCCCGATCACTCCCGAAGAGGCAGCCATCATGCAGGGGATCATCGACGACACCTACGAACAGTTCGTGCAAGCCGTGGCCCAGGGCCGCAACCTGCCCGAGGACCAGGTCCGGAAGCTGGCAGACGGGCGGGTATACACCGGGACCCAGGCAAAACAACTCGGGCTGGTGGATGAGCTGGGAGGCCTGCATGAATCGGTGGCTCTGGCCGGCAAACTGGCCGGGATAGCCTCGCCGCAGGCGGTGGCATATCATAAACCCGGCCTGACAGACATCTTCAGGGGCCTGGGCGCATTGGGGAACGTACCGGACCTGATGGCTGCGGCCAGCCTGCTGCAGGGTTATGCCCCGCAGCAACTGCCGCCTGCCTATACCACCTTAAAATATTAGGGGAGGCTGCTGGAATGTGGGAGTATCTGGTTGGCGTGATCGCAGAGCCGGGACGGGCACTGCGGGAGGTTGCCGAAAAAAAGCTATGGAAAGAGGGCCTGCTCCTGGTAGTGGTGCTGGCGCTATTGAACGGAGCCGTAAGCCTGGCAACCGCCAATGCGTCGAACGCCAATCTATCAGACCCGGAGTTGGCCAAGGTTCTGACCAGTCTGAGCAATCCTGCTGTTTTCCTTCCTTTTATACTGGTGGCTGCTGCTCTGTCATGGTTCCTTTCCGGAGCCATCTACTACGGATTCAGCAAGCTGTTCAAGGGAACGGGCACCCTGGCAGGCATGCTGGCTGCCCTCGGTTTCGCTATGACTCCGTACCTGCTGAGCGTTCCCCTCTCCGCCCTGGCGCTGCTGCTCGGCCAGACGACCGCCTCGCTGGTGGGCAGTGTGGCCGGATTTGTGGCCGGTATTTGGATCCTGGCGTTGAACGTGCTGGCGATCAGGGAGAGCCAGCAACTCGACACCGGCCCGGCGATCGGCGTGCTGCTGGTCACTATCGCCTCTTTCTTCGTGCTGGCGATCATCATCGGCATACTTGTCGCCATCATTGTGGCAATCGCCGCCTTTATGAGCGGCTCTATCCCCCGTTAACCCTTATTCTCACTAATGTTACCTTAATTAAAACTCGATACTCCGGCTACCGGCTGCAGGATTCTGCTAGCAGGTAAAGCCGCAATTGACACACCGCCCGATGAGGCTTAGAATACAGCGCGAAGTCTGTCTGAAGGTGCCATTGGTATATATTAGGAAGGTGAAAACATGCGACAGGTTCCCAGAGATCCCGGGCTGACCGCCAGAATGTTCTTTACCATGTTCCTGTTGGCCGCCCTCTACCTGCTGTTCATTTGGGTCCGCCGACCGCGGCTCCGCTTACCTGACCGGCGCCCCGGCAAATTTGCGCAGCGCCCTGATCAAGATCAGCGGCTCCCAATTGACCCGGGCCCAAGGACTGGGGCAGGGACAGGGAAATGCGATCAGCGCCTTCCTGATCATCCCCTCCGCCCAGAGCGCCGGAGAGACCATCACCGAGCTGTTCTCCACCCATCCCTCTCTCAAACACCGGCTGGCCTACCTGGAAGAGCTGGAGCACGAGATCAACCGTTAACAACGGTGGCGATTGCCCAGACGGCGATGCCCTCCTTGCGGCCGACAAATCCCAGACCCTCGGAGGTGGTCGCTTTGATTCCCACATTGCCTGGCGGAATGCCCAGCACCACACCGATCCGCTGCTGCATCCGTTCAACGTAGGGCGCCAGACGGGGAGTCTCGGCGGCAATAGCCAGATCGACCTGATTGACTGTATATCCCGCCGCTTCAAGCATGCTCCGGACAGATGCCAGCAGGGCCAGGCTAGGAGCATCCTTCCAGCGGGGGTCTCCAGGAGGAAAGTGCTGGCCGATATCCCGCAGCCCGGCGGCGCCCAGGCAGGCGTCCATCAACGCATGCAGGGCGACATCCGCATCCGAGTGGCCGGCCAGGCCAGGGCCTTCCGGAATCTCCACTCCTCCCAAGAACAGTGGCCGTCCGGAGTCAAAGGGGTGGACGTCGTAGCCGATCCCTACGCGCACCGATGCCGGCCTGGCCAGACCAGAGGCAACTGAGCCTGGCGCCGCCACGGCAGCTGCTGCCGGCACGAACCCACGCTCCGCAGATACAGGCACCACCAGCGCCCTCTGCTCCAGCAGGGCCTGTGCCATGCGCCAATCCTCCGGAGTGGTCACCTTGATGTTGCCGTACTCCCCCTGGTAGACCTCAACCGGCGCTCCCAGTCGCTCCACCAGGGAGGCGTCATCCGTGCCTACGAAGCCGTCACGCTCCGCCTCGGCATAGGCCCTCAATAACAGGTCGCGCCGGAAGATCTGTGGAGTCTGCGCGGCCCACAGCCTGCGGCGGTCCGGTGTGTCCCTGACCTGTCCGGACTCGTCCACCAGCTTGATGGTTTCCTTGGCCGGCACCGCCACCACCAGGGCTGCGCCCAGCGTTGCCGGGCCCGTGCCCGGACTACTGGACCGGGAGCCGTCACGTGCGCGCTCCACCGCCCCCTGCAATAGCTCCAGGGACAACAGCGGCCTGGCGGCGTCATGTACGGCTACCAGGCAGCAGACATCCGGCAGCGATCTCACGCCCGCTGCCGCGGACTCCTGCCGTATCGCCCCTCCATCAACCACGGCAACCAATTTTCGCAAACCATAGGGGGCCAACAGGGCGCGACAGAAGGCTGCATCCTCCGGGTGCGAGACCACCACATAGGTATCCACCGCAGGTGCAGCCTCAAAAGTGAGGACACTATGCAAAAATAACGGCCGGCCGCCGAGAGGAAGGAACGCCTTGTTGATGGGAGCGCCCATCCTCTCACCCCGACCGGCCGCCACGATCACGCCGCCGACCTTATCCAATCACTTTCACCTCATGATAGCGGCGAGGATGCGAAGAGGCATCCTTGGCCGCCAGCTTCGGCTTGGCAAAGATCATTCGCCCCGCCGAGGTCTGCAGCACGCTGGTGACAACCACCGGAATGTTCTGTCCGACATACCGCTTGCCATTCTCGATCACGATCATGGTACCATCTTCCAGATAGGCGATCCCCTGGCCAACTTCCTTGCCGTCCCGGATCACGTCCACCGCCCCGATCTCCTCGCCGGGCAGGTAGAGTGGCTTGACCGCGTTGGCCAGTTCGTTGATGTTCAGCACCTTCACGCCCTCCAGTTCCGCCACCTTGTTCAGGTTGTAATCATTGGTGACAATGGGAGCATCCAAGCGCTTGGCTATCTTCAGCAGCCTGGCGTCAACCTCGCTGCCTTCCAGATTCTCAAAGTCCCGCACGTCAATTCTAATTATTTGTTCCTTGCGCATCTTGTTGAGAATATCCAGGCCGCGGCGCCCCTTATTGCGTCTTAGCAAGTCGGAAGAATCCGCAATGTGCTGCAATTCTTCCAGAACAATGCGGGGAACGATCAGCGTCCCTTCCAGGAAGCCACTGCGGCAGATATCGGCAATTCGCCCATCGATGATGACGTTGGTGTCGAGGATCTTAAAATTTCCCTTACCGCTGTCGGTCTTTGTCTTGCCCATACGGAAAAAGGCAAATAGGTTCGCCATGTCGTCTTTCTTTTTCAAACCCACGCTTAATCCCAGATAACCCAACAATAGGCTGGCCACCACGGTTACGTACGAGCCAACTACGGGAATGCGGCTCAGGGAAGCTCCTAACAGGTTGGCGATCACAAGACCTACGATGATTCCAAAAGCGCTGCCAATGAGATCTTGCATCGGGGTACGCTGAAGGGCGTTTTCAAAAAATCTGACCATCTGCAGCACAATCCGGATCAACCAGGGGGCAATCACGAAAGTGATTGCTGCGAACAACAGCACGATCGCCGAGACGATGATATACCAGCCGTAGCCGGTCGTCATCATGAGGCTCCTCATGAAGTCGAGACCCCTGAGCAGATAGCTTATCGAGAATCCAATTCCTCCCCCGATCAAAGCTAATATAATCTGAGTAATACGCTGTGCCATTTTTTCACCTCCCTTCCATAATTACTGTTATACCCTTATTCTGGATAAACTCTGACTCCATTATACGTAAGATGCGTAACAACCGCAAGCGTGAGCCCTCAAGTCATCCAGGAGCTAACCACCCCTAAATCTCCGTGAGAGATAAGGAGCGCTCTTTATCCGCCGCCAACGCCATGACGGCGGTCAAGACAGAATTGACAACGCCCGAGACATGACCCTATAATGAACTCAATGATTGATCAACCGTGGGGAGGCCTGGGCGCCAATGAAGGATCTGATATGTGATGAATTCCAGAATACAGTATCCGAACTGCTGATGCGCCACCACAGTATTCTGGACGTCCTCTCGAAACTTCAGGAAGCTGCGGCCCGCACCAATAGGGCTACCGTCAAATCGGTTACCGGGTGTGGCTGCATCCAGGTGGAAGCCAAGAAGAAACAGATTCCCCCTGAAGTGACGCTCCTCGACCTCAAGGATTACTTCGAAAGCCACCTGCTGGGCGAACTCTGCCCCAACTGCCGGGAGATCGTCGAAACCGAGATCGGGCGAACCCTCTTCTACCTGACCGCTCTCTGCAACCTCCTCGACCTCAACCTCTACGACATCTTTCTCAAGGAACACAAAACCTGCACCACTCTTCGGGTCTTCAACCTTACCTGAATCGATGACCGGGCCAGGGCCGATAGCTCCTGACAAAGCTTCACCTGTCGGCAGTTCGTCTTTGAGCCATGTTCGTTGCTACATGTAGCGGTCAAGCATTACCTGTTCCTGCAAACGGCGCATACCGTTCTTGATTGCCCGGGCCCGGGCCTCGCCAATCCCCTCCACTGCGTCCAGTTCCTCGATGGAAGCCTTGACAATATTTTGGAGCCTGACAAAAGCCTGGACCAGGTTTTCGATGATCAGAGTCGGCAACTTGGGTATCTTGTGGAGGATCCGGTAGCCGCGGGGAAACACCGCCAGGTCCAGAATGCCGGAGGCGGCCCCATAGCCCAGGGCGCGGCTGAAGTTGGACAGTTCCAGCAACTCTTCAGAGGAACAGTTGCTCAGGTACTGTTTGATCTCGCTAACCGATTTGTCGCTGGTAGCATGGTAATCCTGAACGACGTAGAAGATTTCATCCTCCACATTGGCCACCAGTTCTTCCGCCTGCATGGTCACCAGGCGGCCTTCAACCCCCAGCTCGACGATGTAGCCCTCCAGCTCCCGGACAATCCGCAGCACCATCTCGCCCCGCTGTACTACCTTGGCGACATCAAAGACAGTCACCAGTTCTTCGAATTCCAGGGCTGTCAAGTTGACCAGGGCCTTGTCGAGCACCCGCTTGTACCGCTCCAGGGTCTGAATTGCCTGGTTGGCCTTGGATAGGATCGCCCCGATCTCCTTGAAAATGTAGCGGGATGACCCCTTGTAAAGAGTGATCACGCCCCGCCGATGGGAAATAGCGATCACGATCGTGCCAGTCTGACAGGCGAACCGTTGGGCAGTGCGGTGCCTGATCCCGGTCTCCTCCGAGGGGATCAGGGGGTCTGGCACCAACTGGGTGTTGGCGTAGAGAATGCGCTGGGCATCCTGGCTCAGGATGATAGCGCCGTCCATCTTGGACAGTTCGTAGATGTTCGGGGGCGTAAATTCGGTATCGATCCGGAACCCCCCCTCCACCAGTTCCAGAATCTCCGGGCTGTCACCAAGGATGATCAGGGCGCCCATCTTCGCCCGCAGGATACTTTCCAACCCCTCCCGCAGAGGCGCACCCGGAGCCAGCATCTTCAAGGCCCTTAGCATTTCTTCCTTCTCGTCACGGAATTCCCGCTTCTCTGGCCGATCATCCCGGGCTTCCTTCAACTTTTCGGGTCGCTCCTCCCGTGACTCCTTCTGCTCACGGGCTTCCCTGACCTCTCGAAAATCGCGGATCTCCCTGGCAGGCAGGTCCCGCTGCTCCCGGCCAGCCGGCTCCCTGTGCGCAGGTGGACTGCCCGCCCCCCCCAGAGAGTATCCGGTAGCCTCAGAGCCAGTTGAATCGGAGACCGGATGCCGGAGATCGGCTGTCAGGCTCTCTTTCTTGGCCTCTTGCTTCTCTGCCTTTTTTCGCCCTTCGGGCACCCCCGACGTTCGCTCCCGCTCACCACTGAAGCCGGTTTCTGATGCACCCGTTACGACAGTTGTAGCCGGCGCCGCCTGTGACGCGGTGGACCGGACGCGGCCGGCGGCATCTGATGCCGGCTCCTTCTCCCGCGCCGCATCCCTGGAACCGCGCCCCTTCGGCGCCCGTTCCTCTCTGGTTTTTTCCTCCTGCTGCAGATCTTCTTTCAATACCCTCTTCCTCCATCAATAAGTTAGGAGAGCACAATCGGTCATAATGACCGGTCCAGAGCCTCACGGACAGTCTTGACACCGATCAGCTCCAGGTCCGGATAGCGCTCCCTGATCTCTATATTGCGTTCCGGAATGACAAATCGCCGGAACCCTAGGCGCACCGCCTCCCGAAGGCGCTGTTCGACCTGGCCGCAGGCCCGCACCTCGCCTGTCAGGCCGATCTCGCCCAGGGCTACCGTGCCCGCATCCACCGGAATGTTACGGAAGTTAGAAGCCAGAGCCAAGGCAACCCCCAGGTCCACCGCCGGTTCGATCACCTTCAGCCCCCCCACCACGCTCACGTAGATGTCCTGATTGGCCAGATTCAAGCCTACCCGCTTCTCCAGCACCGCCGCGGTCAACACCACCCGATTGTAGTCGACACCGGTGGTCGCCCGCCGGGGCGACCCGAAGACCGTAGGACAGACCAGGGCCTGGACCTCCACCAGCACCGGCCTGGTTCCCTCCAAGGCAGCCACTACCACAGACCCGGGGATATCGGCTGCCCGACCGTCTAGAAACAGGGCCGAGGGATTGGCCACCTCCGCCAGGCCCGCCTCTCCCATGGTGAAGACAGCGATCTCGTTGGTGGCCCCGAAGCGGTTTTTCACCGCCCGCAACAGTCGAAAGTTCTGATGCCGCTCTCCCTCGAAGGAGAGCACGGTGTCCACCATGTGCTCCAGCACCCGGGGGCCCGCCAGGGAACCATCCTTGGTGACGTGGCCGATCAGAAAGCAGCTGAAGTTCTGGAACTTGGCCAGCCGCACCAGTTCAGCAGTGCACTCGCGCAACTGCCCGATGCTGCCGGGCGGCACCTGGAGATCCGGGTGCGACATGGTCTGGATGGAGTCGATGATCGCCAGCGCCGGTTTCACCGTCTCCAGAGCGTTGCGCAGGCGGCCCAGGTCAGCCTCGCTGCTGAAGAAGAGACGATCGCCGCAGATGCCCAGGCGCTGGGCACGCATCTGCACCTGCTGGCGTGATTCCTCACCGGAGACGTAGAGCACGATCCCCGACTGCTCCCCCACTGCGGCAGCCAATTGCAGCAGCAGGGTGGACTTACCGATCCCCGGGTCACCGCCCAACAGGATTACCGATCCGGGCACGATGCCACCGCCTAATACCCGGTCCATCTCCGTCGAATGAGTGGGCAACCGCCGCTCCTCGGTGAAAGTGGCCCCGATGAGTGGTTCCGGAGGGTGCTCCGCCGCTGCCGAAGAGGTCCTGGCGCCCTTGGTTTTGACCGGGGCTTCCTGGAAGGTGTTCCAGCCACCGCAACCGGGGCAGCGTCCGAGCCACTTGCCCGTCTCGTGCCCGCAACTGCTGCAGAAAAAGCTGATTCGCTCCCGCGCCAAGATTTTTTCTCTCCCCTCAAAACTTAACCATTATTATATCATTTTACCAATCGAATAAAAACGGGAATTGCCCGCTATTATTGCCCGTCAGGCCACATGCTCCATCTAGTCTAACAGATGTGGCCTCCGGTTGTAAAACCGGACGCCTCAGCAAGCAAACCCACCAGCCCTCATAATTACCATGACATTCCCTATATGTATTTCATATATTTCCGGAGTATACTAAATATTGGAGTCTGAGAGGATATAAGGAGGGCCACCAGCCCGCCTCCGGGCCCGGAGGCGGGGGGCGAAGGAGCCGTGATCCCGGGCGGAATTACCTTCTTCCACGAGGAAGCGGGGGGCATTATCATGAACCGCAAGGTTTTGCGTAAAGGTAACCTGCCATCGAAGAGAAAACTGGCCATCAAAGCCACGGCCATCCTGGGCGGCATCGAGATCAAGTAAACGAAACACGGGGATGGTTCTCGCGTTTCATTGAAATCCATTCGGAGAGCGAAAACGCTGTATTTTGGGCAATCCTTTACCGGGATAGCAGGATAAGCTACAATCAAGGCAGTAATACTACCTGCCACCATATAGGGCTTAAATTCAAATAGGGCGAGAGCAATCAACAAGGAGTTATACCAAGTGATCGGTGTACCGCTTTACATGCATCTGGCTAACCAGATCAAGGAAAAGATCAACCATAGGACGCTCAAACCAGGCGATATGCTGCCTTCGGAGCATGAACTGGCAGTGGAATACAACGCCAGCCGGACGACTGTCCGCAAGGGGCTGTCCATCCTCTTTTCCGAAGGCTTCATCAACCCCGTTCCCGGCAAGGGATATTTTGTCAAAGAACCGGAAATAGACAGCTATACCCTCTATTTCAACGAGAGAAGCTGCATCGAAAACTATACGGATGAGATCAGGCTGTTGGAGGTTAAACTGGCCCCTCCGGATAAACTCATCCAGCAGCTTAGAGATACCAAGAAAAGCTTCGTCATGATCAGATGGCTGATCTACTCCAATAAAAAACCGGTCGCCTACGACGTCAAGTACCTCCCCTATGACAGAGGAAAGCCGATTGTAGAAAGGGAGATCCACTATGCCACCATTCCCGAGATGGTAGCCAAACATCAGTCGCTGTTTTCGATCAAGAAAACGCTCCGGATCAGCGCCCCCAAAGCCACCCCGGAGCTTAAGAAACTGTTGGATCTGGGCAGCGATGAGCCCATCATCCTGGTGGAACAGAAATTCTTAAATGCCCAGGACAAGCTGATCGGCTTCGGTCAATTATATATGAAAGGCGAATACTGCAACCTGGTGGCCGTATCATCCTACCGTCAAACACAATAGTGTCATAGGGGGAGAGCCTGATGGATGATCGCTTGACAACAGCAGTGGAGCAGTTGAACGAAGATAAAGTGTTGAAACTGGTCAAGCAAAGGCTGCAGGCAGGGAAGGATCCTGCCTACCTGCAGGAGCAGATCCGCCTGGGAATGATCAAGGTCGGCATTCTCTATGAAAAGGGAGAATATTTCATTGCCGACCTGATCATGGCTGGAGAAATTTGCAAGAATGCACTGAAATTGATCCTCTTCAAGCCCGAAAATCAGCAGACCTCGAAGAAGGGCAAAGTCCTGCTGGGCACCGTCCAGGGGGACCTGCACGATATAGGCAAGAATATTTTTGCCAGCATGATCGAGGCAGACGGTTTCGAGGTGATCGACCTTGGAATAGACGTGCCGCCAGAAGCCTTTGTGGATAATGCCGTGGAGCTAAAGCCGCAGATTCTGGCAATGAGCGGCGTGCTGACCCTGGCGGTGGAGAGCATGAAAAAAACTGTCGATGCCATAGCCAGGGCCGGATTAAGGAACCATGTGTGGATATTGGTTGGAGGCAACCCGGTGAACAGAGACTCCTTCAAATATATCAGGGCGGATGCCTTTACCAATTATGCGGATGAAGGGGTAGCCATCTGTAATAACTGGATCGGCATTAAAATTTGAAATTTTATATGATCGGGGGGCACCCATTTTTAGGTGTCCCCTTTTACGATCAGCATGCAACTGTTAGATAGGACATTACACCATAAGCAGTTGCCGGGTGTCAATTCATGCGGCTACTGCTTTTTCGCTCTAATGTTGCCTTTGCGGTAGGCATTCGAGAATTTCCTACAGAACTTGTCTCGGCCCAGCAAGGCCTCTGTTGCCAGCAGGGCGGCCATCATCTCCTGGTTGCAAGGATCCATGATCGCAGAGTCCATACCGGCATACATGGCCAGAGTTAAAAAACTCTGGTTGACAACCCGCCTCAAGGGCATACCGAAAGAGATGTTGCTCAGGCCAGACGTGATCTTGATCGATGGATATATTTTTTTGATCTCCCTGGCTGCCTCTATAAACTTTAACAGAGACTGATTATCAGTGGAGAGAGCGATCACCAGCGGATCGATATGCAACCGATCGGGAGCGATATCAAATTGGCCGGCCGCTTCCACGAGGCGCTTCGCTATACCTACCCGGTCCTTGACATCGGCAGGAATGCCGTTGTTGTCGCAGGTCAACACGATCACCTGCCACTCTGTCCCCTGAATCAGCGGATAGATGATATCGTACTTGTCTCTTTCAGCAGAAACAGAGTTGACGATGCCGGGCCGTTTGGCCAGCGAAAATACCTGCTCGATCACCCGCGGGTTGGGGCTGTCGATACACAGCGGCACCGTTACGGCTTCCTGGACGATTTCTATCAGCCATCTTAACGCATCTGCCTCAATCGCTGGATCGGTACCGGCACAGACATCGATATAGTCGGCCCCTGCCTCAGCCTGCTTGACAGCCAGGTCACGGATAAACTCTTTGTCCCGCTCCTCAATCGCCATTTTCACACCCGGGATCGCCCCATTGATCTTCTCACCAATAATAATCATCTACGCAATACCCTCCCCTCGCCACAACTGTTGCAATTGGATTTCAACATGGGTTTTTCGTTGCCGATACAGTTCCACCGCCGGAACCCCTGGTTATACCAACACCATCCAGCCTGGTAAGACTGCGCCTTCTCTTCCTGACGAGGAGAAGGCGCAGTCTCAATCTCCATCGAACGATGGCAGGGCATCTCGGTTATTACTCGTCAATTTACCGATTCAGAACAGCAGTGTCTGCAACAGACCTTGCAAGAAACCGTTTCGCTGCTCCTCCGGCAGGAAATCAAGGGCAGCCAACAACTCATTCCAACCCTCTGGATAGGTAAATAGGGTCTGCTCTGTCATGGAAAAGCCTCCTTATCACCTTTTATAGTGTGTATCCCCTAACAAAATCGTTGACGGCTTTCAGGTTTTCGGCCTTGCAATCATTGGGGTAAGACACCATTTTGTTCTGGCTAAACATGAAGCCGCCGTCGGCAGCCAGTTCGTCGATCAGGCGCTTGGCATAATCGATATTCTCCTGCCTGGTGCCATGATAGAGCAGATCAACCGGCATGCCGCCGCACAGGCAGACGGTGTCCCCGAGTTCCTTCTTCGCCCGGAACATGTCGTCCATCTCCAGGTGGATGACCACGTGGCCTTTGGGCGCCTCTTTATAGAAGTCATACAGCCTGCTGTTCTCGCCTTCGGCAAAGATGTGCAGTATCTTGTCATACTGCTCCGTAAAATCGAACACCTCTTTCAGGTAAGGCCAGTAGTAGACTTCGAATTGCTTCTTGCTCAAAATTGTATGTCCAAGAAACACCATGAACAGATCGGGGCCCCTGTTCATATCCGTTCCATGCTGCGACGCCGCTTTAAAAGCCGCAAAGGTGGGGCCTGGCCCTATGCTCACCGTACGCAAGGCATCGCATACGGCTTTCACTTTTTCAGGCCTCTGGCGGATATCGATAGAAAGGCCCCTAATGCCCCGAATGAAGTTGAACAGTATTTCGTAAAAGACGACGAATGCCGGCGTACCAAAGCCCAGCGCCGGCGGTACACCGTATTTGACCACAAACTGCTGGTTGATATTGCCAACGTATTGACCAAACTGGGCGAATTCCTGACAGGCATTCAACATCATCGCCTTGGATTCGGAACTATTTGCTTGGGGATATTTACGAGGCATGTATTTTGTCCAGAGAAATTTAAAGTAGTTCTCGAGGATGTCGTCGTAATCTTCGGGCTCCATATAATTGATGTCCTGGATATTGAGAGCGTTGGCCTCGTCGTTTACGATATAATCGGTGTGCCCCAGAGCGCTCTGCACCCTCAGAGGGTTTCTGATCCCGTAATCATTGTAATAATCAAACTGGTATTTTTCCTGGAATTTGAAGAGAGCGTCTTCCATTTTTCCGTAATCGAACAGGGCCTCGCTGAGCTTGTAGCCAGAGTCATAGACTATCCAATTCCACATGTTGGCCACATTCAGCACACGGCTGGTTTTCTTATGCCGCGCCGCATCCTTGTATAGCTGCACTCTTTCCCGCATCAAGCTCGCCGGATCGCTCATCTATTTCACCCACCCCTGGCATATTTTTACTCCTTGGGCAGCATTGGTGCTGAAGGCATCTGCCCCCACATGCTTACAGACCTCGCCATTGACCGGGTTTCCGCCGATGATGACCTTGATGTCGTCTCTAAGACCAGCAGCAGCCAATCTGTCAATGGTCTCCTTCATCGCCGTGGTGGCCAGGTTCAGCACGCCACTCATCCCGACTATATCAGCCTTAACCTCTCTGACCTTATCCACGAAACGCTCCGGAGGCGTATCCGTCCCCAGGTCATAGACCTCGAAACCGGCAGATTCTACCAAGCTTTTAAAGATGTTCTTGCCGATATCGTGTATGTCACCCTGCACCGTGCCTAGCACGATCTTTCCCACCTTCGATGAGCCTGTGCCTTTCAATACCGGCTTGATCATATCAATTGCTTTGGCCATCAATTCACCGGCATAGATCAGATCACCAACAAAATATTCGCCCTTTTCGAATAGCTCTCCTATCACTATCATTCCCTGCTGGCAGGCGTTGACCACACTCAGCGCTTCCGCTTCGTTAGGACTTGATGCGACAAATTCTGTCAAGGCCGCCATAACCCGATCCTCGTCGAGTTCGCCCATTGCCTGCGCGACCAACTTCACATCGGTCATTGCCAGTTCCTCCCCATTGGTTTCAAAGTGTAAAGAGCGCCAACTTCAATAAGTCTTGCAAAAATAATTAGCCACACTGACTGTGGATACGGATTGTTCATCCGCTTTAGAAGATAGTCACCCCCTCATGATTATCTTATACCAACTTGTACCTACATGTTACTATATAAATAGTATCTTCAAGTGTTAATGCTGTCAATACTGATCTGATATTTTTCTTATGCCCGATCGTACCGAGTTATTGTCCTGAGCACATTCGCCTTCCTTTTAGGACCAAAAACCGGATGCGTTTTAGTCATTAACGCCATCGCCAGACATTGCTTGTACCGCCTATTATCCGTAAGGCACCAACCGGTTAGATCTGATAGAGCGAAATCATGAAAGCGGCCTTCTCCTACATGGATACTCACGATGCGATCGCCTATCTGAGCAAAAAGGCCGCCCCGCTAATAGGGACAGCCTTGTTGTTGATTCTTTGGCAGACTCTTTCAAGTCGCTATTTATAATATTCTCCGAGTACGCTCCTGGCAACTCAGGGAGTAGCCTTGCCGGTCGGTGATGTCATCTGCTGCAGCACCTGGCCGAGGTCGTTGATCGCCTTGCCGTAGCCGGTCCAGTCGCCGGCGCGCAGGCTGTTCTGGGCTGACGTATATAACTCGTTCGCCCGTCTTGCCAGGTCCTGCAATCCAGCGGGTACCCCGCCTGGCACCGCGGGTTGTGCCGGTCCAGGCGTGACGGTCTGCGGGGTGCCGTTGAGACCGAACAGCCGGTTCAGGGCATCGCCCAGGGTGTTCTCCATGACCGCCTTGCCCTCGTAGAAGACGATCACCCGCTTCAATTCCGGCAGGCTGCTCTGGTCGGCCTGCAGGAACAGGGGCTCCACGTACAGCAGCTTGCCCGCCAGGGGCACGGTGATCAGGTTGCCCCGGATCACCGTGGAACCGTGCTGGTCCCACAGAGTGATCTGCTGGGATATGTCGGCGTCCTGGTCGATGCTGGCCTCCACCTGCGCCGGGCCGTAAATGTTGGCATCCTTGGGGAAGTCGTAGACCTCCAACTGGCCGTAGTTGGCGCCGTCGCAGCGGGCGGCCATCCAGCCCACCAGGTTGCCCCGGGTGCTCGGTGTGAAGGGCAGCACCAGCACGAACTCCTCCTTAGTCCCGCCCGGCAGCTTCATGATGGCGTAGTAAGGCTCCATGCGCTCGGTGGTCCCCGAAAACTTCTCGTTCGGATAGGCCCAGAGATCCTCCTGGTTGTAGAAGACCCGGGCGTCGGTCACGTGATAGTTGGCATAGATGCCGGCCTGGGTGTTGAAGAAATCGACCGGGTAGCGGATATGGGCGCGCAGGTCTGCCGGCATGCTGGCCAGGGGCTGATACAGGCCGGGGAAGATCTTGCTGTAGGTCTGAATGATCGGATCGCCGGGGTCGCTGATGTAAAAGGTGATCTTGCCATCATAGGCATTCATCACAATCTTGACCGAATTGCGGATGTAGTTCAGCTGGCCGCTCATAGCCGAGTAGGGATAGTGGTCGGCCGTGGTGTAGGCATCCTGGATCCAGTAGATGCGCCCGCCAGAGATCACCGGATAGGGGTCGGCGTCATACCGGAGGTACGGCGCCAGGCGCTGGATGTCCTGAATCGTCCGGTAGTAGAGAATGCGGCTGTCCGAGGTGATATCGGTGCTGAGCAGCAGGCGGATATCGCCAAAATGGAATGCATAGGCCAGGCGCCGCCACCAGTTGCTCATCGGCACGCCCCCGGTCCCCTCGTAATTGGTGTAGACATTTTTGTCACCGGACGGATAGTCAAACTCGCCGGTGCCGCCGGCCTTGGAATTGACCACCACCGGATTCACGTTCAGGTGGCCATAATAGATCCCCGACTGGGTAACCTTCAGGGCCGGGTCGGTCGAAGTCGGTGGAATGTCGCTGACCAGGAAGGTGGGCAGACCGGCCGGGTCGATCTCGTTGGCCGGACTCATCACCACCCCGTAGCCATGAGTGTACTGCAGGCGCCTGTTCACCCAGGTCTGGGCCTGGTCAGGCAGGCTGTTCTGATCGAGTTCCCGCACCGACAGCATCACCTGACGGTAGTTCGCCCCCAGTTGGTAGCGGTCGATGTCCACGTCGGTGAAGTTGTAATAGCGGCGCAGCTGCTGCAACTGGGTATAGACCTGGGTCAATGGGCGGTAATCCCAGAGCCGCAGGTTGGTCAGGGTAGTCTTGTGCTGGTCGATCACCACCTGGTTCACCTGCCCCGGCTGCATGTCTCCCATCTCCTGCAGCGAGGGCAGCATCTGGATCTTGTCAAGGTCGTAGGCGGTGCGGGTGGCTATCAGATTACGCTGCAGGTAAGGCTGCTCCATATTGAACTCGTTCGGCTCAACCGAAAATTTCTGCACAAACCACGGATAGATCAGGCCGAGCAGCAGGGATGCCACGATCAGGGCGCCCAGCCCGATGGCGATCGGTCGCAGCCTCCCGAGAATGATCCCGATGAAGACCGCCGCGGCCGCAGCCAGCGCCAGCACCATCATGATCTTCAGCACCGGCAGCATCACGTTGATGTCGGTGTAGCCTGCTCCCCAGAACACCCGGTGCTGGTTGAACAGCAGTTGATAAGTGCGCAGCCGGTAAATCCAGGCCTGCAGCACCAACAGACCGGCTATCAGCAAGGCCAGATGCAGCTTGACCGGCGAAAAATGCCGCCAGCCGCCCTGCATGAATTCATGCCCGGCCAGGAAAAAGTAGATCATGCCGCTAAAGATCAGGGCCACCACCAGGGCGGTGGACAGCAGCGACTGAATCAACTCGTAGAACGGCAGTTTGAAGATATAGAAGCCGACGTCCAGGCCAAAGACCGGATCGGTATGGCCAAAGGGAGTGGCATGCAGAAACTTCTGGACCAGTTCCCACTGAGAGCCGGCCTGGGACGCCATGATCAGCGCAAAGAAAGCGCTGATGACAAGCACCAGGATGAAACCGGCCCGGGATGCCGCCAGCTGGCGGAAGGGGTTCTTCACCAGTTCGATCACCCGGCTGTCCCCGCCCTGCAGGCTGATTTGCGGCAGGTTGCGCCGGGCATACCAGAAGTTCGCCAAAAAGAAGAGCAGAGCGATCAGCAGGATCGGCAGGCCAACCCCATAACGGGTCAGCAGCAGTGTCCAGTAGACGCTGCCGTAGGCATGTGACGCAAACCACATGAAGTCCGACCAGATGCCTGCGATCCCAGCCAGGATAACAACCAGAACAAAGAGCACAGCCAAGGCAAAGACACGCCCGCCAATCTTCAAGAAACCACCTGCTTTCACTTTTTGGCAAGGAGGGACGCCTGGTACTTGCCATTATTTTGTCCATCCTCCCAGATCATTATAACTGTTGGAGGATCGTGGAGACAAGCGAAACACGGCAATACGCGGGGACGAAACAATCGTGCCGGGGACGGTCATCTTGCCAGGTTTGGACAAAACGTGGGCAAAACACAGAGACAAGTCTCCCTTTAGCAATCCACCAACTAATAGCTGGCAGCATCTCTTCATGGCCGGGAAATACTGTCGGCAATATCAGCCGGCAGGAAGAAGGCGCCAATATTAATATTGACAGATAACCGATCCCCTATTATAATGAGTAAGTAGTCAATGAGTTTATAGTCAATAATTATTGTGCTCAGAGCGTGGCCTATCCGGAGATTTAAGCGAGGTCGTTGCTGATGCCGGGAACGAAGAGGCAGGAGCAAAAAAAACAGACCAGGAGCAGGATCCTGGAGGCGGCAATCGAGCAATTTGCCAAGCAGGGCCTGACAACTACGTCGACCGTCGCTATCGCCGAGGCGGCACACGTGGCGCACGGAACAGTCTTTGCGCACTTCTCGACGCAGGAGGAACTGCTGTCAGCCGCCATCGAGGAGTTCGGCAAGCGAATCAACCAGCGCCTGCATGAGCTGGCCGGCGCCGGAGGCGGGGTGCGGGAAGTCCTGGCAGCTCATCTGAAGGGTTTGACCGAACATGAAGCCTTCTACACGAGAATGATCACCGAGGCCCGCCTGCTGCCCGAAGAGGCCAGGAACACTCTGATCATGATCCAGTCGACTGCATCCTTTCATCTAAGTGAAGCAGTAGAGAAGGAGATAACGGCTGGATCGATCCAGCCCCTGCCGGTTCACCTGGTCTTCAACGGTTGGGTCGGGCTGGTTCATTATTACCTGGCCAACAGCGATCTGTTCGCCCCGGGGGGATCAGTGCTGGAGCGCTATGGGCATGAACTGCTCCAGTACTACATGACCCTGATCAAGGCAAGATAATGGCGTTATGGCAAGGGGGTGAGGTATATAAAAGAGTGCGCTGTTAGCAAAATAAAGGGCCGGTCTTGCTACGGGCATCTCGGAGGCAAGTTAGGTGAACTCCTGTTTGCCCGGCTGGTCGAACTGGAGTGGTTGCTACGCGAGGAGGGCAAATCGACAGTATATGTACTGACGGAAAAGGGTTGCCAGGAGTTTCAGAGATTGGGCGTAAAAATATTTTGATCCAAGGAGGCGTTTCAAATGAGACCGAACCCGATGGAACTCTTTCAAAACGATGATGAGGAGTGGTATGCGTGAAGGTCTGTATTGCCTGCGGTATGCCGATGCAAGAGAAATCAGATTTTCCCAATGGCGACACGAATAAGGACTATTGTGCCCATTGCGCCCGCCCTGACGGTTCGATGCAGTCCTACGAAGAAAAGCTGGCCTCCTACACCGCTTTTATCGTGAGGGCCCAGGGTCTGGACCGGCAAGCAGCCTGCGCGGCTGCCCGGAGCGCCATGGCCAAGCTGCCTGCCTGGGAAAACGTGCACACACGCTAATGCCCCCCGAAGCAGCAGGCCTGCCACGGGGAAATTATGGGGATGGTTCTTTGCGCAACCCCATGACCACATAATATCTGGACAAAGAACCATCCCCATGTCATGAATGAGCCGATGAGAGGACCGTCCCTTGTCAGGTTGACCGGCTGGTCAGGCTAAGAGCATGGCTAGCGCCTGCGGATCAGTCACAGGCGCCTGGCAGGCGTAGTTGCGGCAGACGTAGGCTGCCGCCGGGTAGCCGTTAACGGGTGCGTCGACTGGCCCCTGGGCGGTGACAAAGGGCGCCATAGCCGCCAAGCGCCCTCCATCCTCTCCCGGGGGCTTCAACAGTACGGTCGCCCCGGGCAGGAATGACTGCCGCAGCACCTGTAGCAGTGCCCCGGTATCGACGGCGTCCCGCTTTCCTGCGATGACGATCTCCAACGGCTCGCCCAGGGCGAACTCCAGGGCGCAGAGGTAGAAAGCATAGCCTGCCGGGTAGCCGGAGACTGTTCCGGCAAAAGTTTTTAACTGCTCTATGCCCTGTTTCTCCAGAGCGGGATCGCCGGTCAGGCGCGCTAAGCACAGCAAGTTTAGGGCAGTCACCGAGTTGCCCGATGGCATGGCGCCGTCATAGATCTCCTTGGTGCGAGCCGGCAATTGCTCGGCGTCCCTGCCGGTGAAGAAGAAGCCCCCATTCTGGCCGTCATGGAACAGGTCCACCGCTTGCCGGGTCAGAGCCAGGGACTGTTCCAGGTACCTGCTGTCGAAGGTAGCACGGTAAAGCTCCAGCAACCCCCACACCAGGAAGGCATAGTCATCCAGATAGGCCGGGTAGGCCGCCTGGCCGTCCCGATAGCGGGCCAGGATGCGCCCGCTATTGTCTCGCAAGTGCTCTAGCAGAAAATTCGCTGCCCTGGCCGCGGCCTGGCTGTATTCTTCCTCACCCAGTACCCAGGCCCCCCTGGCGAGGGCGACGATCATCAACCCATTCCAGGCGACGAGCACCTTGTCATCCTTATAGGGGTGAATGCGGGATGATCGGGCGGCGAACAGCCTCCGGCGCGCTTCCAGCAATCGCCCGTCATCCCAAGGAGACTTGCTGCCGAGCCCCCCTCCGGCCCCATTGTCAGAACCGTTGCCGGCGTCAAAGAGCCTCGCCCGCCTATGTACCAGGTTGGGGATGCTGTAGCCCTCAAAGTTGCCAGCGTCACTGATATCATACTGCTGGCAGAAGAACCCGCCTTCCTCATCTCCCAGCACCTGCCGCACCTGCTCCGGCGTCCACAGATAGAACTTACCCTCTTCCCCCTCCGAGTCCGCATCCTCTGCCGAGTAAAAGCATCCCTCCGGAGCAGTCATGCCTCGCAGCACATAGGTGAATATCTCGCCGGCGACCTTGCCGTAAAAGGAGTTGCGAGTCGCCTGGCAGGCCTCCAGATAGGCCAGGGCCAGCAAGGCATTGTCGTACAGCATCTTCTCGAAGTGAGGCGCCAGCCAGTACCGGTCGGTGGAGTA